>JBAZKP010000016.1:0-3306 GCA_041650735.1 archaeon | reverse complement strand
TCAAGGTTAATGAAAAAATAGTGAAAAATAATACAAGGGCAACAACAATAGGAATTAATGAGGGCAAATCGTCCCCAATAGGACCAATGAATCCTTTATGAGAAATAAACTTTTTTGACATGCGAACCAAAAATAAAACGCTTATGCAATTAATAACCTTTTTGGTGAAAAAGAATTGCATTAACTTTAGGGATCTGTTACTTCAGAAAAAAGGCTTTTGCAGTCAGCCCAAGTGTAATTCCTTGATTTTTCATAACTGGCAGAAGCCTGGGTGGATTTATTAAAACAAGAAGGAACTAAATCATCACTATTCGTTTTGCCGTCAAGTTTCAACAATAAGCAGCCAACACGCAGAATATTTCGTACACAATTATTAGGTTCTTTCTCTGTAGCACAAGGGATAATGTAAATAGTTTTTTTACCATCTTTCACTTCTTTTAAAGCAACAAAAGCGTTCGGAGAACTTGCTTGGACACCTTTTGATGCAGCTCTCGGATAAAGAGAAATCTCCGTGTTCTTACCATCATTGTAAGATTTTTCCAAAGGAGAGGTCTCAGAGATAAAATCAGTGTCAACAAGAATAAACTCTGCATCTGAAGAAACACTTTTTGCCGCAACAATATTTTTTTTTGTAGAAGCGGATTTGTGTTCTACTATCCTCAAAATAAGCAGGTTTTCAATCGTATCACCTGAACCAAAACTTTGTTTTGAAAACTCCAATTCATAAGGAAAAGCTTCATTGCTGAAACCATAAGTAAGTACATTCGGGAGAGTAGTGAATTTGTCTGAACAAAGCAAATCATTATTCATTTGATCAGAAACAATTTTTGAATTAGAAATAAGCAGGGTGTTAGCTGATTCAGCCAAACCTATTCTTGAAACAAAATCATAAAAAAGAAGAGCAACAATTGCTATCCCTACAGCAAAAACAAGCATCTGCATTTTGCTTAAAATGAATCCAAGCACCAAAAATCACCCTAGGAGCCGCCGGCTTTGTAAAAAACACATATTTTAGGGTAAGTATCCCCCGCAGGAGAAATATTGCTGAAAACATAACTCCCCATTTTTATCTGACCCTCATTCATAGGATTAATAGGCATATAATCACTATAACCAACCCCCGGAGTACAATCATCAACAAAACTAGTGTAAGGAGGCAAATCAAGACATTTTTGCTTAAAAGCATTTGGAATATTAGGATTAGAAAAAGTCATTACATAACAGCCATCTGAAGGATAATTGCACCTTGCAGAACAAACAGCCTTATCATCTTCAAACTCAATCTTCATTACAGTTCCTTTAGAAGAAACACACCTCTCGTCAGGACTAAAGAAAAGCTTGTTCTGGCTTTTCCTAATCACAGTGTCCTCTAATGAAACCTTAAACTTAGTCATTTCCCTATCAACTGTATTCAGGCAAACCTCAGTATTAACTTTCTCCAGTGCCTGATAGCCAACTATAACAACAAAAGACATTATTATTACAGCAACAAATAATTCAAAAGGAGCGCTAGCTTGAGCCCTTTCATTAATAAATTTACCCACTAAAGTCATCCCAAAAATAATTCCTAATTTTACTTGGTTTTTGGAATAGTTTTCTGTGCTTGTTGAAACATAGGCTTAACTATTACAACCAAAGCCAAAGCAGCTATCGCAAAAACAAGAATCATATAAACCATGCCAAAATTACCATCCCCATTATCCTCAAGAAAAACAGATTCTTTTTCGAAAAACGAACAAGGATTCATAAAAAGAATAAGGAGAAAAGAAGTATATAAAACTTCTTTTCTTCAAACTAATTGAAAAACTTTATTT
Source organism: archaeon (assembly GCA_041650735.1). Taxonomy (GTDB): domain Archaea; phylum Iainarchaeota; class Iainarchaeia; order Iainarchaeales; family JAAZKV01; genus JAAZKV01. Next base: position 1,492 of record JBAZKP010000016.1, on the reverse strand, counting down.
CAATGGTCTTGTAAGCACTATTGCACAACAAGGCTGTACTTGGTCACAATAACTGCTTGCTCCACTACCAATCTCATAATTCGTATTGCCTTCATTTAATCTTCCTAAAGCAGCATCAAGAGCATCAGTTGTTTGCTTGCAAATAACTTTCCCACTCATTTTCTTCTGAGTTAATCCTGTATACTTAACATAAGTACCGTCTCCAACAGCTATCCCATCAGAGTCACTAAACTGACCCATTGTAAAGAAAATTGATTTTGAATCAAGATCTGTTTTTGTTGACAAATCTTGTGTATCAACGGACTCATCTTTCTTTAAAACAAAATCTTGTATAGTTGCTTCTCCTGAAGGTGAAGCTGTTTTTAATGCATTAGACATAACTGTTTTTGCATCAGAATACGCACTTGTTCCTACTCCGCCTATTACCATTAACAGGATTATTAGAATAGCAAAAGCTACAACCCCTGCAATCATTAATTCAAAAACACTAAATGCTTGACCTCTTTGATTCATCATTCATACCACCTAAAAATCATTGTTGTCTCTTAAGAATTACTGCACAGCAAGGAGTTGCATCCCCACAATAATCCATTGCAGTAGTTGCAGTAAAATCATATTTATCGCCAAGCAATGGAAGAGACTCATCCAAAGCACTAGCAGTTGATTTACACAAAACCATTGCACTCATTGTTATTCCTGTTCCAGAATATTTCATATAAGATTTTCCTGGAGTAGAGCTTGAAACTTCAATTGCAGGATTACTACCAAGTTCACCCTTTAAGAAAAAGATTGAATCAGCATCCAAACTGGTTTTAACAGCAAGATCCTCAACTCCAATTAATCCATCTTTGTCTAATTTAAAATTTGCTATTGTGGCTTGCCCTGAAGGACTTGCAGCCTTAATAGAATTACCAATAACATCCCTTGCAGAACTATACCCTCCATCAGGATCAACCTTGAAAACTATAGTCAATAGAATTATCAAAATAGCAAATGCAACAACACCAGCAATCATCAACTCAAAAACACTAGAGGCCTGTCCCTTCTTACCAAGCATTAAATCACCTGCAATAAAGAGAGCAAAGTAGTATTTAAACTTGCTTTCTTTGTTTGGGTTAAAAGTTATTGTATTTGCTTGCCAAAAGAAATTATGCAATCAACGCAACATTCATTTTTCTGATTGGTAGGATCACAGGACTGGGATACGCATTGAGCATAAACCTTTGTCTGAAGATTCTGCAAAAACTCAGCTTTCTTAAAATCACTGCTTATTTCAACTGAAGAATATCTAGAATCAAATCTAAAGCAATCAGAAATATATCCAGTCCATACTTGCGCATCACTTGAATCAACGGCAAAACCCTGAGCAAAAGAAAGATCTTTTGACACCAAAACCTCGCCATCAGGAGAATTCGCTGCAGACATAACAAGATTCTTTAATTCAATTTTTGAATTAATAATTACTTGCTCATTGAAATAAGCGATTGATGAA
>JBAZKP010000015.1:0-4061 GCA_041650735.1 archaeon | reverse complement strand
AGGAGCGGAGTAAAAATTACAAGCAAGGTAATTGAGAGCGGAGCAACAGGAAAATTGAAAATAATTGGGAGAGCAGGAGTAGGAGTAGATAATGTTGATAAAGAAAAAGCTAAAGAACTTGGAATAGTTGTTGAAAATACTCCTTTTGGGAATACTAATGCTGCTGCAGAACAAACACTCGCCTTAATGATGCTTTGCGCAAGACCAAATTACTTAGCATGCAAATCAATGAAAGAAGGAAAATGGGATAGAAAAAGTTTTGAAGGAACAGAACTAAAAGGAAAAACACTAGGATTAATTGGGTTTGGAAATGTAGGAAAAAAAGTTGCAAAAGTAGCAATAGCATTTGAAATGAATATTCTAGTGTATGATCCCTTTTTGCCTGATGAGAAGTTTAAAGAATTTGGAGTAAGAAAAGCGGAGCTAGACGAAATATACTCTCAAGCAGATTACCTTACAATACATGTTCCTCTTACTGATAAAACAAAAAAAATGATTTCTGATAAAGAGTTTGGGGAAATGAAAAAAGGAATAAGAATACTTAATGTTGCCCGTGGAGGAGTAATAGATGAAAACGCTCTTTTGAAAGCACTTAATGAAGGAAAAGTTGCTTCCGCAGGACTAGACGTTTACAATGAAGAGCCACCACTGAATAAAGAACTTATAATGCATGAAAAAGTTTTTTGTACTCCCCATTTAGGTGCATCAACTCTCGAAGCACAAGAAAATGTCGGGATAGAGGTTGCAGAGCAAATAGTTTTAGCACTAAAAAATGGAGAAATAAAAAACTGTGTAAATGGATTAACAAAACTAAGGTAAAGTCTCTACTCTATCTTCTTAGATAGGGTAAGTCTTTTCGCACACCTTAACAAGGCGCATAAAGAATTGTGTGAATGGATTAACGAAACTTAGGGAATAAAGTTTCACTGGAATTCAAAAATCCTTAAAGCACTATCTTCTAGCGGAGTAAGCTTTATCGGCTTAGGAATTGAATTAGGTTTTCTTAACGAATTATCCCACTTAATCAATTTAATCACTACATTATTTAGAGCCTGCATTTCGGTTGGAAAATTTTCTACAGAAAGCTGTTCAGCCCTTGCTTTAGAAAGAATCCTTGAAACCCTATTAGCTAAATTATAATAAGGCTTCCTTGAATCAGAAGCTATTTTATTTATTCGATTAACCATTTGCTCCCTCATCCATAAACCCCTAGGACCACTCGCCCCTCTTGTTCCAAGCCTTGGTTTAGAAAAAGTTCTTTGCTTCAAACTCTTAACACTAGCATTTACCATTTTTTTTCTTAAATCAGAAATAAGTGCTTTTTTTCCTAAAACCATAAAACAAATACTGCTTTCAAAGTATTTAACTTTTTCACTCACGCGGGTATTGTAGATTAATTCACCCTAATCTTAAATTTAACAAAACTTCATTAGTTTGTGAAATAGAATTTCTGTTTACAACTTCTTTGCCGAATTTTTGTTTAATCATTGAAAAAGTAATTCCAACATTTGGCCCTCTATAATTTAATGTGCTTCTAATTTTATTATGCTTTTTATATTACTAACTTTTATTAAGTACTTAAATACAGTATTTTTGTGAATAACATGAATCCTAAGAAAAAATTTCCTATAGAAGTAATTGCTTTTACACCAAGAGAAGATTTGACAAAAGGAGAAGTTTTTCAAGCAATAAGGCAAGAAATAAAAAAATATATTGGAAGACCCATCGCTTTTGTTTTTCCTGAAGCAGTTCTTGGAGAAAAAGCTATCCCAAGAACAGAGGGAAAAATGTTTGTTTCAAGAATAAACAAGTTGCTGGCACAGCATGGCAATGCATTTGCTTTCTTTTCAGTAATAGAAAAAATAGGAAAACCAACAAATGCAAGGTCTATTTCAAACACAGGATACATAGTTACTCCTTCAAGAAAAAAACCTTGGTTTGTTTATCCAAAACTTTATAGGATACCAGAAGGAAAAGGACACAGTCTCCAAGTATATGACTCGCTTATCTTAGGTCATAACGCTCCAAAGAAGTCTTCAGAAGTACACAAATTATTGACTAGGTGGGTTGCGCGTGCGGAAAAAATAAAGGGTTTCCCACAAGTACGTATAAATGGAAAAGATATTCAATTAAGAATCTGTTCAGATATTCACCACAATTATTTATTCGATTTACCCGTAGGAAAATCAAAACGAAAAGCTGATTTAGTATTGGTTCCTGCAAGAGGACTTCATTTTGAACAACAACACATGAATTATGTTGCGCCCATATTAAAAAAAAGAGGAGTAGTAGCTATAGTTGATGGAGACAAAGCAAGAGTAAATTATTTTGCTAAAAGAAAAATACAAAATAATATTATTCATCAAGCCCCCCTAGGAAAAAGAATGAATTTAACTTGGTCAACATACAAGTTTCCAAAAAGGAATCTTAGAAAAACTCGCTGATTATTACACCGGCAATTTGCTTTACAAATAATTAAAAGCCCTCTTTGCTTTCCCTTTAACATGAAGGTTTATTTTCCTTATGAAAAGGTTAGGGCAGAACAACAAGCCCTTGTTGCTGATGTTATGGATGCGGTGGCAAAGGAAAAAATTTTTTTGGCACACGCTCCCACAGGATTAGGAAAAACTGTTTCAACTCTAGCCCCTGCTCTGAGTTATGCATTAGAGAATAATAAAAAAGTTTTTTTCCTAACCCCAAAAATATCTCAACACGAAATAGTATTAGAAACCGCTAATTTAATGAATGAAAAATTTGATTTAGGAGTAAAAACGGTTGATTTGGTTGGAAGAAAACAAATGTGTATTGACCCTTTTCTCTCAAGAACAGGAACAGGTTTTTATGAAATGTGTGCGAAAAGAAAAAAAGATAAGGCATGTAAGTTTTATGGAAACACAAAAGGATATACTTTAAAACAAAAAACGATTGCAAACAGGAGGAAAAGAGAAATTTTGCAAGAATACAACAAATCATACTTATACATAAAAGAGAGTTGTGTTTTCAAAGAACTATGCCCCTATGAAATAACCCTTGAAATGATTAAGAATGCGCATTTAGTGGTAGGAGATTATTCACATCTTTTTCATGAAGATATTAGAGACAATATTTTAGGACAAACAAAAATACAATTAGAGGACATTATTTTGATTATAGATGAGGCACACAATTTTCCTGAAAGACTAAGAGATATGATGGCTAGAAGCTTTGACGTAAATGGATTAGAAAAAGCAATGAAGGAATCAAAAAATGTGGGAGCATTTGAAACAGAGTTCTTGTTAAAAGACATTGAAAAAGAAATCACTAAGTTAGGAAAAAAACTTTCTCTAAGTAATTCCAGTGCTGTTCTTATTCCTGAAGAAATGGATTTTTTAAAAAAAATAGCAAGACAAGGATTAGAACAAATAGAAGAAACCGCGTTAAAATTCATGGAAAAAAACAATACAGAGAATTCATTTTTACTGGTTTTAGGCGAATTCCTTTACGAATTAATAAAAGAAAAAAAACACACCCTGCATGTAATCGAGAGAAAAAATGCTTTAGGAATAGGAATATACCCATTAGATCCATCAGAAATAGCTAAAGAAGTATTAGAAAAAGTGCATTCAGTTGTTTTAATGTCAGGAACCTTACTCCCACTAGAAATGTATTCTGATGTACTAGGAATATCACAAATAAATAATGAAAATGAAAAAATATTTGCGGAGCAAGGAAAAAAAGATGAACAAAGTGCGTTACATAACAGAGGATTTGCTGTAAGCGCACACGAATTAAGAGAACAGCAAAAAAACATGGTTAAACATAATGTTAATTCAAAAATTTTGATGAAAGAATACAAAAGTCCTTTTCCGAAAGAAAATAGATTGAATTTGTTTGTAGAAAAAACCACGATGAAATACACTGCTAGAAACGCGGAGCAATACAACCAAATAGCCCAAATGGTTGATAAAATAATTTCCAAAGTACCTGGAAATACAATAGTTTTTTTCCCTTCATTTGAAACACTTGAAAGCATTTCCACATTGCTAAAAACTAGGAGACAAATCTTGAAACAGGAAAGAGAA
>JBAZKP010000014.1:0-4421 GCA_041650735.1 archaeon | reverse complement strand
TTCTTTTGTAGGCAATCTGTTATGCCTGTTCTTAAAATTCTCTACTTCACTTAAAGCGAGTTTTTCTTCAAGGTTTTTTTCATGAATTTTTTTTAATTCTTCATAATTTTTTTTATCAAGCTCGAGATCCTCATAGCTCATGGAAGGAATTTCACTTAAAATAGGCCTGCCGTTAGGGGCAACAAAATCTTCTTTTCCATATTCCTTATCTTCATCTAGCTGTTTTTGCTCAGCATTCCTGTAAAAACGCATCATTCTTCTTGGAACATTCTCAGGCATATGAAATCATCTTTATTTAATCTCATCTATTTCTTCAAGATTATTCAGCAAATCCTCTTCAATTTCATTCATTTCGTTTGCCTTATCCAATTCAGTTTTTTTCTTTCTCGAATCGGATGACTTTACTTGCTGGGCAAAATTCCTTAATTTTTTGAGAGCTTCTTTCTTCTCTTTTTCCCTTGTTTCTGATTCAATTTCTTTTGTCTTCCTTTCAATTACTTTGAGTATATTATCTTCTTTTTCTTTAAAAACCTGCTTTTTTGTTTCCCCTTCTCTCTTATTTGACTTAACCATTAATCCTTGTTCAAAAACAATTTTTTTCTGCTCCTCCTTTGTCCCTCCAGTAATTTTAGGAATCCCCTTAATATTCTTTTTTTCTTCAATAATTTTTGGATCAGTTTCTTTGAAAGTAATTCTTTTTGCATAAAGGATTATGAAAGCCATTGTGAGAAAAACAAAGCATACTGCAAAAAAATAATTCTCATTTATTTCAAAAAAATTAAGGAAAAAGATTGGTGTCCCAAAAATAATTAACCCTATTAAATAACTAATCCCTATTTTTTTTAATCCTGAAAGGTTTTGCGCTAAGGGGAATCCTGTCCTTAAAAGCAGGTACCCTATAGGAAAACTGCCTAAAATAAAGAAAACATAAATTAGACTCATCATAAGAAACACTGATATTCTAATACAGATTAAATTAAGTTTTTAGTTGTATTTATTTGTATTTATCCTTATATTTGTTTTTTCTTAGTTGATTTGCAATTTTATTCATTAGGAATATTTATATTGTTTAAAACCTTATTTTTCCTTGTAGGTTTTATGAAATCAATTTTTCAAAGAATTAGTTTTTTTAGCGAAAAATCAGTTGCTCAAGGTACTATAGAGTATTTGGTTATTGTTGGGGTTATTGTTGTTTTGTCTTTGGTTGTTGTTGGTTTAATATCCAATAGTTTTGATTCTTTTTCTAATATTGGTTCTGTTTCTTCTAGGATTTCTCAGTCTTCTGGCGCAATTAGCATTTCAGAGGCTGTTGTTGATGCGGGAGGGGATGGTTTGATTACTTTAGGTAATAGTTCTGGTGGATTATTGGTTGTTACTAAACTTGCTGTTGAGGGAGAAGAGGTTAGTTATGCTGATGTTTCTTTGGCTCAGGGTGAAACAAAAACCTTTTCTTTGAGTGATGTTAATTCTGGTTGTTCTTGTGTTGGTTTTGAAGGAAAAACCAAGACTTGTGAAGTAATAATTTATGCTGAATCAGAATACGGTTTAGAGAAAGAATTTATTGCTAATGTAAGTGTTGAATGTGTCCCTGATGTTATAGCTAAAGATTCTGCTTTGGTTATTGAACCTGAATCTGAGAGTAATGTTCCTTTGGTTTTTTTGTTGTCTCCTGAGGATAATAATTTTTGGGATTATAGTTCTACTGTGAGTTTTGATTTTAATGTTTGGGATGCATCTGATATTAATAGTTGTAGTTTGTTGATTGATGGAATTGATGTTAATAATATTGTTCCTGTTTTGGGAGTAAATTCTATTTCTTACAATTTAAGTGATGTTAATTATTTGTGGGATGTTAATTGTGTTGATGAGTGGAGTAATTCAGGAAACGCTTCTTCTACTTATACTTTATCCGTTGATGCTAATGCTTATCAGATAAATAATTGTTTGCAGTTGCAAGAGATGAATTTGAATTTAGATGGTGATTATATTTTAATGAATGATGTGAATTGTTATGATGATACTCATTCTGGCGGAGCGTTGTATAATGGTGGAGCAGGTTTTGAGCCCGTTGGGCCTAATGATGCTGGCTGGCATCCTCCAACATATTCATTTACTGGAACTTTTGATGGAAATTATCATACTATAACAAGTCTTTTCATTAATAGGGACATTTACTTTGTCGGTCTTTTTAGTTCTATAAATGGTGCAACAATCCAGCATGTTGGTTTGATTGATCCAACAATAACCGGTAATATGTGGACAGGAGCATTAGTTGGAATTAACAGGTACTCCACTATTAACGAGTGTTATCTTACTGGAGTAAGTGTATCCGGCAGTGCTTCGTTAGGGCAGTTAGGGGGATTAACAGGTCAGAATGAAGGAGGCACTATTTCTAATTGCTATGTTACTGGCACTGTAACAAATACTGGTTCTGGAACATATTATAGTGCTGGAGGATTATCTGGTTATAATGGTTATTCCGGTGCGCTCATCACTAATTGCTATGCAGATGTTAATGTAAATTCTGGTTATGATGTGGGTGGATTAATTTTTTATGCTGACAGTTTAAGTACAACAACCAATTCTTATTCTCTAGGCTCTGTGGTTGGCAGTGGATCATCCATAGGGGGATTAATTGGGGCTAAAGAAGAAGGCGCAGTAATTACTAATTGTGGTTGGTGGACAGGTGCCGGGCCAGTTTATGCTATTGGAAGTACTAGTGAGAATGTTGATTACAATGAAGGTAATAGATTGGCTTTCTATAATTCAGCGCATGGTGTTTATACTGCTGGCGCATCCACTTGGGATTTTGTTAATGTATGGAATATTTGCGAAGGAGTAAGCTTTCCTACTTTGAAATGGGAAAACAGGTCCTGTTGATTTATTGCTGAATTTTTGCCATGCTTGATTTTCCCGATTGGTTTTTAAATCATTTTTTTTCTAATTGTTTTGATTAATTTCTTGGAGGAATCAAACATGGCAGAAAAGAAAGAAACTAAAGCAAAGGAAGTCAAAGAATCAAAGGAAATCAAGGAAGCAAAGGTTGAGGCTCCGCAGGTACCAATAGGAAACTTTGTTTATATTGGAAAAAAAGAGGCTATGGCTTATGTTCTTGCAGTAGTAACCCAATTTGGTATGGGTGCTAAAGAGGTTATTGTTAAAGCAAGAGGTAAATCTATTTCCCGAGCAGTTGATGTTGCTGAGATTGTAAGAAACAGGGATACAACTGTAAAGATTGTTGACATAAATATTTCCACTGAAGAAGTAGTAACACAGGATGGAAGACCATTAAAAATTTCTTCAATAGAAATAATTTTGAAAAAATAATTCTTTTTCTAATGAGAGCTGAAAAGCTCTCTTTTTTTATTTTTTTTGAGTTGAAAATAGTCTGCCTTGTTTGAAATGCAATGAATTTTTATCCTCTTTTAGTGAAAGCAATTCTTTTATACTAATTAATTCATTATTTTCATGATGGATATTGGTTTAATCTTGTCAGGAATAGTTTCTTTTTCAAAGTTGCTTATCCTAGTTTCAATAATTTCATTTATTGGCTATAAATTATTTGCTCCTGTGAGGGAAAGAATTGCGGAAAAATATTCTCTTTCTTGGATGAAATCTTGTTTTGTTTTTAATTTCCTATTTTCATTTGCTATTCTGCTTATTATTTATATTTATTTTATGATTATTGGCGCCTCAATTGCCCCTATTCGTGACCCTGAAATTGAGTATACTTTGATTGAAAATATTTTGCTTGTATTAATTGCGTGTTTAAGAATATTTGTTTCTTCAATAATACTTTCCCTTATTTTGTTGTTTTTTGAGTTAGTTGCCAGCTTGTTTATGACCGTAAAGGAAACACGTAAATCCAAGAAAAAAGCTTCTTGGGTAAAACAATTTATTGGGGTGTTAATTGCTTCAATTGTTTTCCTGTTCTTGTTTATATTTGCATTTAATTGGGTGCCTTTGGGTTTGTTTGTTTTCATTTTTTATGGTTCATTACAAGGCTTACCAATGATTATTTTGTTTTAATTAGGGCAAGGAAAGGGTTTATATTTACAAAAAGACAATATTTTCTAGTGAATAAGTTATTTTGCGTGGTTGGATGGGTGCTTTAAACAAGGACTTTTTTAGGGGCTTTTTCACTGGCCTTATTTTGCTTGTCCTCTTACTCTCAAACCCTGCTTTTGCTTACTCTTTAGAGCAAGCTTCCTATAACACAGCTTCTTTTGCTGATGAAAATCCTTTATTATTAGGGAATAATAATACTACTAATACAGGAAATAATGGTACCACGGACACTACAAAAGATAGTACTAATACAACTAACCCTGTTGTTTCAGGTGATGATTCAAAAACTAGTACTGAGGTTCCTACAAGCACTGTTGCTCCTGGCACTTGTTCTGTCTCCAAACTTTCTCCAA
>JBAZKP010000013.1:0-7762 GCA_041650735.1 archaeon | reverse complement strand
GAGCAAAAGAAAGTTCTTTTGACACCAAAACCTCGCCATCAGGAGAATTCGCTGCAGACATAACAAGATTCTTTAATTCAATTTTTGAATTAATAATTACTTGCTCATTGAAATAAGCAATTGATGAAAGAATTATTACAAGAATAACTAACCCAACAATTGAATCAATCATTAAACGAAAAACTGTTTCAGCTTGACCAGCATTCTCACTAAGCAAACCATAAAGCATTTTTTTTTTCAATAATTTTCTTTTCATTTGTACACACCATTTTACATTATTGCACTTATCGCCAAATTAGCTGCTATTGTGGTTACCAAATAAACAGCCATTGCTATTGGCAAGGATTTTGCTAGATTTATTCTGAAAAGCAATTCATTGTCTTCCTTTATTTTTGTTGTAAAGTAAGTGAGGATTATTACTATCATTGCAACATAAATTCCTATTATTAGCATGTAAAGCAAGGGAGTAGCAAATGATTTGAAAGAATCAATGCTTATCTTAAATAATTCCATGTTCATTCCCCCTGCCGAGCCTGTGACATCAGATACTCCTGAACCTGTTTCCATGTCAGGAGAAGCAACTACTTGTGAAAGAGTCATTATAACTACTTTTTGCAATGCAGTGGTAATACCTAAAACCATTGGAGCAATAAAAAGAGCCATTGTTTGCATTGTGGTTGTGACATCAGAAACCATTTCTTTCAAGGATTTATTTACTTTATCCATGTTCTCCATTTGCAAAGATAAGGACATTAATGTGCGAGCAGCAACCTCAACACCTAAAGAAACAGAATCAACAAGAAGACGCATTGCGGTTGTAAGAACCTTTGAAGGAATTCCTTTCATTGCCCCATAAACAGGATCAAAAACAGCTGTTTCCAAAGGCATACCCATTAATTCAATATTCTCCACTGTTTTACCAAAAATTCTTTTACTAATCAATAAATTTGGTAAAAAATCTTTTGCTTGTTTTAAAGCATTCTCAACAGGCTTGTTTTCACCCATACGAGAAGCAATCATGTACATCGATTCCTTGAATTCATCCTCCATTTGAATTACTTGCAACTGGGCCTGGCGTTTATAAATATTTGAATAATATAATAAGAAACAAAAAGCACAAACAATTGTAAGCAAAGCACAAGCCCAAAAAATATATTTTGTTGGATCATTACTTGGTTTACTTGTAATATCAAGTAACCTCTTAAAAGCAAGGTTCTCAGCTGTATCCTCGTCAACACCCTGCTTAAGCAGAGATTTATAAAATTCCCCCTCCCTTATTCCGCCTCCAAATAAAGGGTCTGTTATTTGAACGAAATATAAATCATAAGCAACTTTTTGATAATAATTAGGACCATCTTTCTGGAATACTTCACTCCACTGTTTATCAGCAGGAATTATTTGCAAAGGGATTGAATACTGGCCTTCTGCATCTTTAGGGAAAAGGTCTTTAGGAGGAAATCCTTCTAAGGACAAGAAATAAGAAATGCTAAAACCAATTATGAGGATTAGAACAAAAATTAATTTTGTATTAATCATTCCTGAACCAAACAACATATACCCTTTTTTTGGTAAAGAAGAATAATTATCGTTAATATCAGGGGGTTCATAAGTCGGAGGCCTTTTTTTTACCACACTTTTAGCAAAACTATAAGCAATCATTGGAATCATAAAACAATAAATAAATATCAACACAGGAGGAGTAGCAAAAGGGAAACTGGTGAAAGCAGAGCCAACAGGGAGAATTATTACTAATAATAAGGGGAGAAGCACTCCAATGTAGAAGAGCATTACTGAAGGCTGGTTTAATGAACGAGCATAATCCCCCATTTTTTCTTTAACACTATCAAGCACATCCATCATTGTTTTATCAAGGATTTGGTAACGCTTTGATTCGCTTGGCTCCATTACAGAGGCACGAATCTTCATTAAAGCTTCTTTTAGTTCAGTAGAGTATTTTCCCCAATGAAGAGCCATCATGTCCAAGCCTTCACTTATAGAGGAATAAACTCCTATTTGGAAATCCCAAATTAATTTTTTGAAATCATCAGCAACTTTTCCCTTACCATGCTTAGCAGAAAACTCAATTGATTTTTCTAAATTAGGAACTAATTTCATTGACATTATTAAATAGCCAACCATTTCAGGGACATAAGTAAGAGCTTTGTTTTTTTCATCATCAGCAACGCTAATAGGGTAATTGTAAATATAGAAAGCAATGAAACCAATTATCCCAAATAATCCAAGAGAAAGAACAAGGAAAACAGTGAAAGCGGATTCGCCAAAAGCATCTAAAAGAAAAGTTATTGGAATTATTTCATTATTACCAATAGTTAAACCAAATCCAAACAAAAAAAGAATTATTACAAAAATAACTGCAGGAATTGCCCCAACAATAACTGTTCCTTTTACTCCAGCCATTAATTCTTCAGCGGTTAAATGCCAGCCAAGAAAATCAACTGCTTCCTTGTGTTTTTCATCAAAAACCGCGCCCCTACCAATTCCTTTGAATTGTTTATTCATTTTTTTGCAATACAAAACAAAATCAGGGTCACGCTCAATAACATTTTTTGTTTCACCTTCAAAATTCTCTGAAACATCTGTTATGCCACGATAAAGCTCTCCGGGAGAAGCCTCATAAGCCATTTTTTTCTGCGCAGACAAAGAAACACCTTATATTCTTGAAATAATAGAATAAAGAACTATAAAAAGCAAACTATTGGAGGATTTCTTTACTGTTTTTCTTCATACATTTTCTGTAATTTCTCTAAAGTGTCAGCTATTTTTTTTGTTTCCTCTTCCACCATTTTTTTTGTCCAAGCATTAAAGGATTCTTTTAAGGAATCTCTTTGTTCTGCACTTGGAGAAGAATTTATTTTGTAAACCAATCCCTCTCTTTGAATAATACCTAAATCAATTATTCTGTTCAAATGATAACGAATAAGTTTCTCGCTCATTTCCACGGAGTTTTTTTCCTTAATAAAATTCATTAAATCAAGGGTAGAGGGAAATTGCTTTTTTGTAAAAAGAAAAGTGAATAAAGCATCAAAAACAAGAAAGCCTTTATCACGGGATTCTTTTGGAGAAATTAATCCAAGAGAAAGACAAGACCAGCGGAGCAAAGATTTTTTTGTCAAAGTAACGGAAGCAGGCAAATCAACCTGGCGCAAAGTAATTTCTTTCCTAATTAATTCTGATTCAGGAATCATAAAAACACACCTTAAAAAAAGGAAAAACTCTTTTTCCTTACTTTTTATTAATCAAAGAAGTATTTATTTATGAGGGTTTGAAAAAAAATTTCAAATAAAAAAATATTTCAAAATTTAATCAACTTACTTTCGCATAACGCACAATTACTATACCTGAACCGCCATTTCCACCACCGGCTGGAAGATGCACTCCATCCCCTCCACCGCCCCCGCCAGAGTTTGCTATCCCATTTGTTGGAGCTATTGTATTTCCAGTTCCCCCATTACCCCCACCATCAGCACCGCCGGTTCCACCTGTTCCTCCACCAGCACCATCATCTCCACCACCGCCCCCACCGCCACCGTAGCTATAAGTAGCTCCGCTAATATCACTTTCAAAACCAATACCACCATTACCGCCATTGCCTCCGGAAGAATCCGCACCTACTGCTCCAGCTCCGCCTCCACCCCCGCTACCAGCACTACCTGTTCCGGGTCCTCCATAACCCCCATTGTTTCCTTGTTCAGCGGTTCCACTTCCCCCAGCTACGCTATTACATTGTGATGCTCCTCCAGCTCCACTACCGCCAGATCTGCTAGAACATCCCCAATATGCTTCTCCTCCACCAGCACCGCCTATTGCTTCCAATAAACCAAAAGAAGAATTTGAACCATCATACCCATAATTTTCAGTAGTTGCACCCGCTCCGCCAGCACCAACAACAACTGTATTTTCACCGGATGCTTCCAAACTTGTTGAAATTACTCCGCCCCCACCACCACCACCTGCTGCCCACCTGCCTCCACCGCCCCCGCCAGCAACAATAAGCACGTTCGCATCAAGAGTACCCATTGGCACAGTGAATGTTCCACTACTCAAAAAAGTATGAATACAATAATCACCAACAATAGTTTCTGTGCCACCAGTAGCAGGACACGCATCCACTATTGTCACACTTCTTTCCTCAGTTTGATTTGAACCTACATTTGCATCACTAACAAATGCTTGGTAATTATAATCTCCAGCAGAAAGATTCTGCTGATTAGAATCAAAAATCCATTTATCAGTATCATATTTTCTTAAATTAGAGTAATAGAGTTGATTAACATCAGTTACGGAGAGAGCACGATTATAAATATGAACTTCATCGATAAAGCCATTAAAATAAATTGATGGATCTGAAGTAGCCCCAATAGTTAATGGTGCAGCAGTTGACACATCTGTAACCGTTCCCGCACTACTGTCCCCTGTGTGACTTAATTCCAAACTATCTAAATATATATGACCATTTGCTGGATCAATACCTTCTGAACCATTCCAAACCAAAACAATATGATGCCAACTACCATCTCTTGCGCCGCCCCCATTGGTCCTTACTTGAATATAATTAGACCAACTACCTTGTTCAAGACTAAAATCTAAATCAGGATTACCCATAAACATAAGAAACCAACCAGTTTCTCCCACTCTATTACCAATAAGGTTTTGATAATTACCTGTACTTGATGTTTTTATCCACATAGAAATTGAACCATCAGCAGCAGGATTACTCTCAAAAGGTGTATTATCTGGAGCAGATATATAATCGTTTGTTCCGTCAAAACTATATGCCCCACCATATTTCCCACCAGAAATCCAAGTTGCCCCATTAACTGTTCCATTATTTTCATACTCACTAACATCAGTAACATTAGTAGAATTTTCATCTAAAGCGGAAACATTATCAAAATTCAACATTAAAACTAAGGAATCATCGTAAAGGGAATAATTTGTATCATTCCAATTCCAAATAAATTCATTCAAATCAGGAGCACTAGTAATACTCACATTAACATCAACATACGTATTCGTTGTTGAATTCCCATCAGCAGGGGTTGGATCAACAAAACTAATCAAAGGCAATTGAGTTGATTCTCCACCAGATTCAGTAACTGGTTGAACAACAATAGAAGGATTAGTTGCTGTTGCACTTGATACACAATTCACCAAAACACTAACAGGAAATTGTTTCTCTAAACCATATTCCGATTCAGCAAAAATTATAACCTCACAAGTCTTAGTCTGCCCCTCAAAACCAACACAAGAACAACCAGAACCCAAACCACTCAAAGAAAAAACCCTCTCACTACCCTGATAAACACCCACATCAGAATAATTAGAATCAATCCCACCAACACTAATCTTAGTAACAGTTAAAGCTCCACCAGAATTATTTGTCAACGTAACCAAACCATTCCCATCAACACCCACCACAGCCTCACTAACACTAATCAAACCAGAAACCTGAGAAACCCTAAAAGCAGAAGAAGAAACACTAGAAGCAGAATCAGTCTGAGTAACCAATAAACCCACAACAACCAAAGAAATAACCACAACAACAGCAATAACCACCAAATACTCTAACGTGCCTTGTGCATGAGGGGACATGAAACAAATTAAATTTGCTAACTATTTAAACCCTGCCAGCAAGATATATAAAGACTTTAAGGATTCATCCTTTAATTAGAAGGAAAAGGGCTACAAGGAATATTGCTATTCTTCCAATATCAGCGAGTGAATTAATCACCGGGATGAATGGAAGTGCTATTGCTATGAGCAAAATTATTCCAAGCAACTGGTTTGTACTTAATTTAGCCATGAAGAAAAAGAGTTGAGAAGAGTTTAAAAAAGTTCAGTGAAAAAAAATTTAATAAAAAAAATTAACTATACATAATTAGGGGTTTGGGAAAAAGCTTAATAAGAACCCCGTATTTACTTAGATAAATTCTTTGATAAGAGTCGGTGATTTATATGATTGATTTGAGAGCGGAACTTAGCCCTATTAGAATGGTTCTTGCAAGAAGAGAACCAGTGGAATTAATGATTGAGTTGAATAATAATACAAATAAGGACCAAATGGTTTCAATAGAGATTCATGCGGGGGATATGCTTGCGTTTGATAAAGGCGGAAGAATGAATGTGCAGAGCAAAAAAATAACTGCATTCAAGGCAGGAGAACATTTGAGGGATTATTACCATATTTATCCAAGGCCTACTGCTAATAAAAGTATTCAAACTATTAGAATTGAGGTTAATGAACACTTTAACGGTTCTTTCCAATATGTGCAGAGCAAAAAAATAAAAGAGTTAACATTAAGAATTGATTAATACAAAAACAAAACAAATAGGGGTTGGTGTTTTGAGGCTATACATTCCAGGACCAGTAAGTGTTTCTGAAGAAACTATGCGCGCAATGAATAAGGAAATGATTGGGCATAGAGGAAAAGAATTTCAGGAATTATTTGGAGAAGTTTCTTCTAATTTACAAAAAGTTTTCCAAACAAAAAACAGGGTACTTGTTTCAACTAGTTCTGGCTCCGGATTAATGGAGGGAGCGATAAGGAATTGTGTTAATGAAAAAGTTTTAGTTTGCGAGTGCGGAGCATTCGGAAAAAAATGGGCGGATATTGCAAAAGGATGCGGAAAAGAGGTTGAGGTACTGCACACTGAGGCTGGAAAAGGAATTAAGGGAGAGGATTTGAAGAAAAAACTTTCAGAAAAAAAATTTGAAGCGGTTTGCTTAACTCATAATGAAACCTCTACAGGAGTAATGAATCATTTAGATGAATTAGCACCAATAATCAAAGAGAGCGGAGCATTGGTTTTGGTTGATACGGTTTCCTCTATGGGCGGAGCAAAAGTAGAGGTGGATAAGCTTGGACTAGATGTTTGTTTGACTAGTTCACAAAAATGTTTTTCTTTGCCTCCAGGATTGAGCTTTGCAAGTGTAAGTGAAAAGGCATTGGAGAAAGCGAAGGGAGTGAAAGGAAGAGGATATTATTTTGATTTTGTTGAATTGGCAAAAGAATATGATACAAAGCAAACACCATACACTCCTGCTGTTGGGCTTATTTTTGGGTTAAGAGCGCAATTAGAGAGAATGATACTTGAAGGAATTGAAAATGTTTATGAAAGACATGAAGATATGAGTAGGGAAACACAAAAATGGGCAAAAGGAAAAGGATTGGATTTGTTTGCGGAGCAAGGGTATAGATCAACAACGGTTACTTGCATTGAGAATACCAAAAAAATTAATCTTGATGAAGTAAAGAAAAAAGTTAAACTAAGAGGATATGTGATGGATGCAGGGTACAGGAAACTGAATGAAGGATTGATTGCTGCAGGGAAAAATGATACGTTCAGAATACCACACATGGGGAATCTTACTGTGGGCGAATTAAGAAATTATTTGGATTGTTTGGCGGAAGAAATGAAATTATAAAAGACGCAATTTATTGGACATATTTTTAGATGGGGTTGATGAAAATGGCAAAAGTATTGGTAACGGATCCTGTTAGTGAAACAACTATTAGTATTTTGAAAGATGCCGGGCTTGAAGTTGAATCAAAGTTTAATTTGAAAGAAGAGGAACTTGTTTCCCTTGCCCCTAATTATGATGCTTTTGTTATCAGGAGCGGAGTAAAAATTACAAGCAAGGTAATTGAGAGCGGAGCAACAGGAAAATTGAAAATAATTGGGAGAGCAGGAGTAGGAGTAGATAATGTTGATAAAGAAAAAGCTAAAGAACTTGGAATAG
>JBAZKP010000012.1:0-7874 GCA_041650735.1 archaeon | reverse complement strand
ACAAGGCATATAAATTAGTCCTTCATATTTTCCATAAATATTAGCACCAGTTCTTCCCGCAATAACATTTGTATCAACATAAACAGGATAAACTGGATCCTGAACCGCAATAATTGCTTCTTGTGAAAAAATAGATTGGATATTCGCCACATCACACTTTGCCCCGTCACTTACAAATACCTCATCAGGCAATAATTCAATACCCATTTTTTTATAATAACCAACAATCGCTTCCCTTAAATTTTTATTTCCCTGTTCATCCCCATAACCAAAATAAGTTTTTACATTAGCTAACTTTTCAACCCCCTCATGAAGCGCTTTTATTATTGTTGGAGGTAATTGTTCAGTGGTGTTTCCAATACCTAAACGCATTACTTGTATTGAAGGATTTTTTTCAGCAAAAATTTTAGTGCGCTTAGCTATTTCAGGAAATAAATAACCTGCAATCAGTTTATCATAATTTGAATTAATTTTTGCCACCAAACCACCAACAAAATAATCAAAGTAAATTTAATTGTTTCATTACCAAAAGAACTTTTTCCTTATATTCTTTACTCATTTCACACATTGGAAGCCTATAAATTTCTTCGCACATTTTTCTCTGAGCAACCATATATTTTATTGGAATAGGGTTTGTTTGAATAAATTCTGCTTCAAAAAAAGGAAGTAAAGATTTATTTAATAATTCAGCTTCAGCAAATTTTCCATTAAGAGCCAATTTCATCAATTCAACCATTTTATCAGGAATAACATTTGAAGCAACGCTGATTACTCCCTGCCCCCCATTCTTAACAAGCTCAAAAGCAATATTGTCATCCCCGCTTAAAACACAAAACCTTTCAGGCCTCTTTGCTAAAACCTCTTTTACTTGATTCATATCCCCTGAAGCTTCTTTTACTCCAAGCACATTCGGGCAATCATTTACTATCCTCATTAATGTAGGAGTATCAACATTAACCCCAGTCCTTCCCTTAATATTATAAACAATTAAAGGAATTTTTATTGAATTAGCAATAGCTTTGAAATGCCTATACAATCCTTCTTGCGTTGGTTTATTGTAATAAGGGTTAACGACAAGAACCGCATCCGCACCAGCTCTTTCAGCATGCTCTGTAAGCTCAATTGCTTCCCTTGTACAATTACTTCCAGTACCAGCAATTACCAAACAACGTTTATTCACTTTCTTTATAACAAATTCAATTACTTTCATATGCTCTTCATGGCTCAAAGTAGGGGATTCTCCAGTTGTACCACAAGGAACTATCCCACTTACACCATTCTTAATATTAAATTCAACTAATTTTCCTAAAGCATCATAATCAACACTCTCATCTTTTTTAAAAGGAGTAACTATCGCAGTAAAAACCCCTTTAAACATTTTTTCAACCATGCCAAACACCTCAAAGTTTCTCTTTCCTAAAATTATTTTTTTTCAATTATTTCTTTCATTAAATCATCAATGCAATAAAAACCTTTTTTTCCATTAATGAATTCTGCAGCAAGAACTGCACCAAAAGCAAAACCTTCCCTTCCCCGCGCAACATGCTTCAATTCAATCGTATCAACAGGGCAATCAAACAACACCGTATGCGTTCCGGGAATAGAACCGCATCTTACGCTTGCAACATGCAACTCATCAGGCTGGGGTTTCCTCTCAGCAAACCTGTCAGAAACAATTTTTTTCTTACGCGACATATTATCCAAAATAATCTTCCCAATTATCTGCGCGCTTCCCCCAGGAGAATCCTTTTTCTGGTTATGGTGAATCTCATAAACAGCAGCATCATATTCAGGCAAATTATTCATTACTTTAGCAGTTTCTTTCACGGAATGAAAAAAAACATTCATTCCAATGCTAAAATTGCCACTCCACAAACAGCCAATTCCATTTGTAATGGATTTCATTTCATCCAGTTTGTCATACCAACCTGTTGTGCCTATTACTAAATTCTTTTTCAATGAAACAACTTTCTTTACATTATCAAAAACAACCGAAGGGGTTGTAAAGTCAATGCACACATCAATGCCGGAAAGGCTTTCCTTATTAATTTCCTTAAAATCAGAACCCTGCACGACAGGATCTATTTTCACAATATCATGCCCTCGCTGCAAAGCAATTACTTCAACAGCTTTCCCCATTTTGCCGTAACCAACCAGAGCTATTTTCAAGCAAACCACTTACAATGTAAATTATTGCTCAAACAATTTATAAAACAGCAATAATTTGTACGAAAAACGTAATTGGTTTTTAAAATTAGTATTGCCTGAGCACAGGGAAAGTCTCTGTCTGAATTACCCCATCAATTGATCTTATCTCTTCAAGCAAGTGATTAAGTTTCTGCAAATCATCAGCCTGAAGAAAAGCAACAATAGAATACCTACCTGTAACCTCAAGCACTTTTGTAGCGCCTAGCTTCTTTATCTTTTCAGAAATTTTATTGGTAGGAACCCTTGAAGAAGTAATTATTTCAACAAACGCTGTTGTTGCAGTGCCCAATTCAATAGTAAATTTTTTTATTATTTCTCTATTTACAAGTTTTGCTACTCTTTGCCTAATAGTTCCCTCAGAAACGCCAAGCTCTTTTGCAATACTAAGAAAAGAGGTTCTTGAATCAGCAGAAAGTTTCTGAATAATTTCCCTATCAAAAGAATCCATAAAAAAACCAGGATTATTTCTTTTCTTCTTCAGGAATATCCAAAGCAATATGCAATTCTTTCAATTGCTTTTCTGAAACTTCTCCAGGAGAACCATCCATTAATGAAACTGCAGCCTTGTTTTTTGGAAAAGCAATTACATCCCTTAAACTTTCAGCACCGCAAAGAAGCATAACCATTCTGTCTAAACCAAAAGCCAAGCCGCCATGAGGAGGAGCACCATATTTGAATGCTTCAAGAAAAAACCCAAACTTGGTTTTTGCATCCTCATCACTAATTCCAATTATTTTGAAAATGCGTGCCTGAAGTTCAGGATCATAAATTCTAATACTTCCTCCCCCAAGCTCAATTCCGTTTAATATAAGATCATACGCAAGAGCCTTTACTCTTAGAGGTTCTTTTTCCATGAACTCAAGGTGCTCTTTTCTTGGAGAAGTAAAAGGATGATGAACAAATGTTACCCTGCCTTCAGTTTCATCCCACTCAAACATAGGAAAATCCTTTACCCAAAGCAAATTATATGTATCAGGCTTAATGAGATTAAGTTTTTTCGCCAAATGATTTCTTAAGTACCCAAGAGAATCATTTACTGCCTTTGCCTTATCCGCAACAATTAATACTAAATCATTTTCCTTTACATTGACTCTTTCTTTTAATTGGTTCAAAAGATTTTCACTAAAATATTTTGCTATTGAGCCATCAAACTTCCCATTCTGGTACTTCAAGTATGCAAGGCCATGCGCCTTATATATTTTCACAAAATTTTCAAGCTCATTCAAATCCTTTCTTGAAAAATCTGCTCTGCCATTAACATTAATTGCTTTAATTATCCCTTTATTTTCAACAACTGTTTTGAACGCATTAAATTCTCCTTTGGACAGAATATCAGTTACCTCAATAAGCTCTAAACCAAATCTTGTATCAGGCCTATCAACACCGTATTTTGAAATTGCTTCATCATATTGCATTCGAAGCAAAGGAAGTTTTACTTCAATCCCTTTCATTTCTTTGAAAATTCTTTGAATAAGTTTTTCATTCAAATCCATTATATCTTCTTCATCAACAAAACTCATTTCGATATCCATCTGGGTGAATTCAGGCTGCCTGTCAGCTCTCAAATCCTCATCCCTAAAACAACGAGCAATCTGAAAATATTTATCAAATCCTCCAATCATTAATAATTGCTTAAATAACTGCGGACTCTGAGGCAACGCATAAAAATTTCCAGGATTAACTCTGCTCGGAACAAGATAATCTCTCGCCCCCTCAGGAGTACTTTTAGCCAAAATAGGGGTCTCAATTTCAATAAAACCATTTTCATCAAAAAAATCTCTCATAACTTTGACAAGTTTATGCCTAAAAATTATATTTTTTTGCAAATCAGGATTCCTTAAAGCAAGATACCTGTACTGAAGAAGCATATCTTCATTAGTTTCAGTTCTTCCTGTGAGATCAATAGGCAAAGGAAGCGCTTTAGTTAAAACAATAACACTATTAGCATCTAACTCAATATCCCCAGTGGAAAGATTTTTTTTCTCAGTTCCCTGTGGCCTTTTCCTCACAGTGCCCTCAATTTGTAAAACAAATTCTTTTCTAATTGATTTAGCAACCTCTCCAATCTGAGAACTCTTTTTATGATCCAAAACAACCTGAGTAATGCCATACCTGTCCCTTAAATCAACAAAAGTAACAGTGCCATGGTCACGAACAGTATCAGCCCAGCCCTGCAAAATTACTTTCTTTCCATCTAAAGAAGCATTTAATTCATTACAAGTATGAGTTCTAATCATTCAAATCCCTTTGAAAACCAATAAATAAGAATGGTTCCAAAAGGGTTTAAAAACCAAAATGCTCATCAAAAAAATCCAACAACTTATTTAAAGAGATAATCCTCATTGTTTTAAGGTGATTTAATGGTAACAGCAAAAGCAACTAATTTGCTAAAAGAATTCAAAGAATTCATAGATGAATACAAAGTAGCAGGGCTTGCAATCGCATTCGTAATGGGTATGGCTGCAACTGCACTAATAAAATCACTAGTTGATAACATTGTGATGCCAACAATAACCCCAATGATTCCAGGAGGAGCATGGAGAACAGCAACCCTCGCCCTAGGACCATTCGTTTGGGGAACAGGAGCATTTATTGGAGAACTAATTAACTTTCTTATAATTGCGTTGGTAGTATTCTTTATAGCAAAAGCAGTAATGAAAGAAGAAAAGGTTACAAAAAAGTAATCTTTTCTTTCCCAACACAAAAAAAATATTTTATACAAAACAGAGTAAACAAAACATGGACAATTACTTTTTCTTAATCCTAATTTTCTTTGAATGCTCACTAAGCTTTGAAACAAAGAAAACTGCAATAACAGCAATTCCTGTAACAAGCAAAGCAACAAATATTTCATAAAACCACGCCCCCGTAACAGGAATAAACGCCTTAATTGAATCAGTTATAGCTGTCTGCCAAAACAAAGCTGCAACAACACCAAAAGCAGTGGTAAAAAAAACAACCAATCTGTGTTCAAACTCAAAAGCAAACTCTTCCCTTAACTTCTTAGTTTTTTCCAGTTTAAACTTTAAATCATTAATTCTTTTCTGCCTCAAAAGCTCTTTCTTCAAATTTTTTTCTTCAACTGACTCCACAAAAACCACCAATTCTAATTATAATTAACACTCAATAACTTTATCCTAAAAAAAGTATTTTTTAAAGCAACCCTTCTTTCTTCAGCTCAGATTTAATTTCTTTAACCGTTTTTTTGTAATACTCGCCCTCCTTAATCAATTTATTGCCAAAATCATCAAGACGAAACAACAAATGTTTCATCCTATCCTTATTCAATCAAACCACCAAACAAAAATAGATTTAGAAGAATTTAAAATGCTAATTGAAAGGTAAAAAAAATTAATTTATTTACAATCTTCAGGGCAATTACACTTATCTTCTGAATATTCTTTCTCGCACTTACCATTACCACAAGGAGCACAAATAGGAGCACCAGCCCTATTATCGCTTGCAGGGTCAATACAAGTGCCATCAGGCAGCTCATACGGAAAAACAGACTTCAGACCATTACAGCATTTTTCAGTTCCAGGATAATAAGCCTTACCAATTTCAGAAATACACTTCAGAGAATCATCTTCACTAACCTTATTGGTACAACCAAAAGAAAACAGAAAAGCTAACAAAAGCAAAACAAAAACAAACCCTTTCATGGCAAAACCATGGTGATTAGAAAATAAAAGCCTTTCTAAGAGCCAGCAATAAATAATTTTATTTTTTACCCGCAGAGAATATTTAAATACAAAGAACCCTGCTAATATTTAGGAGATTAAATTGTTTAGGCCCAGAATTATTTTCAATGGAAAGGCATACAGGGTAGCAAATATTAGCCAATTGAACAGACATGGTCCAAGAAAAAAAATTACTGATTTATCTGCACATTCAATAGTCCCACTCACTAATAAAGGAAAAAAAGAATCTTTTTTGTTGGGTCAAGAATTGGATAAAGGATTTACTCTTAAAACATATTTTTCCCCACTTAAAAGAGCAAGGCAAACTGCTCACCAAATTTACAAAGGACACAAAAGTAGCGGAGGAACAGTAGCAAAATACAGCAGGCATAAACGAATTGGAGTAAGGCAAGAATTAACACACGACATACTAAAGGACCCTGCTTTTTTGGAAAAAGAACAAGCACGGTTTGGCGGAGACAATAATCCCGTACTGAACAAATGGCTTGATGGAAAATACTCAAAAAACAAATTCATCCCAAGTAGAGACATTGCAAAACGAATTATTTCAAAACGCTTAGCACTAGGCCAAAGAGCTGCAAGAAAAGGAGCCAAAGGATGGCTAATACTAAATGTTACACATGATTGGCATGTAATGGCAGTACTAAACGAACTGCTCGGAAAAAATCCTTTTGCATTAAAACTCACCACCCCAAAGCCAAATAAAGGTCTAAAAATCTACCACACAAAAGAAGGATTGGATATACTTGAATACCAAGGAAAAAGATTTGATGTAACAGAAAAATTAAAAGCTTTTCAAAAAAAATAAATTATTTTAGCAAAAAAATATAATAAAAATAATAGACGCCTTGGGGAGGACTTGAACCTCCGACCTTCCGATTAACAGTCGGGCGCTCTACCTACAGCCCCAAAGCAAATCAATCAATGAAAGACTTCACTTTGTCTGAGCTACCAAGGCATCAAAATTTTGGTCAAGCACTGGAACTTATTGAATTTTTTTATTTTGCAAGACTTTTCTGTTAAAAAAATCTTTTCCAACAAGCTCCTCTTGGTAAATAATGTTTTTTTCTATAAGTTTATAAAAGCTCCTAAGCGCCTCTGGAACAACCACAAAAACAACAAAACCAGCTTTTTCTAATTTGACTATCTTCTTTCTAAGGGAACAGGCCTTTTGAACCCCTTTCCAACTAGTACATTCAAGAACGGTTTTCCCAAAAACAAAGTCCGGAAAATAAACTTTATTAAAAACATAAATATATGGTTCATAATCATAATCAATTTTTCTTTCATAAAGCAAATCAGCAACTTCTTTTTCTAATTGGTTCCTAACAAAATGACCTTTTTTGGTTTTTATTTTGTAGGGGCTAACTTTTTTGAAACGCGCATATTGCAACTCATAATATTCTTTGGTTTTAGTTCTTTTCATATGCTTATGCCATTCTTTCATTTTCAAAGAAGAAGCCAAACGCATTTTTTTATGAATAGTTGGAAATCTGCCTGACTCCTTATACTTTGCATAAGTAGCTTTGCCGCCCTTCGAACGATATTCATTCGCGTCTATTAATTCAAACAAACAATCATTCTCGTTTAAACCTAAAAAATTAAGGACGGCGGAAAATCTATCATAAGGCAACCGATAAGTTGAGTTTTTATAAAAATATATCATGCCTGAAGGAATTTGAGTAATTCTAGCTAACTTTCTTTCAGACCCCGCTCTAGAAATAGACTTTTGCAACAAATCCGATTGAATTCCTTTATCTATCTCAACATACATAGTTGAGAATTAAAAAAAAAGAAGCTATAAACTTAGCTAAAGTTCCATGCCGATAATACAGATTAATCATTTAACCCTTTTTGGAGGATTTTCAAGCAAATATTTTCTCACGTGTTTCTTGAATTCATTGAAATAAGTAACTGGGAAATGGGCTCCTGCTGCAGGAACATGCCCCCCACCTTTGCCATTAA
>JBAZKP010000011.1:0-11925 GCA_041650735.1 archaeon | reverse complement strand
GTGCAAGTCTGGGAGGGGGGATTACACTTACTTTTGGAAAAACCTCAAACTATGCTAATTCTTTTAAACTTCAGAAACTTACTCTTAATATGCAAAAATTAATATTAGTTTCAATTGTTTTATTTGTTGTTCTATTGTTTTTTGGATGTACTCAAACTGAAGATACTTCTTCTAAAACAGATTCAAATTTCTTGCATTTTAAGGATGCTAATTTTGGTCTTGAGTTTGATTACCCTGCTGGTTGGGGGAAACCCGACATAGGTTATGATGATAATTTTCAAATAATTGATTTTTCTGTAACTGACTTGAATTTGCTAATGGTGCGGTTTAGAAAAATTGATGATTTCTCAAGTTATATGAAAGATGAATTAAATTTGATTCCCTTAGAAAAGGATTTTTCTTTAAAAGATATTAGAAATTATATGATAACACTTAATGGGGCAGGTCATACTGAAAAATTTGTTGAAGTGGATGACGTAAATGCTTATGAATTTATGACTAAAACCGACGCATCATCAGCAATGGGGAATTTTGCTACTTTAAATGTTTTTTTGGTGAAGGGCAACAAATTGTATGAAATTAGTCTTACTGCATCTCCTTCATTTCCTGAGTATGTTGGATATGAACTTGATTTTGATGCTATGCTGAAATCTTTTAAATTTGTGAATTAAAGGTTTAGTGAATTTTAAGAGACTGAGCTAATGGCAGCAAGCAATAAACTACCAACTACAAACCTACAACCGGCAATGTCGGGAGGGGGATTAATGTTTTTATACTTCTTAGACATAATCTAAGCATGAGAAAAATAGTAATAGTTTCGGTTGTTTTACTTTTAGTTCTATTGGTTTTTGGTTGTACACAAACTAATACTAATGGAATAAATCAATCCCCGGATCCAAAAGAATTGCTTTCCCAATTAATTGAAAAAGAAAGCTCTTTAGAAAATTTTTATGCCGCTTTTGACTCTAATTTATTTAAGTCATCAAACGGGGCAGATGGTCACCAGTCGATTTCTGAGGTTTGGAGAAAAGGAGTTAATTGGAAGTATGCAAATAGTTCTGTTAGTAACCAAAATGGGTTGTCAATCTCCTCAAAATACTCTACTTTTGTTATTGGGGGTGTGACGACCAATTGCAGCGGTATTCAAGTGAATAATATTCAGTCTCAAACTACTGTTCAGTCTCAAGCTAGTTGTAATTTAAATCCGGTTGTTAGGTCTGGAGCAATAGAAGTAATACCCCAGAACCTAAGCTTACTTTTAGACAAAGATTTTAATTTTAATGGAGAAAGAACAATCTCGGAAAAGTTCTCATGTTATGATTTTTCCTTTGATTTAAATATGTTTGAATATCAGGATTTAGTGTATAGTAACTCTAGTCAAGATACGAATATCTCTGACGAGTCAAAAGAATCTTATTCAGAGACACTTAAGAATTTTAGAACTCTTTATGAAGTTTGTCTTGACAAATCTAATGGGTTTGTAGATTTCGAAAAAATAAGTTCCTATATTACTTCTCGTCCGCAAGGAACTCCTGATAATTATCCTATTGGGGTATATCAAGGAATGACTTATTCAATAAAAGATTTTACGACCGTGGTTTCTGACGCAAATTTTGAGATTCCTGCGGATTCTTCTAAAAACTAAGAGTTTATTTTCGGTTGATTAAATGAAAAATAAAATAAATACAAACAGCTAATTATTAACTACAAACATAGATCCCTTAGGTTGCAAGTCTGGGGATGAAAGATTTTTTCAAAAATTATGCTTTGAGTAAAATTAGTTAAAGCAAAATGGTAGTTGTCCTGCGTTGCATACCCATTTTTCGCTCGTGCATGCAATCCAGCAAGATCCGTTGCATAATGTGAAACCAGTGTCACAAGAACTTTCTTCTAAGCCATATTTTTTGCGTAAGTTAATCCACTTTGTATAATCATTCTTTAATGCATTTACATCAGATACAAATACTTCTTTGTCCCATAAGGTATAATTTTGTGCATCTTGGTAATCTTCAAAAACCTCATCAAATGATTCTCCATAATTAGTTATAACAATTTCAGGATTGGAAACTAATTTGCCCGCTGAAACATAATCCTGATTTGAATCTGTTATTATTGAAGGAGTTGTTGATTCAATAAAGCAATACCCACTGTTTCTAAAACTGTATTGAGTTGGGCACTTTATTCCAACAGCTTCATGATTTTCTGCGTTAAAATCAAACAACGCCATTCCGTATCCAAGTTCCCTTAACAAGTAAACAAGCAACCTGGATTTTTCACCGCAAACCCCTGTGTTAGTGAACAGAACTTCGTAAGGATGTTTACCAGTAATAGTGTCCTGAGTGAATCCATTCCAATCATAAGGGATGTGTTGAACTAAACTTACTGCAACCCTGACTTTTTTATAATTAGGTATATTCAAGTCATTTAAATAATTTACAAGCGGTTGCATGAACTCTTTCTGGGTTTTTTCATCCAAAATTTTCATAATAAAGTCTCTTGATGTTGGATTTGGCTCGTAATCATAAGTCCATATTTGCCTATCCAGTCCAGCTAAATAATCATTTTCCCCTTTGTAAAAAGTTGCTGTAAGTACGAAATTATTTGAATCTATTGTATAAATTAGATTCACATCTTTTGGGTCCTGCGCTCGTTTCTTGCTTTTAAATGAAGTATTGATTAATGTTTGATAATTGTAAGTAATGTTAGTGTCAGATTGGTTTTGGTCTGGAATCTCATAGTCGGAATAATTATTGTCTATTATTTCAGGAGTATAAACTAGATTTACGTCCTCCACGGTTAGCAAAGTTGAAGATGAGTTTTCATCAGAGACTTGGTCATATGCAAGAAGCACGAAACCTATGACTAAACCCATAAATAATAAAAACAAAAGTAATAAACCCAGAAACAGGATTCCAATTAATGCTAATAGTTTATTCAATCAAACCACTGTGACCATTTACATAGTTGACAAATATAACTTTATCTAAAAGGTTGTTGGCTTTACATAAATTATTCATCAACGGCTAACAGCACCTAACCCATGTGCAAGTCGGGGGGGGGGGGGTTTGACTTTTATTTCAACTAATCTTGGGGAGTAATTATATACTTTGAAACAAGTAATTTATTTATGTCTAGGATGCGTTTTATTAGAAAGCCAGTATTTTTTGACCCACATTCAAAAATGCAGGTAGTTAAAGCACCAGAGGCTGGAGAATTAAAATTTTTAAAAGAATTGCCCGATCGTAAAATAAAACTTGTTGCTTTAGCACCACATTTTGATAAGGGGGAGAAACTTCGTGCTAGAAAAAGATCTCTTGCTGCAAGAACCCCTTCAATTTCCCAATTAATGAAGCATTGTGATTCCAGCAAATATTTTAAAGGAGCAATAAGTCGTGCCCATCAAGGATTTGTTATTGATACTTTAAATCTTCCTGGAAGAATAAGTGAGTACATCAGATTTAAATCAAACCTAATGCATAACCCAAAGAGTGCAGTTCGAGCAAATCTTGAAAGAGTAAGAATTATTCAACAATTAGCGGAGCTTGGATTCAAAGTAGTGGTTCCAAGATATGTTGATTTAGGAAAGATAGAACCGAAAAGTATGTATCCAAAAATAAGAAACTTTGCGAGAATATTTAAAGTGAGACGAATGCTGCGTTATGATTTTGCTTACATAGATGACAAGTATTATGGTAAACATCCGCTTGACAAAACACAGGTTCCTGCCAACAATTATTGGGCTCGTGATATATACAAAAAGATTGATAACAAACGAATATCCTTTACCCCAAATTCGACTAATGTTTTTGGTGAAGGGGGACTTTCAGTCGATATAGGTTCAAATGCATTTTTTGCATCTCCTCGTTTAAAAGAAGATAGACATGTTCAAGAGCTTATTAGGAAAGGCAACAAAGTTTATTTTTTAAAAAATAGAGGAAATCGTTACGTCCCCGAACTGAGTCGGGCTTTTAAAACAAAAATATATGTTAAAGCAAGTCACATTGATCTTTTTTTAGGGGTGGTCGGAAAGAATATTGTAGTTGATCCATTTTTTTTAAAAGAGAATCAAGAAGTAATTCAGGAAGCTGCGCGCGAACATCAATTAAAAATTATTCAAATACCCTCTTCCGAAATAATTTTTCAACCAGCAAACTTTTTGGTACTTGGCCCAAATGAAATACTAATCGAACGACGAGCAGTTAAAACTAGACGCGTCTTAGAGAGAGCAGGGGTCAAAGTGCATCCAACTATTGTATCTCTAAAATCAAATTTAGAACAAGGTGGAGGAGTTCGATGCATAGTTAATGAAGTTTAAAAAATTTAAAAAATTAATTTTCTCTATTGCAAGTTTTGGGGGTTTAGTTTTTATACTTCTTTAGATAATCTTGTTAGTGTGTTTAAATGAAACAAGAAAAGTGTTTTGAGAATTACCCTTTTTGGATGGTCTTAGTTTCAAATATTGTTACTCTCTTAGTTTATTTGATTGGAGCGTTTATTATTTTTAAAGTTGGATTAATTTGGACGGTTTTATATTTACTTTTTGTTGGAGTATTAGAATTTAGATTAATAAGCGGGCATTGTGTTAATTGTTATTATTATGGAAAAACTTGCGCATTTGGAAAGGGGCGATTGTGTTCCTTTTTATTCAAAAAAGGCAACTCAAAAAAATTTTTGAATCTTAAAATAACTTGGAAAGATATTCTGCCCGATTTTATGGTATCAATAGTACCCTCAATAGTTGGAATTGTATTACTAATACTGAATTTTGATTGGCTACTATTAGCTCTAATTGTTTTACTATTAGCATTAACTTTTATTGGAAATGCTTTCGTTCGAAGTTCATTAGCCTGTAAATATTGTAAACAAAAAAAACTAGGTTGTCCTGCGCAAAAATTATTTGAAAAAAAGGATACAAATTAAACAAAAAAATAATTTGTTCTTGGGTGCTTGGCTACTTTGACTCCTTTGTGCGATTCTAGGGTGAGAGAATTTGCTTCAAATTAATTTTCAGGGTAGTTGTACTCTTTATCCCATTTTAAACCTTGTTTTTCTAGGATTAGTTTGAGCTTTTTTTTAATAGATTTTAGAAGGGGCGCGAGTTCCGGAAAATCTTTTACCGCGTTGTCCGCGTAAGTTGCTTGGTGTTTTCCATCGTCAGCGTTATCGCCTGATGCACCGCGCTCAATTATATGGAGGTGGGATTCGAGTTTATCAAGTGCCCTGACAAATTTTGCTTCCCGTGTTTTGTTTTCCCCATACTCGCTCCATAATGAATAAATTTTGTTGCCAAAACTAAAGTTGTTTTTTATTCTATCCATCTCTTCTTTTTCAGACTTTTTTTTATCTACTTCTTTTAAAGTGCCTATTGCAATAAGGTATGAATCAAAATCTTCTTTGAGAACTCTTTCCGCCAAATCATGAACAAGGGCAATTTCAGTTGCGTGTTGTACATTTATTTTTATTCCCAATTTTTGGGCAACAATAGGCACCATCAATGCAACATGCCATGAGTGACCAGCGCTTGATTCTTGAATCTTTTTCGGGCAAGAACTATAACGAATGGTTTGTTTTAACTTGTTGGTTTGAGTAAAAAAATCCACTAATTCTTCAGAATCCATTTATCTACACCCGCTTTAAGAATTAACTTTATTTTGTTATTATAAGTTTAATGGTTTTAGAAAAAATTAAGATGAGTTCATTGTAATGGCTAAAGTGAAAGTTTTGAGAAGAGGGATTTTTATACTTGTTTACTCTACTCTTTGCAAGGTGTTTGATTGAAAAAAATTGCTTTTGCTTTGTTAAGT
Organism: archaeon; assembly: GCA_041650735.1. GTDB lineage: Archaea > Iainarchaeota > Iainarchaeia > Iainarchaeales > JAAZKV01 > JAAZKV01. Next base: position 6,121 of record JBAZKP010000011.1, on the reverse strand, counting down.
TTAATAGTTTTTTTAGTTTTGTTTGGCTGCACTAGTACATCCAATGATTTGAGTGAAATAAAAAAAGGTCCGGCTTCTGATTATTTAGTTTTTGTTCCGATTCAAGATGATAAAGCAGCTGAACTTTTATTAAATGGACAAATAGATATGAGTTTGACTCCACTTGCTGTAGAAGAAGCGAACAAGTTGAAAGATTCTAACATTAACATTTATACTTCACCATCCCAATTTTTCAGTCTGAGTCTCAATCCAGCACCATCAAATAGTGAAAAAATAAATCCTTTTTCAAGCAAAAAAGTAAGATTTGCTTTAAACAATTTAATACCAAAGCAAAAAATGGTTGATGATTTATTTGGAGGGTATGGTTCTCCAAAAGATACTCCTTTGTTTAAAGAAAGCCCTGATTATGCTCTCTTAAAAGAAACACTAAAAAAATTTGATTTTTCTTATAAACCGGGGGATGCAAATAAAGTAATTACAGAATTTATGGAAGAAAGCGGAGCAACAAAAGTAAATAACAAATGGCAATTCAAAGAAAAGCCGGTTGAAATAACTTACTTAATTTATGCAGGAACAGGATACAATGACATGATTGAAGTTAATGATTACCTAGCGGGTGTATTAGAAGAAACAGGGTTTGTTGTAAACAAAGTGTATTATGATTCAGTAAATCCAAATCCATTTTCCAAGAGCGATGCAAAAGATTTGAATTGGAATTTAATTTCTTCAGGAGGAATTTATTTTGGTGCAAGCAAATATGATGATTATGCAGTAATAGGGGAAGCGCCTTATCAAAAAAGCCTCATGGGGAGCAATGAAGAAGGAAACTGGAATTATGAAAATGAAGAGTTGGATACAATAGCCAAAAAATTAGAAAAAGGGGATTATAACAGCGAACAAGAATGGGAAGCATTATTCAAGCAAGGAATGGAAATAACTCTTGATGAAGCTTACTCAGTTTATGTAATAACAAAAGAACAAATTTTTGCAGCAAATAAAAAAGTAGAAGGATTAACTGTAAGTGATTTTACAGCAATAAGATTACTCCAAAATTTAAGAGAAATAAATATTCCTGGAAAAAATAAATTAATTATAGGCACAAAAGAAACCTACAATAAAGAAGACCCGTTAAGTTACTCTTACTTAGCTACCAACATTTACAGAATGGATATTAAGATGGCATTAATGGATTTTGGCGCTTGGTCAAATCCAAAAACGCTTGAATATGATTCCTTGAGATGGAATTATGAAATAGAAACAGCAGGTCCAAATGGAAAACTTGCGGTGCCAGAAGATGCATTTATCTGGAAAAATGAGGGATGGAGTTTAGTTGGAAAAGATATAAACGCCACAACAAAAATCACATTTGATTTATCCAATTACCTGGGAACTAACTGGCAAAACGGAGAAAAAATAACCTGGGCAGATGTTTTGTATTCTCTTCAAACAGGGTATGAAAGCGTATACAACAAAAAATGGAATGAAATAACACAATCACAAGAAATGTATTTGGAAAAATACAAAGGATACAGAATTGATGGCAATAAATTGGAAATGTATGTTGATGAGTGGAGTTTTAGTAACGGAAAAATAGCTGATAATGCCGTATTCTCAGTATACCCGTGGGTTTTGTTCTCAGCTGAAAATACTTTGGTTTATGAAGACAGAAACTTTATGTATGACTCAACTAGTGCAAAAGAATACAAAGTTCCAGCGATGAGATTAGTGAATGAAAATCATATACAAAAGGTTTTACAAAAACTTGATGAAATGAATTATGAGGATTTGAAGAAAGCTATAACGGTTGGCGATAAAGTGTATTCCACTGAAGAAGAATTTAACAACAATAAAGCAGCAATCAAAAAATGGGTACAAGAAAGAAACAATTTGATAATTACTGACGGGCCATTCTCATTATACTCATTTGATGAAAACACAGGCACAGTAACACTAAAAGCAGTGAGAGACAATACATACCCCTTCAAAAAAGGGGATTGGTTGGCTAAAATAAAGCGGTCCTGAATAAAATTTAGGGGTTTTTTTTTAATTATTTTTTTTAACCTAATTATAAGCCAATGATTAAATACTTGTTTTTACATTATTAATGCATGAAAAGCATATTAATTGGGATAATTTTTTTATTAGCAATTACCTTTGTTTCGGCTGATATAATACCCCAAATTCACATTATCTTAATAAATGTGTAAAGATTGACAATATCAATTCATTTGAGAATTATGTTATTGTTGGGAAAATAACCGGGCCGATGATTAGTGATAATGGGGGGCTTGAAGTTAAACAGATAGATCAAAATACTTGTTTGAGCAAAGGCTACAAATTCAATCAATTCAAAGTTTATGCAATTGAAAAAAATTATTTTGAGAGCACTAAAACAGAGGACATAAATTTTGAATCTGTTTGGGTTTCTGCGGCAAATATTGATATTGAACCTTACGGGGGATATGTTGATGATTCTAATCCTCTTACAGAGCTTGAAGTGATTTACACAATTAAGGAAATTAAAAATGGAAAACTTGTTTTAGAAGAAGTTTCTAGCAACCAAACTCCAAGCAAGCCCACTGTAAAAAACCAGAATATATTTGAGATAATTGCGTGTTTCTTTAAAAGCATTTTCGGCATGAGCTGTTAGAATGTATGAATTAAGTTTCCTGTTTTCTTTAGTAATAACTCTAATTATAGAAATTCCTGTTTTATTAATTCTAACAAGGAAAATTTTTAAAATACCAAAAAATAAAATTAAAACAACAAAATTAATCTTAACTGGGTTTGTTGCTTCGTTTGCAACGCTTCCATATTTATGGTTTGTTTTACCGGTTTTTTTAGTTAACAGGCTTCAGTTTATTGTCATAGGGGAAACAATTGTTTTTCTGATTGAATGGCTGATTTATTACCATTTTTTGGAATTAGATTTAAAAAAAGCAGCAATTCTTTCTTTTGTTTGCAATTTATCCTCAATTATAATTGGGGCAATAGTTAATGGAATTTAACAAAATTAACTTATTTTAAAAAGGACTATTTGATACAATTTTGGGAATAGTTTATTTAACCGGTTTTAAAGGCAAGAAATACCTTTTTAAAGGTTTCAGAATGCATGATTAGTAAGAACTGCTTTTAGTTAATTGCCTAAAATTTTTTAAAAGTTAATTAAAAAAAGTGGTTAAGGAAAACAATTTGATTTTTATGAATTATTACAGAGAAGTAGAAGGATTGCCTATTAGTATGATAAGCGAGAGGGCGTCATTCAAGCCTGTAAGTTCTCCTGTTAATCCTAACCTGAAATTTGAGGACAAGAAAACAGGGACAACAACAGTAGGAATAATAGGAAGCGATTTTGTTTTACTTGCAGCGGACCAGCAGGCAACAATGGGAAATATTATTGCTGATGATGATGCAGCAAAAATATACAAAATAACTGATTACATTGCATTGACAATTTCAGGAACAGTTGGAGATTCACTTGCAATAATAAGATTTCTCAAAGCACAAGCAAATTTATACGAAGTTGAAAGAGGAACAAGAATGACTCCAAAAGCACTAACATCCCTTTTGTCAAATGTTTTGAACAATAACAGGTATTACCCATTCATGTTCATGCCAATAGTGGGAGGGGTAAATAATGCTTCAGAACTTTACGAAGTAACTCCTTTCGGATGCGTTTCAGAGAAAAAGAAATATGCTGTAACAGGATCAGGAACAGATTTTGCACTAACAACACTTGATTCAGAGTATAGAGAAAACTTAACAGAAGATGAAGCACTTGCACTAGCAGTAAAAGCAGTTACTGCTGCAAAAAGCAGGGACATATTTACAGGCGGAAAAACAATTAGTGTAATAATAGTGGACAAACAAGGATACAAACAAGTTGATTCAAAAGAAATAGAAAAAGCAATAAGCAAAGTAAAACTAAATGTAACAAAGAAATAATTTTATAATTAAAATTAAAAATTTTTTATTGATTTTTCCAAAGAATAAGGAAAAATTTGGATTTATTTTTCTTGCAAAAAAGCATACCACACTTGATTGATTTGCATTAACACAAGGATATGATTTAATGGTACAAAAAATACAAATATTAGGTGAAATAAACGAAATAGTGAAAAGAATAGTTCCTGATTCTTGCGGTGTAACAAAAATAGAAATGGAAGGACCTGAAGTTGTTATTTACACAAGGAACCCATCAGGATTTTTTGGAACAGAAAACCTTGTATCAAAAATAGCTTTTGAACTAAAAAAAAGAGTGAACATAAGGACGGATAGGACATTGCTTTCAAATCCTGAAGAAGCAAAGAAAAAAATTCTTGAACTAATCCCGAAAGAAGCAGAGGTAAAAGATATTTACTTTGAAGAACCTTTTTCTGAGGTAGTTATTGAAGCGGTGAAAAAAGGATTAGTTATAGGAAAAGGTGGAGAATTATCAAAGAGAATAATAATTGAAACAGGATGGACTCCAAGGATACTGCGTGCACCAACCTCAAAATCTGATATACTTACAGGAATAAGGAAACATTTATTCAAACATGCTGATGAAAGAAAAAAATTTCTCTTAAAAACAGCTGAAGAAATTTATGCAGAAAAAACACAAACAAACAGGCAGTGGATAAGAATGACTGCTCTTGGAGGATTTCGCGAAGTTGGAAGAAGCTGCATGTTACTTGAAACAGAACACACAAAAGTAATGCTTGATGCAGGGCTGAACTTTAGTTCAGAAGACCCTTACCCTTACATTGATGCTTTGGGTTATCCATTAAGCGAAATAGATGCAGTTGTTATTTCACACGCACACTCTGATCACACAGGATTACTGCCATTCATATACAAAATGGGTTTTGATGGACCAGTTTATTGCACTGAACCAACAAGAGACTTAATGACATTACTTCAATTTGATTACCTTGATGTAAGTGTATCTCAAGAAAAAGTTCCTCCTTATGCTGAAGCTGATGTAAAAAATACTTTGCTCCACTCAATCACAAGGGATTACAGGGAAGTAACTGATATTGCACCAGATATGAGATTAACTTTGCATAATGCCGCGCACATTCTTGGTTCAAGTTCTGTTCACATAAACATAGGGGAAGGAATGCATAACCTTGTTTATAGTGCAGACATAAAATTCGGAATGACAAGATTATTTGATAATATTGACATAAAGTATCCAAGAATGGAAACACTTGTAATTGAAAGCACTTATGGTTCAAGAGATGCTGTGCAGATGACAAGACAGGATTCTGAACAAAAATTAATTGAAATAATTCAAGAAACAACACAATTTGGAGGAAACATTTTAATCCCAGTATTTGGGGTAGGAAGAGGACAAGAAATATGCATGGTTATTGAAGATGCATACAAGCGAGGAGTTCTCAACGACAAAAACAGTATTTACATTGATGGAATGGTTAGAGAAGCATCAGCAATCCACACCGCTTACCCTGAATTTTTAAGACAAAGTTTGGAAAAAAGAATCCTTACAAACGATTCGCCTTTTGATTCCCCAATATTCAAGGTAGCAAAAAGAGAAGAAAGAGAAAAAATTTGTTCAGGAAGCGGATCAGTTATTTTAGCAACATCAGGAATGATGAACGGCGGACCAGTAATGGATTACTTTTACAAATTAGCAGAAAACCCCGCAAACACATTAGTATTTGTTGGTTACCTTGCTGAAGGAACTTTTGGCAGAAAAATACAGCAAGGATTGAAAACATTCCCTATAAGTGATAATGGGAAAACAAAAAAAATTGAAGTAAAAATGAGGGTAGAAACAATTGATGGATTTTCAGGGCACGCGGATTTCAACCAACTTGTTGGATACGTTGCCTCATTAAAACCAAAGCCAAAAAAAATGATTGTTAACCACGGTGACCCAATGAGAAGCGTAGAATTCTCTAAATACTGCGCAGCAAAATTCGGAATAAGCGCATCAGCAATAAGAAACCTTGAAGCGGTAAGATTGAAATAAAATTCAATCCTACAGAAAAAATTCTTATAATATTATTGAAGGGATTTTTGAGTATAATCCCTCCTTCTGCTAGTTTAACTTATTATTATATACTTGATGCAAATATAATATGTTATGAAAAATAATTCTAGAAAGGGTATTTTG
>JBAZKP010000010.1:0-16731 GCA_041650735.1 archaeon | reverse complement strand
CCGGTCGGGGTATATTTTTATACTACTTATTCATTAGGTTATTTAGTGATTGTATGCATGTATTCAACCAAGGTAGAGTTTCGGCAAAAGCAAAACTTACTCCTGCAAGATTTGTTAGTAAGCGGCGTGCATTGTTAACCACCACACAAGTTACTGAATTAAGAAAGAGACAGTCTGTAAGATCACATAGGGTTGCACTTAGGGAATGGGCGGCTGAAAATAAATTGACAAGGCAACAAATGTTGCAATTTGAAATTAGCAATATACGATTAGGGTCCCCTAAAATGGATCCAGTTATGGTACTTAAGCTTGCTAGAAAGAATATTGAGGATGCATTTGGGAAATAATCTGAGTGTTTGAGCAAGGGTTGGACTTGAATCCCAGTTGAGGTATTATCAGATTAGGTTCTTCTAGGAAGTTCTACAAGTGTTCTTTCGCTCACCTTTAATATTCTTTGAGCAATTTTTTCAATAAAGTATCTATCATGTGATACTGCCATCAGTGCGCCTTCATAATTTAGAAAAGCTTTTTCAATGATTTCGCAAGCATCAATATCAAGGTGATTAGTTGGTTCATCAAGCAAAAGCAAATTAGGTTTAGTAATTAATACTTTGAGTAAATTGAGTCGTGCTTTTTCACCCATTGACAATTTAGATATTGGTTTGTATACTTCTTCATTAGTAATGAATCCTACCATGGATAATTGTTGACGTGTTTTTCCAGTGTCTTGAAGCAAAGAGTATATTTCATCATACAAAGTACCATTGGTTGTTAAATCCTTGAGCTCCTGATCCACATACCCGAGTTTTGCTTGGGAATCCCAAATAACTTTTCCTGATAATGCGGGAACACGTCCTTCAATTGTTTTGAAAAGAGTGCTTTTACCCATCCCATTTTCTCCGATTAAAATAATTCTTTGACCAACACACACATTAAGATTAATGTGTGAAATAAGTGGTTTTTCATACCCAACAGTTAAATCATTTAGTTCTAAAACCATGTGAGATTTAATTGGAGATGCTTCAAAAGGGGTTTCGAATTCAGATTTATCCAAATCAGGTTTCTCAATAATTTCCCTTCTCTCCAAAAGTTTTTCACGATATTTTCCCTGTTTAACTTTACCAGGGGCCTTGCCAATACGGGCTATTTTGTCTTTTTCATTAGCAATGTAATCTTGTTCTACCTCATAAGCTCTGTTTTGGGCCAAGAATGTTGCTTCACGAGTTTTTACATACGCTGAATAATTACCATTATACTTAATCCATTTACCATTTTCTATTTTCAGGATAGTGTCACACACTTTGTCTAAAAAATATCTATCATGAGTAACCATTAATACTGTTCCTTTAAAACTACGCAAATATTTTTCCAAAATATCTAATCTTTTGAAATCCAAGTGATTGGTTGGCTCATCAAGCAACAAAAAATCTGCATCAGAGGACAAAATCTGGGCTAAAGCAATAATCGCACGCTGTCCTGTTGAAAGCGAGCCAATGGTTTGGTCAAGCCAGGATTCCTTAACCTCAAGGGTTCGTAAAACAGATTTGATTTTGCTAGTAGGAATTAGGTTTTGGTGCTTAGCAATTTCAGCCTGCAATTCCACGTAGCGCTCCGTTAGTTTGCTTAACTGATTATGATCCTGATGAACAATCGGGCTTGAAAGAAGCTTTTCAATTTCAAGCAATTCTTTCTCAAACTGATTCTGGTGATGAATAGTAGCGCGCTGCCCAATTATTTGCCACCCGGTTTTATTCGAATCTAAATCAATATGCTGGGAAAAATAAGCAGCTTTACCATTGAATTTAATTTGACCAGAGTAATCCAATTGACCCAAAATTGCTTTCAGAAAAGTTGTTTTTCCAACCCCATTTCTGCCAATAAGCCCCACTTTAGAGCCATCTGCAATTCCAATACTCTCATCAATCAGTATTTCCTTGTTGCTAAGGGTAATTGAAAGATTTTTAATTGAAAGAGCCATAAGTGATTATCATTCAGGCAAATTCTTAAAGCATGCTGGGAAATATTTTTTTTGCAAAAATACAACCTTGGGTTAAGCTACATAGAAAAAAAATATTTTATTTTTTAATCTCAAGGAGTTTTACATCTTCATTAGGAAAAGGATTTTCTTCAGTCTCTGTTCCATAAATATTGTTTTTGTTATCAATCCAGTAATAATTTGAGCCACTGTTTACAGTGTACGTGTCATCAGTTGCAGGATTATAAACTTCTTCTATTCCTAAAATAGTTTTGCTCCACTCATTGTTTATTTTATCCATGCTTTGGCTCCTGTACTCAAATGTTGAAGAAATGGATTCTGAAATAGATTCCTGAGTAGAAGAAATTATTCCAGCTCTTTTATTGATTTCCTGTGCTTCCCTGGCAGCCCAAGCTGAATCAACTTTAAAAGATTCTTCTGATTTAAGAACAAGGTACTCTGTTTCATTAAACAAGTTTTCAGGGGAAGAGTAACCGAATAAGCTTACAGCCCATATTCCTGTACTCCCAGTTTGTACAAGATAAATAAAAGCAATTACTTTGTTTTTTGTTTGGTTTGGACCAGGATTAGAGATGAAAGTCATTTCTGCAGCAGATTGTGCTGTAATCAAAGGCCCGGGATCACTTTTAATTAAATTATTCCTGTCAATAATTTCAATTAATTCAGTTTCAACATTGAATTGCTGAAGATATTCATTAAGATAAACCTTGGCTTGAGTATATTTTTTCACCATCATTGGCTTAGCTATTCCGCCAGAAGGATCATAATATTTGCCCTCAGTAAAACCAGCATAATTAAGCAAATCATTAGGCGTTGTGTACAAATAATAAGGACTAACATAAAAGAAACCCTGGTTCTGAGGAGAAGTTACTTGAAGCAAAACACCCGCATCAATATAAGGCCTGACAAGACCAGAATCAGTTGAAACAACCCAGTTCTTTGGAATATTTATCGTAAAAGCACTTTCATTAGGATCCTTGAATTCAAAAAACTCATATTTTTGGGCATATAATTTAGCGCTAAGTTTTTGACCCCCATTAGTATCAGGAAAAGATTGATTATTTACATCCCCTAGATTATTAGGCAAATTAAAATCCCCGCTTGTTTTATCATCCGTACACCCAAATAAGGATAACAAAATAACAGAGAAAAAAATAATTACAAGGGTTAGTAACTTTGATGACATTCACTGGAATAATGTTTAAACCCTTATTTAAGTTTTGCTTTGTAAAAATATCAAGGAGCAGAGTTGCGCATCAATTCATACTAAATTTTCTGATATAATTGTCCCCGTATACCGCAATTATTTCTTTTTTGTCAGGAGAGATTTGCACATTCATTACCCCTAATAAAAGGTCTTTATTAGTTGCATCAGGGTCAACACAATTTTTCCAAATAATTGTTCCGGTTTCATCAAAAGCAACTACACAATTCTGCGGAGCTGTTCCAACAACAATTAGCTTGCCATCATTTGAAATAGCAACAGCATTATGGCCTGTGGATTGTGCGTTTGGAAATTCCCTTGTCCCTCTTTTCCATAACAAATTTCCCCCATTATCAAAAAAGTAAACCATTCCTCCCACAGTGCCTAAAACAATTCTACCCCCATCAGGAGTAATTGCACCTGCTGTTGCCGTGTGATCAGGAATCCTGTGTTTCCACAAAAGGGCACCAGTTGAACTAAAAGCAAACAAGGTCCTGCTTTTCCCTGAAGCAAAAGTATTGTCCTTGTTATCAACGCTCATAAATAAAGGAAATTCTCCTATTACCTGGCGCCATGTTTGGTTCCCTTGTATATCAAATCCTGTTATTTCTCTTGCGCCCGCAACAAAACCGGAATTATCTGGATAGAAAGCACAGTTTCTGAGCCAATCCCCTTGCCACTTCAAATCCTGTTGTATTCCAGTTAATGAATCTATAAGAGTTGGAGCATCTCCTGAAAGAATTTTTGTTCCGTCTTCAGAAATGCATGCACTTCTAACCATTGAAGGAAAATTGCTTTTCCATAAAAGGGTTCCTGATTTATCAACCGCATAAACTTTTCCATCATGGCACCCTGCAACAATCTTGCTTCCATCATTCGTAATATCAATTCCCCAGCACTCATTACCTGTTGGTTGTTTCCACAAAATATTTCCATCAGAATCAAATAAATAAAAGTTTGTAGGCTTGTTTAATTCAGGCGGATGTTTGGATTGTGCTACTGCAAACACACTCCAATCAGCTGAAGGCTTTACCCAGAAAAAGCCAAAGTTATCCTGAACCTGTTTCTCCCAATCCAAAACAAAATTCTGCATTGAAGCAGATTTCTTTAACACAATATCAACTTTCTTTGGTTCTTTTCGCGTAGGAGAAACATGCCCATTATAATAATAAGCATAGCCTTCTTTTTCCACTGTCAGGAAATAATCAGTTGAATCACAGGCAAGTTCTTTTCCTAAATAAATTGCATTAATATCCTCCATTGCAAGCAAAGGTATTTTGTAATTTCCCAAAGAATCAGTTTCTGTTTTTGAATCAGTTCTACCGCAATTCATTACAGTCATAACCATAGCCTTGGAAATAGGATTTCCTTCACTATCTTTTACAGAACCAGAAATATAGGAAGTTTCTTTTCCGGAAAAATTTTCCATTGTTCCGCCGAAAGTAACATTAAACTCAATTGATTGTGTTGTAGAGTTGCATTCACCCACATTAAAAGGCACTTCAAAAAAATTATTTCCCATGTCTTGGCTTAGGTCGATTGATGCATAATACCAAAGCTTTTTTTCTTCCCCTGGCAATAATTCAATTGGGGAATCCTGTAAAGAAAAAAAGTGAAGATTCCAAGAAGGAATTAGGTTTCTTAATTCAGGAGTAATTCCAGTAAAACAAATGCTTTTTTTCGAAGAACCATTGTTTTTTAAAGTAATAAAAAAATCTGTTCCACTTTCAGTCATTCCCCTGATAATTGCTGTTGAAAAATATTTTACCTCAACATTATCAAAATTCTTTGTAACCCACTCTCCTTTAGGGACATCTGCTGGCAAACTTGGCAAAGGGGCATTTGGGTTTATTCCCTGCATATCCGAACCTGGAGTTGGAGGCAAATTATTTTGAGGAAGCTGGTTCTGAGGAGGATGGTTTTGATCAATAAACCCATCCGGACTAGGCTGTTGTGCTCCATTCGGGTTTTGGCCAAAGTTTGTATCAGGATTAGTTCCCTGTTGAGTGCACCCAAATAAGAAAAAAATTAAAACCAAAATACTAATAAAAAAAAATAGCTTTCTCATTTGTTATTATTGAACAAAACTTGTATTTTATTATATGCTTAGGGGTTAATTACACTAAATAACGAATTAATTGAGCAAATTTTGTTTGAGCTTAAGCAAGGTTATTAATAAATACTGGTAGTTGAATTGAGTTATTATGAAAGAAAAACAAAAAACAAAAGAAATGAAAAAGAAACAAGGCTTAGTGCAAAAAATTCTTTTATTTACTACCCAAAAAAGAGGATTTGTTGTTGCAGTAATAGTTACACTTCTCGCAATATTAATAATTCTGGTTAGCTCAATGCAGACAAGTGACTCAATGCAGAACGCTGCCTTTGCAAGTGAATTATTCCAGGAAAATCAAGCAAATCTATTGGAATATAGGGTGAATGTTGATGAACAATTAGCCTTAGGGTTTGAAACAACTCTTGATGATGATTACCTTTACTCCATGCGGGATGATTTGGATTGGATGATAAATAAGGAAAAAGAATTATATAATTCAAAACCAAACAATGAAGTTTACCTCAAAGAAATTGCTTTTACTTTATCCGCACAAAAAATAATTGAAATAAATGATGCTTTTTCATTTGAAATAGGGGAACCCAAGTATGAAGAAAAAATAGCTTTAGCAATGAGCACTGACATTAATACTCCTACTCTGCTTACTCAAAGCGAATTAATAGAGTCATTTACAACTGGATTAGAAAGAGAAAAGTTTTTGTTTTACACTAAACAAATATTTGATGAATATGCGAAAGAAAAGAAAATATTAATACAGAATACTAATTCAATTGAAAGAAAATACGTTGAAGCAAAAAAATTACTATTATTAGCTATGTTAAATGAATAAATTAATCTTTTTTAGGCATCATTTCTTCAAGTTCATCCAAAGAAATTTCTCCAAGAAAAGAATCCTGTAAATACAATAATCCTTTTTCAGGGGGATTTCTCCATAACCCTCTAAAGCCATTTTCATTAACTTTTTTGAAATAATTCTGCACTTTCTTGTAATAAATCCTTGACTCAATTGAGTAATCCTTGAATGTTTTTCTAAACAATCCGCAAAAAGGATATTGTTCCCTGTAACCTGGAACAGCAATAAAAGGAAACAATCTGCAAGGCTGGGGTCTTGCATCATAAATAGCACAAGCATTTGAAGAATCAAGAAAAACACAAGCATTCCGTTTTTCTTGCTTGGGTTTTTTCTCAGAAAAATTAAAAACATTTTTTTGTTCTCTCTTCAAAACAACTTGGGGAACAACAAAAAAGCTTTCAGGAACATTACCAATTTTTTTTTCCAATAATTCATAAACACGTTTAGGAAAAAAAGTACTAGGAAAAGTCAATACTCCTAGAGTGCTTTTAGGAAAAAGCTTTACATGCAATAAACAATCTTTCTCAAGAAAATCTTTTTTAGGAACCTTTAGTACTTTAGAAATTTTTGCTGATTCCTCGGGCAAAACAGTAATCCAGTACCTCTTACAGCACTCTCCGCAGGAAAGACAAATATCAGATTCCTGTTTTTTGGAAAGCTTGGGCGGCTTATTCATTTTTGGATTGTAGGGGAAAGGCTTTAAAAAGTAATTAAATCAAAGTTCTGTATAAATGCCTCTGTGGCTCAGTTGGTAGAGCGCCGGTTTTGTATCCGTTATTGGTAAATTAACCGATGGTCGTGGGTCCAAATCCCACCAGAGGCTTTGAGTTTTTCCCGACCTAGCAAATGTAAGACATTTGCGGTGCACAGCAAACATTGTTTGCAGTGGGCTTTTGCTATTGCAAAAGGCTCCACCAGAGGCTTTTTATTAAAACTCTTTTCTTAACTGTTTTTTCTTCAAACTATTGGAATATAAGATGCGTGGTGCAAAGTTTTCGTTGGTGAGTGCATGTTCATTAAAAAGATTATTGAAGAAAATCAGGCTGGAAAAGAAAGCGAGGATATTGTAAGAGAAAGCACGGAGCTAATCCAAGTAAAGGAAGCTATTGACAAGTTAAACGGAGAAACCAAAACAGGGGTTATTCTTGAAAGAGATGCTGAGAATTTTATGATTATTGGTGGCGGAAAAAATAACAAGTATATTGTTTATGCACAAGTGAAAGGCAAAATGTATGTGATGACTAATAAGTTTGATGTACTAAAAGCTCCTATTGAATTAGTTGTGGGTGGAAAAAAAGCAATGTACCCTTCAAAGAGATGCATGAACCTTGAAATGGTTTTAGAATCAGCAAAACACTTTGCTGACAGAGGAGCATTAGCACAAACATTTAATTGGGAAAAACCTTGAGAAGAATATGTAATGATTATCTAAATTAGAAACATAATTTAGATATGGTTTTTTAGAAAACAGGTTTAGAATTGTTCTTAGTGATTTTATGATTTTATTGAAGTATGCGGGTTATATTTTTTTTGTAATTGGATTAATAGGTTTAATTATAAGTGTGCCTTTGATAAAAGATTCTGATGTTCTAGCGCTGATTAAAGGAAGTTGTGCTCAGAGCGTGTTAATAACAATTGTTTCTTCTGCTTTGCTTGTGTTTTCTTTTTTTATTTTGTGTTATGTTATTTTTATCAAAAAAATGGTTGATGAATCCTCTTCCTTTAGCGAACTTATTGGAAAAGTTTTTGGCGTCAAATCAAAAACAAATACTATTTTTTACAAGAATATTTTGCAAGCTTCGTTTATTTTTATTGTATTTCAAATATTTTTAGTTATTTGTATAGTGTTGTTCGCTTTACTTGTTCCTTTGTCCGCTACAATTGAACAGAGGGTAATATTGTTTTTCAATTTGGTTTTCAGCTTAGGTTTGAGTCTTTTTCACAATCCATTCACTTTTATTCTTGCAATAATTGATGGGGCTCTAGTTATTTTTTTTTGTATGGCAATGTTATCCTTTTTTGTTAAAAAAATAAAGAGTTCACTTAAGTGAGAAATAAAAATAAAAAAATCAGCTAATTTTAAAAAAAATAAAAAAAATTAAATTCTTTGAAAATCTGTTGAAAATTAATAATTGGAGGGATTAGCCTCCAATATTTTAATTATCAAAATAATTTCTTATTTTACTCTTCGTCAGATCCTTCGTTACTTCCTTCAGGTCCTCTTCTAAAATTAGGTCTCCTGTCGGTTTTGTGCTTCTGGTAGCAGTCTCTACAATAAACTGGTCTTCCTTCAATTGGCTTGAAAGGAACTTCAGTTTCTTGTCCGCAATCCGAGCATGTTGCCTTGTGCATTTCTCTTGGGCCGCCAAAGCTAGGCCTACTTCCAAATCTTCTATTATCCATTATTATTCCACCTTTATAGTTCAAAAAGCATGTAAAAACAAGATTCTTTCTATAGAAATAGGCTTGAAATTCACTGCTTTTCTAAAATAATATTATCCTGAGGGGGTTATAAACTTATGTAAAGCATTGTGCCGGCAAAAACAACGCTTTGAAGTAACTTCTTCCAGTTAAGGAAAGATTTTTATAGGGTTTTGGAGGCTAATTACTTATAACATTAAGTGGTTTTATGGTTGAAAAAGATGCTCAATGGGGAATAATAATTCTTATAGCAGCAGCTTTCTTTTTGATTTCCGGACTGGAAATGCTTGATATTAAATTCGAATTCTTTGACCCTGGCACAAGCACTCTAATCGCATTCGTACTGGTAGCAATAGGTGTTTACCTAGTAACGAAGAAATAAATTTTTAAAAATGTAAAAACTCCTTTTTTTATGATTCAGCAAGGTTTATTAAACAAAAAACACTATTTCTTTATAGTTTTTTGTAAGTGGTGTGCTTGGGGATTTATTCTACTCTTGAAGGGAAATGGTATGATTTCCTTGAATGGCTAAACAATTACGTTCCAGTACTCAAATTAACTGACAAAATAGATGGGGTAGTGCCCAGCTTTGCTCTTTTTCTTTCCTTATTAGTATTGATAATGGTATTAATCCTTGCACTGAATTTTTTAAAATTCTCCTCAATTTATGAAGCTGAGTTAACAATACTCACCGGAAGCGGGAATCCGGTTGAAGGAGCCATAATTCAATTAACACAACAATGTGATGGCGGAGAGAAAAAAAGCACTTTAACAACAAACGGGGAAGGAAAAGCAACATTTACTTCCTGTTCAGAGATAGTTGATGTTTCGGTAAGCAAAGAAGAATATCTTCCATTGAATAAGACACTTGAACTCAGTGGAGAAAAAGAACACTCGCTCACTCTCAGCCCAAGGTTAACCACCGCCCAAATAGTAACTATAAAAGTAATTAATGAAAAAAAAGAAATCCTTCCGAAAGCAACGCTTGAACTAATATGTATTTTAGGAAAAGATTCAAACAAGCAGCAAGTAAAAACAAATGAGAAAGATAATGCTCAGCCATCAACAGGATTTGAAATAGTTACTCCTCAAAAATGCTCTTCAGTACAACTAAAAGCATCAGCACAGGGATACAATGACAAAACAATAACACTTACGGGCAAAGAAACAAGAATAAGCATTCAATTGGAAAAAGTATTAAACCAGGGGACAATTATTTTTACTGCTGACAGCCCTATAGGGTTGCAAAATGATGCAATAATAATAGTTACGAATTTGGTAACTGAACAAGAAGAAACCTTATTTACGCTTGCTTCAGGACAGGTAAGAGAAGATTTCGCTGAAGGGGAATACTCTTACACAGCAATGGCAAAAAGTTTTATTGAATCAGGGGAATTTACAGTAACAGCAAATAATACAAAGGACGTAAATATTTACTTTAAGAGTTTGACAAAAGATGCTAATAGCAAGCTTGACAGTAATTCAACAAAAAACATTTATCTGCAATTAATGGACAATAATACTCCTGTGATAATTGCTGAAGCAAAAATATTTTTTACAAAAAATGGGGACACGAATTCTGCAGGGTTTTCATTAACCGCAAAAACAAGGGGCATTATAGGTCCACAGCCAATGCTGGATATAACAGGAAAAACTTTTACTGCTATTGTGAAGGCTAGTGGTTATGAAACAAAAATTGTTCCAATTGAATTGCGAACTAAGGCTGAGGGTCCACAGGTAGTGCAGATGAATCAGGGCGGAGCAAAATTAACTGTAAAAGTTATTGATGATATAAATAGAGCTATTGAGGGAGTACAAACAGTTCTTTACAATTCACAATTCCCTGCCCCCTTCGAAAAAGGGCTTTTCACTGACAAGAACGGGGAGGTTTATTACAAAAATTTGCCTTCAGGAACTTACAGGGTAACAGCGAAAACTGATACTGATGAAGGAGAAATAAATAATATTAGTATGAGTAGTTCAGACAAAGAAGTTACTCTTTTGATGGTAACAGGAAGAGGAACAATGCGATTCAATTTCTCTGGCGAAGCAGGAAAAATAAATCCAGCATACGGGTTATATCAAAAAAATTCTTCAGGCGAATTTGAATCAGTTGAAAGCGGAACTGCACTAAACGGAAGATACACAACAAAGAAATTGAAATCAGGCACTGAAATAAAACTAGTTGTTATTGATGGAAATTATTTTGGTTATGAAAGCCCTGTGTACAAAATAAACCGCACCTCGCAGGAAAAAAGTGTTTTCCTGAGAAAACAATCTGAGCTTCCAAACCAGAATGAAGTACAAATGATTCTGAGAAATGTTTATTCCTCAAACCCAATAACACTAAGGGAAACAGAAGCCACAAAACTAATGCCTGGAAACAAATATTACTTATTGTTTGATTTGGTATTGAATAATGAAACACAAGGAAATACCATAACAAATTTCTTTGTTGGTCCTGAAAACAAAGATATGCTTGATTCAAATACAAATATTTCAATTGAAGGAGCTTACTCAATAGATAATTCAGCAGTAAAAATGACTAAAAAAATGAAAGGATTCTTGATTGATGAAGTGGATTCATTCTCTGCTGATTCTGAAGCAAAACAAGCAAATGTATTGCTAAACAATCAAACCGGATTGAAAATAATTCCCATAATAGTTGAGGTAAATACTGATGAAAATGCGGGGGGACAAGTAAAAATTACTTTCCAAGCAAAAAATGGGAATTATACAAGCTTGAAATACTCAAAAGAATTTGAAATAGGAAAAACCTTTTGCATGGGCGCTGATTGCCCAGCACTATTATTCTCGAATTACTTGACTTCAAATGGAACAAGGAAACCAATAGATGATTCAGTTCAGAGTTTGCAAATGGAAAGCACTTACACATTAATAACAACCTTGGAAAATCTCACTGATGAGCTCATAGGGGACGCAAACATAACCCTGAGTATAGAAAAATCAGGGCAGGACAAATTTTTGTTCAGCGGAGACAAAAACACTGCAACACAGCAGGTAAAAATAAATCCGTTAAGCACTACACAGGAAAAAAGTTTTAGCGTGGTTCCAAAAAAAGCTGCTTATGGGGCATCAAAAATATATGAAAAAGCAGAGAAAAAAGAAGGCACAACCGATTTACTGAAAGATTACAAAGGCAATAATGAATATGTAAGATTTGAAGTGAAAAGCAAAAATGATTTAAACATGGTAATAGTTGCCACTGACACAATAAACACTATTTATGAAAAATCAGAGTACCCTGTTTTCCTAATAAAAGTAATTTCAACAGATCCATTAACAAGAACAAAGAAAAATTCTAAAGCAAATTGGTCGGCAACAATAAATGGGCAATCATTCAATTGCAGACCATCAGGCTCTTGTTCAGGGCAGACAGATGCAAACGGATTACAAACAATAAGCTTTGACGCATCAAACATAGTGGCGGGAACAATAATACATTTCGTAGCAGTAGATGAAAACAATTCTACACCAGCAACCCTTGATATAAATGTTTCAAAACCATTTCCCACAGAGCAGACACTTGTGCCTGAATGCTTAATGGTAAAAGTAGCGGGAACTAACATAAAAAATATTGAATTCCCAACAATACTTCTTAATGTTGGAAGCAAAGGAAGCTTTACAATTGAATCAACATGCGAAGAAGACAGATTAGTTGCAATAAATTCTGATATAGGGACAGTACCAAAACAATTCACTCTGAAAGCAGGGGAATCACAAGCAATACAAGTTGACGGAACAAGCACAGTACAGGCAAGAAACGGAATGCTTGGAGCATACCCATTACAAGTAATTGGAATAAAAGCAGGAGCATACAGCCAAGTAGGGTTCATTGACATAATAATGAATGATGAAAATTCACCATTTGTTTTAGACAAATTTATTTTTGATTTCAGAAGAGTTGATAAAATTTCAGCAAAAGTAACAAACAAAACATTTGCAGGAAGAAAGGATAATTATTACCCAAAAATGGATATAAGCACTAATTCAGTGGCATTGAATTATTCAAAACCCGGAATACCTGAGATTGTAAATTTCAGTACAAAAATAACAGGCATGGCAATGGAATCATATATAGTTGGGTTTGGAAAATCAGATAGGGGTTACATGTTAACAGAAGAGGATATGGTCACTGCAGAACCAAAGACTCCAAAAGAATTCAATTTTACTGATGATTTAACCGCAATGTGCGAGGAATTCAAAACGCCTCCTGAAGTAACTCAAAGGCCTGAACCGGATATGCCTGAAACTGATTTAAACGCATTTTATTCTCTCCCTCAGGCAATAAAAAACAAAATAGTTTCACAAATAATTCCTGTAGAAGGAAAAATTACTGATGTAAACTCTGATGCAAATTTATCTAACATACAGCCGCAAAAAGAAAAAAAATTAAGTTTCTTTGGATGGGGGCCATTTACTACAGATAATTTATTTGGGGCAATTAGTGATTGCACTCCATTAAATGGAACTAGTGCTTCAGGGTGTGTTGGAGGGGGAGTGGATAGGTTACTTGGAGGAGATTCTGATTCAGAGGATGATACAGGTTCATCCGATGGAAATGTGGGTGAGTGTGAAGATGCCACAGCAATTTTAGAAAAAGTGAGTACTATTAAAGAAGAAAATGAATTCACAGACAATGGGGCACCTGAGGAAGGAGAAGATGGGGAAGAATTGGTTGGGCCAATATATAATACAAGGCTATATACTGACCAGTTGGGTTCAATTGACCCGAGCGGAATGTGCGAGTTCCCTGACTGCGGAGAAACAGGATTGTTAAGGTATGTGGGCGACGGTATTTACTTGTATTATAATTTCATAACTTACGATTTGAATGGGGCAAGAACATGGCCTGATGAAAAAATAGATTCACCTGGCTTTGCTGAAGCATTATTGAATAGATCAAGCTCAACATTCGCTACTCGAAACTCAAAACTGCAAACAAAATTCAAAGTGCTTGAAGCATGCACAGATGGTGAATCGCATGATGCAGTGTACTTTAGTTCCCACGTAAGCATGGTTAATTATGGATTATTTGATGTACAAGGAAAAAATACTCCGTGCGGCTTTTTAGGCTTGAGTCAATGCTGGGAAAATGGCTGCCTTGACCTCCAAGTGGATTTGTCCAGTGCAGAAGACCAAATAATAAGAAGAGCAAAAATATGGACAAAAGATTTCAACATTGTTCCAATAGAAGGAAAAGTATATGATTTGGGAAAATATGATGCAAATCCTGTTCCTGAATGGACTAATCATGAAATGGCAATGGAGGATACAGAAGAAATAGGAGCATCTTTGTACACAAAAGGATGCGGTTATCCAAGAGGATTCGTAAGCCCGGATTATGTTGCTGAAGTTGATGCACCTATGGCACAAATGATGGAAACAGCTCCATTTGAAGTTCCGGACCCAAATAGCCCATTCATAGAATATGATTCAACAGGATTAATATGGTATGAATTATATCCTGCTGATATTCCTCAAGGATTCAGAATGTTCATAAAAAAAGGGCATGTTTATGCAGAATACATAGGAAACATGAAATGGGTGTGTAATGTATGGGCACAGTGCTGGATAGAACAATTACCTCCTGATGTGGATGGACCTGATATTAACTTTACTTTAACAAAAGTAAACCTAATGGGAACAGAATACGCAATAATAACAGTGCAAGACTGGGTATCAGGAACAGAAAAACAGCAAAAAATATTTCAGGTAAAATTAGTTGGTAATCCCACAAATTGTTACACGAATGAGGGAGTTGCAGGATTTACTGGAAAAGAATTTGTTCCAAAATTATTATTCAACTGGGATTGGAATGCAATAAGCTATGACCAGTGCGATTCATTGAACGACAATTATACTTATTGTGATGCAACACAATTCACCACAAGTTTATTCAAGAGAATAAACAAAATACAGGATTTGAAACTTGTAGGCAACAAGGATCAGGAAATACCTCAATTAACAGGATTCTATGCTTATTTAATAAAAGATAATTACTCACAAGGATTCCTCCAAGATTATGATGATTATTACTCAAGCAGTCCTTTTACCAGTACAATGTTCAACACAGTGGGAACAATAAAAGGGTATGATCAATTCATTACAAATAAATCAAATGGAGAAAACAGGATAAAATTCAAGATAAGGACAGGAGAAACAACACAAGATAAAGGAGAGCTTCCTTATGGAGGATTATACAGAGTTGAAATAGGAATTGATTATGATAATGAAAATATACAAAGCCTGTTTGATAATAATGCACCAAACGCTTCAATAACAATAACATTTACTCCTGTAACCAGCGCTAAGAATTATAATGCCTTTTATGAAACACCATTTGATGGAGAAGTAGGTAAAAAAGGAGAGGAATTTATTAGAGATAATTATGGGGTGAGCATTGGTGCAACAGAAGGAATGAAACTGAACAGCGCAAACACAAAAGCATATCAATACTCAAACCCCTTCATAAATGTAAACTATAGGACAAGCAGTTCACTGAGCGATTTGGACAGTCAAATAGTGCTTAATTATAATAATGGCTCAAAAACACTTAGGTTTAATCCATCACAACCCACCCCAGTAATGATGACAATAACAAGCGATGGCGGTCCAGTAAATACAGGGTACAAAATAGGAGGATTTGATTCAGAAACCTCGATAAGCAAGAAATGGAAATTAGTTTCATCAACAATCGGAAAAAAAGAATGCCTTGATTTTTCAGGAAACAAAGAAAGAGTATTCAATGATGTTGCAGTAGCAGGGGGAAACAGATTACTTTCCTGGTCCGATGGAGTAAAAAAAGGAACAATAAGCATGCTAACAACTTTCTTTACCCCAAAAGTAGTGAATGTGTCAGATGTTACAACCCTTACTCCTGCTGAAGAAAAAACAAAGCTAGCCACAACTCCTTCAGTACCCTCACTCACTTCAGGCTCAACAATAATACTCAAATACCTTGATGATTCAGGGGTAACTGATTATGATACTTTACAAGGAATGTTTGATAGAGTGGCAAACGGCCAAATGTGTATGTCGCAGAATTCAGAAAACACTTTACAGATATGGTGGAACCCTGATTATATAAATTCACTAGCAGAAGATATGAACTCGAGTAACGGCAATGCTTGTTAGTAACAAACTTTTACCATAATCACAAGGTTTATTAAACAAAAAACACTATTTCTTTATAGTTTTTTGTAAGTGGTGTGCTTGGGGATTTATTCTACTCTTGAAGGGAAATGGTATGATTTCCTTGAATGGCTCAACAATTACATTCCAGTGCTAAGCATAACCGACAGAATAGATGACATTGCACCAAGTTTCTTAGTTTTCTCTGCATTACTGCTTATATTAATTTTAGCAATCCTATTTGCCTTTTTATTAAATCCCGGTCAAAGTATTTTTGATGCGGAATTAACTATTGTTACAAAAACCGGCTCCCCATTAGAAGGGGTAAAAATTATTTTATCTCAGGAATGCGCTTCAATGCCTGAAAACTCTTCAATAGAAATAATTTCTGACAAAGAAGGAAAAGCAAAATTCAAAGCCTGTTCTGAATTTGTCCAAATAAAAACAATCAAAGAAAATTATTTTCCAATTGATACAACACTTTTTTTTGGTGAAGAAAAAAAACAAACAATAACCTTGTCCCCAAAAACAATTCCTACAAAATTATTCAATGCAAAAGTGAAGAGCCCTGAAGGGGAAATAATTACTAAGACAAAGCTTGAGATGATTTGCATTTCAAGCGGAAAGGTTGATAGAAAAGAAATAACTTCGAAGCTTACTAATAACATGCAACCACAAACAGGGTATGAATTTGAGTTACCTGAAAGCTGCGAATCAATACAACTCCATGCCACCGCACAAGGATACAAAGAACAAACAGTAACAATAAGTCTTAGTGAAGAAAAAAAAATAATTATTTTGGAAAGAAATTTGAATGAAGGAGAGGCAGTATTCACTGCTGACAGCCCTATAGGAGTACAGGAAGGAGCGCAAATAATAATAACGAATGAATTTGAGCAGGAAATAATATTTGAAACACAATCAAATGGCCAGGCCAAAGCAACGCTTGCAGAAGGAACATACACTTACACTGCAGAAGTAAAAGGATTCTACGAATCAGGGGAATTTACCATAATAATAAACAGAACAAC
>JBAZKP010000009.1:0-16818 GCA_041650735.1 archaeon | reverse complement strand
CTGATGTAAACATTTACTTTGATGGATTATTTGCCCCGCCGGATGCAAATAGAGTAAAAAATGTTTACCTTAAACTCATGGACAACAACGCGCCAGTGCCACTCGCAACAGCATCAATATTTTTTACTAAAGAAAATGATACAAACAAATTATTTGAGATAGCAAGTTCAATTGAGGGAATAATGGGGCCGAAACCAATTCTTGATACAATGGGAAAAACTTTTACTGCAATTATCAAGGCCAGTGGTTATGAAACAAAAATTGCTCAAATTGAACTGAGGACAAGAACAGAAGGACCACAAGTAGTGCAGATGAATCAGGGTGGAGCAAAATTAACTGTAAGAGTAATAGATGATATGAATATTCCTGTACAAAGAGTACAAACAGTTCTTTACAATTCACAATTCCCCGCACCATTTGACAAGGCGCTTCTCACTGACAAAAACGGGGAAACTTATTATTCAGGGTTGCCCGCAGGAACTTACAGGATAACAGCAATAACTGATACTGACGAAGGAGAAATAAATAATATCAACATAAGCAGTTCAGACAAGGAAATAACTTTACGCTTAGTAACAGGCAGAGGAACAATAGAATTTAATTTCTTTGATGAAACAAACAACAAAACAAATCCTTCATGTAAAATACTCCAAAAAGACTCAAACGGTTTCTCTTTTCTAGTTGACAAAAATTCTTCACAGGGAAAAATAATCACTCCTACATTGAAAGCAGGAACCCAGATAAAAATTGTGGTTGAAGATGGAAATTTTATTCCTTTTGAAAGTCTTGTGTACACAGTAAAACGCGGAGCACAACAAAGAAATATTTTCTTAAGGCACATGGACAGCCTGCCTAATGATAAGGAAGCACAATTAATGCTAAGACAAGTATATGACACAAATCCTACCTTACTAAGAGAAACATTTTCGACAAGGATTCTTCCTGGAAAAAGTTATTTCCTGCTTTTTGATTTGGTATTGAATAAAGCAGAAACAGGGGAAGCAATAGCAAACTTTTATATTGCGCCAAAAACAAAAGAAACTCTTGATAGTACAAGCAACTTTGCAATCCAAGGAGCTTATTCGATTGATAACTCATATTACGCAATGACAAGCAAGAAAACAGGTTTCTTGGTTGACAATTCCTCAGCAAACCCTGACCTTGTTGATAACAATGCAAAACAACTCAACTCAATCCTGCCAAACCAGACAGGACTCAAATTAATCCCTGTACTAGTTGAAATCAGAGTAAATGAAAATGCTGTTGGCAAAGCAGAAATATTTTTCCAACCAAAATTCAAGGAATATTATGGAATAGAGAACTCAAAAGAGTTTATTATCGGGAAAGCATTCTGCCTCTTTGACTGCCCAATATTCTTGTTTTCAAATTACTTGTTGTGGAACTCAAACGGAACTTTAAAAGAAACTCCTCTCAGCGAGCACACTCAAAAAATACAAATGGGTGATAGTTATCGCATAAAAACAATAGTGAATAACATGAGTGATGAAGCAATAGGGAGTACGGATTTGTTGATGGGGATAAATGGAAACGATTCACAAATACTTGCTTTTACTGGTGATAAAAACTTTATTTCACAGCAAGTAACAATTAATCCAGTGGAAGAAACACAGCCGAAAGAAATTGGATTAATGCTGAAAAAATCCTCTTTTTCATCAGTACGCATTTACCAAAGCCTGCAAAAAATTGTTAACGGCGCTGATAAAATAAAAAATTATAATGGAAACGAAAACGTTCTCCGGTTTGAAGTGACAAGCAAAAATGATTTGAATATGCTAATCAATGCTACAGGCATACAAAACACTATTTTTGAAAAAACGAATTACCCCTTCTTTTTTGTAAAAACTTTTTATTATAAAACCAAAAAGCCTGTAAAGGCATTCTGGACAGCAACAATAGATGGGGCAGGCATGCCAATAAAGACTGGGGTGACAGATGAAAATGGAATCCAGTTACTAAGCTTTGATTTATCAAATATAACAGCAGGGCAAAAAATAATTTTTACTGCAACCGATGAAAACAATTCAAATCCTGCGAGATTAGAGGTAATTGTTTCAAAACCATTTGATGAACCAATTCCTGATGAACCTGAATGCATTTCAGTAAAAATAAATGGGGTTGATGTAAAAACAATGGATTACCCGACAATGGAACTCAATATTGCTCAGACTGGTGAAATGGTTATAGATTCAAACTGCACAGAGCAAAGAACTATTGCAATAGTTACTGATCTTGAAACAGATGCAACTCTAATAAAAATAAATCCTAATGAGCAAAAAATAGTAAAAGTGAAGGCTACTCCTCGAACCCGGGTGACTACATGAAAACGAAACTATTATTTTGTTTATTTGCTTTAACAATTTTTTTTGGAGTAGTGGGTGCAAGCACTTCAATAAAACCTATGGGGTATGGTGTTGAAAATAAATGGATGAATATAGATGCTCAACAACTAGCAAACGAATTATCCACAAACGGGCTCAAATTAACTCACGTAGAATTTTTGGGTTATGGCAGAGAACCATATTATGATAGCCCTAGTGTACTTTACCCAAAATTTTTAACTTTTGTTGAAGAGATGAGGAAAAAAGATATTATTGTATTTGTGAATATGGTAAACTGGAATAAAGGGGTTCACTTGCCAGAGAATGGCAGTGTTTCTATATGCGATTCCAAATATAGTGATGTTTGGTTTAGTGGAATATTAGATTTTATGGTTAATCAAGTAGGAACAAAAGGAATAATCTTACAATCAGCAAGTGAATGGGGTAACGGAGAAGGAGCAGGGTGCCCGGAAAAAGCTCAAAGATGGGCTACACTCGTAGAGCAAAGCTGGACAGGAGCGAAATCATGGAATAAAGGAACACAACCAACATCTGCGCCACCAGGATATGATGTTTTTGAATACCACCCAGGTAACCTAAATTCAATACCTAATGGAGCACTCATAACAACAGATCACCCGGGCTCATTAGAGCCTCTTCAAAATGGACAATTAAGAGGATATGCTAATCCAACTGCTCTTGAAAATTATGCAACCAAGGTTTATGATTCTGGCGCAGTAGCATTTATTTATTATGGATTTAGCCATGAAAGGATTGATAGCGCTGCAATACAAGCAATAGGAAGAGTTATCGCAAAAAAATCTGCTGGAATTTGCACAGAAAATAATTGGTCTTCTTCTGTGAGTCCCTCTACTTGTCCTTCTTCAGGTCAACAAACAAAAACCTGGAGTAAAGTTGGAACTTGTACAGGAGGAGTAACACACCCAGCAACAGAAACCATTTCTTGTACCCCTGGAGATGATTCAAACCCTCCAACTTCACCAAGTTCATCTGATGTTCTTCTTGGGGCTTACCCAATTCAAATAATTTCAATTGGTCCAGAAAAATATAAACAAATAGTTTTAGTTGATGCGATAATAAGTGATCCGGCTTCTTCTTTCCGACTTGAGAAAGCAATTTTCGATTTCAGAAACACACAATCCGTTAGCTCAAAAATAATTAACAAAAAGTTTTTAGGAAGAAGAGATAATTATTACCCAAAAATGAATATTTTTACAAATAGTGTTTCATTAGCTTATGACAAACCAGGAAACCCTACTGAAGTGGTAATACAACCAAGAGTGGTTGGCTCTGCAATAGAATCAATCCTATACTCCTACATGTGGGCACACATAATAGGACAATATTTGGATGGAGAAAATTGTAATACTCCCACCTCGCTTGACGCAGTGGCTTCAAGTACGATTTATGATTCAGAGTACACAGCTGCATGCCAAGAAATGCTTGCAGAATTAATGGCTAGAACTCCTACAAATAAGCCTGAACCTGATTTGCCTCCAAAACAAACAGAGCCAGCAAAAAAATGGATTCCCTCAGATACTGTTCCTGAAGAAGGGCCAAAAACAAATATTACAGGAAAAGACAACAACGCGGGACTCACAGAAAATGATTCCAAAGAAAACAATGTAATTCATTTTGATGGAACAGGAACACTGCATACAGGAGAAGAGTTTGTTACATACCCTAACGGGTTAATTGGTTCAGGCACTGGCGGCGGATGCGGTTCACTGGACCACGCAATTTATTATATTGCAGCTCAAAGACCACCAAATTGGGAGTCATGCATTGAAGGGGAAACATGCTGGAAGGGCGGTCAGGATGTAACACTTGGAAACCTAAAAGTGCTTGAAGTAACGGAGGAAGATTGCACTCAGACAAATATAAGCATGAATGGAGAATCAAATATTGCATCACTTACCACTGTAGGGGAAGAAGTGTGTCATGGTTGGGGTCCTACTTGGTATTGCTGGGATGAAAGATGCACAGTGACAACGCAAAACGAAATGGCGAGGATACTGAATTTCCAGCAGGAAAAGAAAAAAGCGTGGGTGGGAGAGGCAGTGGCAATAGAGCCAGTGGAAGGAAAAGTGTATGATTTGGGAAGGTACGAAGCAACACCAATACCTGAATGGACAAACGAAACAACACTATTTGGGGAAGGGGTAGGAGCAGAGTGGGATGACGGCGCAGTGTTAATGAAAAACCTTTGCATAAACCCGACAGGGTTCATTCCACCAGAAACCGCTAATCATTCAGGAGAAGCATACGAGATGGAACCAGCATCAGACCCTTTAGTTGAATATGGTAATGGAGGAATGATAAAATACAAGCTTGATCCAAATTCAATCCCTCTTGGAGTAAAAATGTATTTGCGCGGAGGACATGTATACGCGGAATATATTGGTACTCCTCAAGTCAACAGCGAAAATATTAATTTTACTTTAAGAAAAACAAATTTATTAGGCTATGAGTATGCTGTGCTCAGCGTGAAAGATTGGATAGGAGACACAAAAGAAGAACAGGGATTCCAAGTAAAACTAATCGGCAACCCAAGCAATTGTTATACAAGCGACGGAATAGCTGGATTTACAGGAAAAGAATTTGCTCCAAGAATATTATTTAACTGGGATTGGGCAAATATTGCAGAAAACCAGTGTGATGCAAGAAATGAGGATTACACTTACTGTGATGCAACGCAATTCACCATAAATTTATTCAAACGACTTGAAAAAATTCAGGATTTACTATTGCAAAAAAAACTTGTTGATCTTCCAGCAAAAACAGCATTTTATGCTTACTTGATAAAAGATAATTATTCAAAAGAATTCCTTGATGATTTTTCTGAATATTACACAAAAGAAGCATTTGCAAACACTCCTTTGTTTTTTACTGCGGGAGGTTATAATAAAATCATTACAGGAAACAAAATTGATTTCAATGTACATGCGCCCCAAGCAACAACAACTCTTCCTTACGGAGGATTGTATAGAGTTGAAATAGATATTAATTTTGATAATGAAAATTACATGAGCCTCATGGATAATAATAACCCAATTGCAAAAATACATGTTTCATTAACCCCAATACAACCCGCACAAAACTATAATGCATTCTATGAAACACCATTTGATGGAGAAGTAGGCAAAAAAGAAAATACTTATGAAAGAAAAAATTATGGGGCAAGCATAAAATCAGGAGAACTTATTTTAAATAAAGAAAATGTTAAAGCGATGAATTATTCAGGAGCAATGACTGAATTGAAATATTCCTTAATACAAGATTTAAATGAACTCAACAAAGGAATCACTCTGCGATACAAAAACAATGATCAAGGAAAAGAGCTTTTGTTTTACCCATCCCAACCCACTCCTGCAATGATACAAATAACAAGTGCAGGAAGCGCTGTGAGAGCAGAATACTTAATGCAAGGCAATGGTTCGGATTCATCCATGGCAAAAGAATGGATGGTAAAGAGTTCAACAATAGGGGGAAAGAATTGCCTTGACTTTTCTAATGGCAAATCATTAATATTCAAAGAAACAATCAGTGGGGTTGGGAGGAAATTGCTTTCCTGGCCTAATGCAACAAAAACAGGAGTAATGGAATTAGTAACAACATTTTTTACTCCAAAAACACAAACTGATATTACTAAAGCAGCCCCTGTTGATGTTTCGGTTGTAAAATTAATGACAAGCGAGAACTACCCTTCCCTTAATGCAGGTCAAGCAATAATACTGAATTACCTTGATGTTGCAGGGGTAACTGATTATGATACTTTGCAAGGAATGTTTGACAGAGTGGCAAATAAACAAATGTGTATGTCAAAAAACTCCTCGGAAGAGCTTCTTCTATGGTGGAATCCAGATTACTTAGAAAAACAAATAGAGGAAATAGATTACGATAAGAGCCATGAGTGCGATTAGCAGAATTTTTTCAAAACAAAATTATTTTTTAACTAATTATTTTTAATTAGAATTAGCTATGACACAAGAAGCTTTTGCATCATTTTCTTTTGAAGAAAGAGATTTTTCTTCAGTACCTTGTTTTTCAAATAAGCTATCCTCTGGCCACCAAAAGATTTCCCTTGAGCCAAGAGAAGAAACACAAATGCTTTTCTTTTCCACTCCTTCCAAAACATTAATCAATGAATCAGTAACAGAGTTACTGCCCTTATCGTTCAGAGGCATTGAAGCAATTCCTGTCAAAGCAACAGGATTATTTATCCCCTTTAAATCATTTGTAGAATAAATTTGTTCATTAACTTCCTTTACTAATCCAAAAGAATAATCTATAGGGGAATAAGCAATCGTTTTCAAAAAAGTCTTCCCATTTGTTTCAGCCCGAGGAAGAATAACCCTATACATTTTTCCTTCTTTTAAATCAGGTGCCCTTTGGAAATCCTTTGACAAAGCTTTTCCAGCCAAATCAGAACAGTTTCCAACATAAGATAAAAGGAATAAGTTGCCTAAATCAGAACTTATTTCTTGGTTATCCTTTTTTACTGAATAAACCAAACCTGTTTCTTCTCCCTTAGTACCATGCAATTCAAAAAGCAAAGGAGTGGCAACCGTAGGAGAGAAAATGAGTTTTGAATTCTCATCCCTAAAGGTTTTTGTATTATAATTATAAGAGTAATCAAGT
Organism: archaeon; assembly: GCA_041650735.1. Classification (GTDB taxonomy): domain Archaea; phylum Iainarchaeota; class Iainarchaeia; order Iainarchaeales; family JAAZKV01; genus JAAZKV01. The sequence continues at coordinate 9,817 of JBAZKP010000009.1, read as the reverse complement.
ATTTTTCCATGCAAAGAAGGCAAAGCATTCAACAAAAAGAAATTAGTTATGCTTGAAGAAGAAATTCTTACAAGGGATTCTTTTTGTTCAGAATCAAGGAAAGAACCCTCTTTTTTTGAAACATCAAACTGTGTGCCGGAAGAAAGAACAGAAGAACCATACCCGCGCCTGTTATTGGAAGAACTTAATCCAACAGAACCATCAATGGGCGTATAATACCAAGGACTATAATTATTATTAACAGGTTCTAGGGAATATAACTCAACAATTACTTTTGCGGAAGGAGAACTACCATTAAACATTTTGGCTGTGCTACCATCAAAATCAATAAGAAGCCTTACCCTGTATTTCCCCGCATCAGGCAAAGTCCATTTATTATTTGATTTCAGGAAATTGGCCTGTGAACTAAAATAAATATTATCCTTATCGCTAAAATATTTTTTTGCACCCCTGCTAGGATCAAGGAAAGAAGATCCTGCCTTCAAAATAGCTTTTGAATAATTATTCACGAAATCATACTGGAAATCAAGACCATATCCATCCCTTACAAGGTTAACATTAAAATCAATTATACTTAATAGTTCTTCAGCACTATTTACTCTCTCTGAATCTTCAAACCATTGCTCCCATTCAGTCAAAGGTCTGTTTTCTATAAAATAATACAAAGCAGGCTTTCCTTCAAGTGTTCTTGTAGTCAAAGGGATATAACAAAAACTATCTTCATCTTGCACAAGAGCATTTTCTCCTGTGTAATTTAATCCTGTTTCAGGGTTAAGAATTTCGGGTCGTACAACATCAAGAACTTTTTTAGCAGGATTCTCAGGACAAGAAGTTGAAACAGAATCAAGGAAATTAGTTAAAGAACCAATTTTCTTGCTTACTAAAATACTTAATTGGGTTGCATCAATAAAAGGCTCTTCATTAGAACCGGAACCTATACTAGCACTCATTAGGCTCTTGTAAGCACTGCTTGAACCAGAAATATTACCCAAAGGCTTAATACTATTCCAATCCCAGGACAAAACCAAATTAGAGGAAGTGCCTGTGCCATTTGTTCCTCTCAGCAAACCAGTAGTGCAATCATTTCCTCTAAAAGAAACATAATTATTTCCTTTCCTTGGTTCTGCATTAAATCTAAAATGGTATTTAGCCTGCATTAATTCCTTTGAATCAGGAACATTAAAAGGACCGAATTCAGAAGAAACCTGAGCAGGGTTTTCATGAACATGTTTTTCATAATTAAACTCCACAATCCCATAACCAGATTTTCTTAAACTACTACCTGCGAAAACAACCCCCACTTCCTGTTCCTCAAAAACATCAAATACTTTCGCATCATCAAAAACCCAAGTAGCAATTACATTAGGATTTGTAACAGTAATCTGCTTACCATCCTGAATAAGATTAACCACATAATCAGGCAAAATAAGTTTTACTTTATTAGCACAATCCTCTTTCATTTCACCAGATGAACTAGTGGAAGAATCAGGTGGTAAATCTGTTGCTGAAGAATCACTTGAGGAATCATCAGCAAGCAAAAACTGTTTCTCTTTTTCATTCAAACCTAAAGTTCTTATTGGGGAAGAACTTTGTGTATTAAAAGTATTTTTTGTAGTATAAACTCCTCCCTCATAAGCCCCATTAACAAAACCATTACTAATAGCAGAACCAATTAACCCAATCATTCTTTTCTTGTTATATTCTCCATCCAGTGTAACCAAAGAATCTGTTTCTTCAAACTTTGATGCAGCACTAGAATTCTTTTCCTGAGCTGAAAGCCACTCTGCAGCTTCAATTGCCGGGTCCATGCTTTCAATACTTTTATCAATTTCTTTCTGTAAAGCGTAAAGAGAATCAGAGGTTTTAGTAAATGTTGTTTGGGCATCAGCCAATTCATTCTGATAATTATTTTGAATCTGCTGATACATTTCAAAAGCCTGGTAAATAGTATTTATTGTACTAATTGATGAAGTAACTGTGCTTGCAATAGATGCTAATGAATATTGGATTTCTGTAACCTGTGGTATTGCTAGTGAAAGTTCATCTTCAACAGTACAGCAAGTGTCGTCACAAGCATTCAAAGCTGCGCAACTTGCGCATTCTGCTCCAGCAGCTCCAAACGCAGTATATAATTGTTCACTTGCGATGTCCACATTTGTTTCTATAATTCCTACTTTTGTTGCTATTGAGGTCCACTGAAGAATCATGTTAACAAGAAGGCTCGTTGCTTGAATAATCATATCCGTTTTTTGTTTATCCAAATCAGGTAATTCTGTGGTTATATCACTTGTGGCCAGTAAGACTTTTTCAAGAGCAATATTGATAAGTGCTTGTGCGCCAAGGAGTTCTTCTTTTGCTTTTAACAGATAATCTGCTGCTCTTGCATCATCTTTTGGAGCAGACACAAATGAATCTATTGATGCTGCTTGTAGAGCTAACAGTAAATAATCAATTGTGTTATCAATTTTTTCATTAGCTTCCTTTATTTTTTTTGATGCTTCATTTATTTTATTTAATGCATTTTCTGCGGCAATTATTTCCTCGTCAGTTGTCAAAGCTACTATACTGTTAACTATTTGATAAAGCTGGTTTATCATATTAAGCCCCTCAAGAATTTCAGCATAAAAGTATTTGGTTGTGCTGTCAGCTGTTTCAAGAGCCTTGCTAGCAGCCTCCATAGGGGCTTTTACTGTTTTAGAACACTGCCCTGAATTTTTTATTGTATCGACAGATGTTCGTGCGGCCTCAAGGCTTGTAGATAGAATCGCAACATCTGCTGCTAATGAAGTTACTGAAGATAATAATGACACCACTTGGGCTACAAGGTTAAGTGAAGAAAATTCGTTGGCTTTATCTATTTTGTCTTTCAAAGCTTCTGCAGCCTTTATTGCTTTAGTAACATCATTATTTGAAGTATTTGCGGCTTTTTTAAGTCCTCCTGCATCAAGGAAAGCTGTTTTAATTAAACTATTTTTCCCTGCGGAGGTTGCTTGTGTTGTTGCTCTAATATTGTCAAGGGATGCAAGTGTGTTTATGAGCGCTGCCTGGTATTTTCCAGCTCCCGCATATCTTTCCTGATTGGTTGCTAAATCATACCACCAAGAGTTCTGGGCAACAGCGCCGTAAGAAGGCAAATCTGCGCCCATAGAAGTATCTCCAGTAATTCCAAGAGAGCTTTTGTATAAATTACAAATACTTGTTTCAATTTCAACGTCTTCAGCAAGGGTTTTGTTATGAACAGTAATAGAATCCCTTGTTCCTCCTAATAATGAAATAACAAATTTGTCAGGAATAATATTTTCTTCAGGTTTTGGTTGAATTATAACAAGTTTTTCATCAATAAAACTTTTTTCTGTTCCTGTTATGCGCGCATAAACAGGGATACCGTAAGCTCCTGAAATTTCTTTTCTAGAAATAGTAATTGTTTTTGTTGCTGAACCGGAAGGAGTTAAAGTGAAACCACTTTGAGACAAATCTATTCCGCCCTCTGTTCCTCCTGAGCATTCCTCATCATTATCACATAAAGAAACCTCAATGCTTTTTGAATGGCAGGAAGAAGCATCAACAGTCATAGTTGTTGAGTCCTGGTCAGAAGGAATAACCATGCTTTCAGGAGTAATCTTAATGCACTGTTCTAAATTATCAATTGCTATATCAAAATCAATTTTTGCTTTACTTGTGCCTAAACCAAAGTTCACTGAAAAAGAAGCTTTCTGTCCGGCTGATTCCTTGAAAGGAGTAAAAATAATTTTTGCATCATACTCTCCTTGAGCAGGCACAGGCATTGCAGTTCTTTCATATTCAGAGAGAACGGAAGCAAATTTATAATTTCCAAAAATTATTTCCACATTTCCTGTACGCTCCTTACTCCAAGTAATGGATGACATAAGGTCATCGTAGGAATCACAGGAAACCAGGAGTTTTGTGTTCAATTCCAAGAACCCATAATGAGTAGCTTCTTTTACTGAAGACCTGTTTAAAGCAATGCAGCCTGATTGAGGGAATTGCTGAAAAGTAATTCCTCCCCCAATATCAATTATTGTTGTTTCATTTGTGTCCTCATTTTCTATAACAAATTCAAAATTAAGGTCAAGGTTTTCATTATCATCAAAAATATAAGTATCAGTGTTTTCATCATAAAATTCTTCAAGATTTAAATCAATCATAGGGTTAATGGAAAAATGAATTAAGCCGTTTTCATCAATGTAAATTTCATTATCAGGGGAAGAAGAAATAATTTGGATTTGACCATTTGAATTCCTAATAACAATTGAAACATTTTTCTTTCCACTCCCAGTAACATTTGTTTTTATTGTAGAAGAAATTCTTTCCTCAGGATTAGCACTTAGCAAAAGATTATTCCCGTCAGTTTTAAAGGAATCAATTAATTTCCCGTTTTTTGAAATAGAAACATTTGTTGCCAATTTGCCTCCATCCGGGCCAAAAATAAGCCTGTTATTTGATTGGGCAAGAAGAGAAAAAATGAGCCCAAGAACAATGAGTATTACTAATATTATTACTGATATGGAAACAATTTTTCTTACGGGAAAATCAGGGGAAGAATCCGGTTCCTGGTCATAAGATTCTTCTTTGTAATAAGAATTTTTTATGGAGGGTTTTCTTGGCATTAAATCACTTGCAAAACAGCAATAAAGTAATGATTTTTTAGTATAAATACTTTCGGAAAGCGAGAAAAATAAGCAAGAAGGAGGAAAGACAACTGGTTTAGAGGAATAGTTAATTTCTATCAATTATTTTAGTTGGAAACTTTGAATTAGCGTTTTTCAGCAAAACAATTTTGGAGATCTCTTTTTCTGACTCGTACTTAAAAGAAGGCATTTTTTTCAATAGCTTTTCGGCAAAGAGCTTAGTATACTCGTGGCTTGGAGTGTTTTCTTCTTTAAGCCTTTTCCTTGAATAACCAAGCCACATATAGGACTTTACTTCAACAAAAACCGGTTGAACTGCTTGGAGGAGTTCAGCAAATTGGGAAATTGTTTCCTCAGAATCATTTAACTCTTTTATTAATGTGAGACGAATAACTGTTCTGCAGGGAAGAAGCTTTAGAAGAGCCAAGGATTTCAAGTAATTTCTCCAACCATTTTTTTCTCTATTACAAGTAATTCTTCTGAAAAGCTTTTCATTAGGGGCAACCATTGAAATGTATAATTGGGTAGGCAAGGAATCTGTGTGCCAAAGTTTTACAAGCATTTCAGGGTTCTCGCCATTACTAACCAAAAAAATTGTTTCAGTTTCACTCCGTTTTTTCAACAGAGAAATTAATTCAGGGAGTTTTTTGTACAAAGTTGGTTCGCCACTCAGAGAAATCGCCCAGTGCTTTGTATCAAGTGCTTTGTTGAAAACCTCTTTGCTTACTTTATCGTGACCCCCAAAACCAGAGAGAAGTTTCTTTCTTTCCTCAATCAACCCTTCAATCATTTTTTTTGGCTCAATTGGTGCATCAGGCTTTGAACCCATATGTTCATTCGGTCGCCAGCAAAAAATACAGGAATTATTACACCAAAAAGTAGTGGGCGCTATTTGGTGGCACGAAATAGTATCAGCACCGTAAAAATCCTGTTTATAGCAATGGCCTTCTCCGCGCAAAGCTTTTTTGTTCCACTCACAAATTTGAACACTCGCATCTTCAAAAAAACCGTATTTCTTGTGCTTGAAATCAGCAAGCAAATCTTTCTTGTTCATGCAAATAATGAGTAAAAAAAGGTTTTTATATTAGGAGTTAATGAAGTTTGTGTTTTCTTTTTTTCTTTTTTTAAAAGTAGGAAAGTAAATTATATAAACTTTGAAAGTGTTAATAGCTAATGCGAAAGTTACCTCTTTGTTTGTTTTTTATATTACTGTTTTTCCTATTTTTTGGTTGTGTTCAGCCGGATCCTGTTATTGTTGCAAAGAAAGATCCTGTTGTTAAGGATTTTTTGTTAGAACACGGGTTTTCCAACTTAAAATCTGTTTTATTTAGCTCAGCAGAAATAGGAAAAATGGGGGAAGAAATTGTTGGGTTTTGTGGTTCTCAAATTCCTTTGAAGGATAGTTACAAGGTTTCTTATGCTGATTTTAATTCAGGGGAATCAGTTAATGCTTGGGTAGGAAAAGCCAGCAATAAAGTTGTTTGTTCTTACTTACAGGATTTGGATTCAGGGGTGAAGAATGCCTGTTTTGGAGGAGTGTTTAATAAAGATACAAATAAATGTGAAGGGGAAGTCGTGATTAAGTATGTGTGTAGTGTTGGAAAGTATGAGGCTATTTCAGGGAAGTGCTTGGTTTTTCCTGATGTGAATTTTGTTTGCGCAAAAGGAATATATGATTCTAATTTAGGCAAGTGCATTTTTAATCCGCAAATACAAATGACATGCGTTCAAGGGGATTATGATTCTAATTTAGGCAAATGTATTTTTGTTCCACAAATACAGGTTATTTGTTCGAAAGGGGTTTATGATTCTGTGAGTGACACTTGCGAGTATAGTCCTCCTGTGAATAATGTTTGTTCAATTGGGAATTATGATGAAACAACACAAACATGTATTTATGATCCAGTAAATATAACTTGTTCCTCCCAAAATGGTTTTGTGTGCACAGCAAGCCAAACATGTAATGGGGAATTAATCACAGCATCAGACACAGACAAGTGCTGTAAAACAAGTTGCGTTGGAGAAAGTCCAGATGATTTAGATATTCCTTGGTCATTTTTTGCAGTACATTTTGAAATAAATAATAGCGGCAAAGGGCCTGCTACGCCAGCAGATACGTGGCAAAATATGGTAAATACTGTTGAATTAGCTAATCAATATAATGTTCCTTTAACAATAATGTTTTGGCCCGGCTCTGCAGAGTATGCGTTGGTTTCTTCCGAAAGAATTGCTCAAGTAAGGGAATGGCAGGCACAAGGACACGAAATTGGTTTGCATAACCAAGGTTGTTATGGTACTGATGGCGATGATGCTTCAGCATTTCACAAAGAATCAGATAATGCTCTTTATGAACAATTAGCTGGAGATTATACACTTAAATCAGGGACAACTGTTTGTACATCAAACATTATTTCAACATACAAATATGAGGGTGGGGGAAGGCCTGATGGAAGAAGTGCTGTAGCAATTAAGCATGATGAATCAGGGCACTGGGTTTATGGATTGAATATTAAAGCAGGGTATGCAAATGGAACTTCAATAAAAACTGCGCAATATAATACTCTGAACAAAGATGAAATTTATGGATTTGTTAATCATGGGGAAGGAGATGCGGGAAATATGGGGGGGACAGTAGAACTAAAGGAATGGCTTTTATTTTTGTATGAGAAAGATCCTGAGGGAAAGAAAAGAAGAACCTTGTCAGGCATAATGGAAGAATATGTTTTACCAAATAATTTAGTTGTTTCAATGGAAGATGTTTGTTCTTCTACTGATACACGGGTTCAACAATGCTTGGCTTTAAATAGAATTGAAACAAAATCTGGCACGAATAAATGCATGAATCCTTATGATGCAGGGGCATTTAATTTTGGAAGATGCTTACACACAGGAACTTATTGTGGACTTGAAGATGGTTTAAGCCAAGAGCAACTTTGCAGCATAAGCAGAGGAGACTATTACACTTATGTCCCAACGAGCTGTGTGGTAAAGAATATTTCTGATTATGAGCCGGTTGTTTGCAATAATGTTGTGGAAGTAAAAACCTGTTCAGAACTTGGCGGAACAATATGTACTAAAGAACAAACATGCTCGGGAAAAATAAAGATTGCTTCAGATACAAAGAGCTGTTGTACTGGGGGAAGTTGTCTAGGGAAAGAAGTATCTGAATGTGGGGATGGTTATTGTGACGGAACAGCAGGAGAAAAAACTAGTTGCCCTGCTGATTGTTCCAAACAATCTTCTTGCGGAGACGGTTATTGTGATGGTCCAGCTGGAGAAAAAACTAGTTGCCCGCAGGATTGTTAATCTTTTTTAATCCTAACCAAAAGCTTTTTTAATGAAACAAACCTCTATTGGTGATATAGGACTATTCGGTTCAAGGAAGGGATTAATGATGGAAGGAAGTATACAACTAGTTGCAAATTATGATGATTGGAAAGCGGTAAAGAAACAAACAATAACCGAAAAAACTGATCCTTTAACAGTAATGGAGTTCCTTGCGGGTCTTACTAATAGCGTTGATAATAAGGTTGAGGCAAACTTAAAGAAAAAAGTTGCGCTTGATAAACTTGATAAAGCAATTAATGATTTGGGGTTAGCAAAAGGAGATGCTGTGAAAGCATGAGAAGAAATTAATTCAAGAAGCATTTCGAAAGTCATTAACGAAATTAGTTCGGTAGAAGGAATGCAAAAAAACCAGCAAAAAGAAGTTGCTGAGTTTTGTAAAGTTTATGCAACAAGAAAATGTTTGAAAGCATGCGGACTCATGGTTGATTATACTCAAATAGAAATACCTGGGATGGGGAGATTAAAGAAAAAAGTTCCTAAAGAAGTAAAAGAATAAAGACTCAAATTCTAGGACCAAATAAAATGCAGCGGCATTTTATGGGTCCCGCAAAACCTTAAATGGTTTTGCTAGGACAAATTTTTGGATTGTGAAGAAAAATGGTTTTTGAAGAAATAATTGTAAACCAATTTCTCCAATCTTTTTCAACCCCTTTGCTTGACTTGTTTTTCAAAACAATTACTTTGTTCGGTCACCCCGCACTATGGTTCTTTATTGCAACAATCTTTTTTTGGTCAGGAAGAGAAAAAAAGAGTTTTACAATAGCAACACTAATTTTGCTCACTGGATTCTTTTCAGGAATATTAAAAGTAATAATTGCTAGACCGAGACCAGAAGGATTAATAGTAATGGAGAATGGGATAAGTTACTCTTTCCCTTCAGGGCATTCAACAATAGCAGCAGGATTTACAGCTTATGCATGGTTTGCAAAAACCATTTCAAAAAACCTAAAATACTTTTTAATAATACTCACAACACTAACAGCAATATCCAGAATCTACTTAGGAGTGCATTTCATAAGTGATGTAATAGCAGGACTATTAATAGGAACAATAATTGGGTGGTTTGTTTACAAACTCGAAGGAAAACTAAACAAAATGAATTTTCACATATCAAAAATAAAAGAAGAATTCCTTGTAATACTATTTTTTGTATTAGTAATTATATTTGGTTTATTTATTCCATCAGAATTTTATGGAGCATACACTTTGTTCGGATATTTTACAGGATATGCAATACTAAGACATACTTCACAACAAATTCAAAAAAATGCAACAAAAAAACAAGAACCATTATCATTCTTAACAGGACTAATAATATTATCAATACTCGGCGCAATAGCTTATTCTTCAACAGGAGCACTAAGCCAAGTACTCTTCTTTATTACAGGAATATTTGTAACCCTCTTATGGCCAATAATAGCGCCAAAACTTGGTGAAAGGAAAAAATCTGTTAAAAGCAGAAAAAAGTAAAACTAAAAAACAGAGCAAAACAAATTTTTTTAATCAAAACTAAACCTTTAAAAAACACACTTTGCAACAATTACTTAAGGATAAAGCCAGCAAAGCTTGTTCTTATCCTATTCAAAAGGATTCAGTGAATCCCCCCTTAGTTTAGCAGCTAAAACGCTCGGCTGTAGAATCTATAATCCCACGAAGAAAAAAATCTTCTGGTGCGGAAACCGAGATACCCCCGGTGCAAGTCTGGGAGGGGGGATTACACTTACTTTTGGAAAAACCTCAAACTATGCTAATTCTTTTAAACTTCAGAAACTTACTCTTAATATGCAAAAATTAATATTAGTTTCAATTGTTTTATTTGT
>JBAZKP010000008.1:0-20096 GCA_041650735.1 archaeon | reverse complement strand
TTCACAAGAAGCAATTATTGCGGTTCAGGATCCAGTTTATCCTGTTTATGTTGATACAAATGTTATTGCGGGAAGAACTGGTGCTAATATTTATGGAAAATATGAAGGACTAATTTATATGCCTTGTGATGAAAAAAATAATTTTTTTCCTGATTTGCCGAAACAAAAAGCTGATTTGATTTATTTATGTTCCCCTAATAACCCTACTGGTGGAGTGGCAACCAAAGAACAGTTGGAGAAATTTGTAAATTATGCAAAAGAAAATAAATCTATAATAATTTTTGATGCTGCTTATAATGAATTTATTTCAGATAGTTCTTTGCCTAAAAGCATTTATGAAATAAAGGGGGCAAAGGATTGTGCGATTGAAATAAATAGTTTTTCAAAAATGGCTGGTTTTACTGGGGTAAGACTGGGTTGGGCTGTTGTTCCAAAAAATTGTGTTTGTGAAAATTCTGGTGCGGGAAAATTAAATTCTATGTGGAATAGGAGGCAAATAACAATGTTTAATGGTGCCTCAAATATTGTGCAGGATGGGGGAATGGCTTGTTTGACAGAACAGGGGATGAAAGAAAACAAAGAAATTATTGCTTATTATATGGAAAATGCTAAAATAATAAAAAAGGGTTTAGAAGAAAAGGGATTGAAAGTTGTTTCTGGTGGAGTGAATGCTCCTTATTTGTGGGTAAAAACTCCTAATGGAATGAAGTCATGGGAGTTTTTTGACAAAATGCTTTCAGAAGCACATGTTGTGGTAACTCCTGGTTCAGGTTTTGGCCCAAATGGGGAAGGTTATTTCAGGGTGAGTGCTTTTGGGCACAGGGAAAATATAATCAAAGCTGTGGAGAGTATTAAAAATAATTTGAAGATTTGAACAACTCAAATTCTTGGACAAATTTAGGGTTTTTTTGAGGAATGAGAAAATGAATAATAACAATGATTTGTTTTTTACTAAACAACAGGTTGAAGAAATAATCAAAATTTTTCCAACTCCTTTTCATTTGTATGATGAAAAAGGGATTAGGGAGAATGCACAAGATTTGTATAAGAATTTTTCCTGGATTCCTGGTTTCATGAATTATTTTGCTGTTAAAGCCTGTCCTAATCCGTATTTAATGGAAATTTTAAAGGAAGAGGGGATGGGTGCTGATTGTAGTTCTTTGCCTGAATTGTTACTTGTCGAAAAAGTTGGTTTGAAAGGGGAACAAATAATGTTTACCTCTAATAATACTCCTGCCAATGAATTCAAAAAAGCGTTTGAGCTTGGAGCAATAATTAATCTTGATGATATTACCCATATTTCTTTTTTAGAAGAATCTCTTGGAGGAAAGTTACCTGAATTAATTTGTTTTAGATATAATCCTGGTCCATTAAGGGCAACTGCTGAGGGAAATGTTATTGGTAATCCTCAGGATGCAAAATATGGTTTAACAAAAGACCAGCTTTTTGAGGCTTATAAGACAATGAAATCAAAAGGGGTAAAGCGATTTGGTTTGCATACAATGGTTGCTTCAAATGAATTAAGGCCAGAGGCTTTTGTTCAAACCGCAGAAATGCTTTTTGATTTAGTTGTTGAGATTTCAAAAAAATTAGGAATAAAATTTGAGTTTGTTAATCTTGGAGGAGGAATAGGGATTCCATATAAACCCGAACAGAAATCAGTGGATTTGGGTTTTGTTTCAAATGGAATAAAAAAATTGTATGAAGAAAAAATTGTTAAAAATAATTTGGTTCCTCTAAAAGTAGTGATGGAGAATGGTCGGATGGTTACTGGGCCTTTTGATTATTTGATTACAAGAGCAATTCACGAAAAGCATATTTACAAAGAGTATATTGGGGTTGATGCGTGCATGGCGAACCTTATGCGTCCTGCTTTGTATAGGGCTTACCACCACATAACCGTTTTGGGAAAAGAAAATGCTTCATGTAATAAGAAATATGATATTGTTGGTTCTTTGTGTGAAAATAATGACAAATTTGCTGTGGACAGATTGTTGCCTGAAATACTTATAGGGGATTTGCTTGCTATTCACAATGCAGGAGCGCATGGTTATGCAATGGGCTTTAATTATAATGGAAAATTAAGAAGTGCTGAACTTTTGCTTCAAATGAATGGAAAAGTTAAAATGATTCGAAGAGCTGAAACCCCTAATGATTATTTTTCTACTTTTGATTTTAAAGACTCAAAATACAAGTTTTCTTGATTTTGCCTAAACAAGCTATTATTGTTTTCATTTTTCTTCTTAGATTGTTTTTTAAATTATAATAACCTTGTTTTTTTGGTAACATGGCTGAGCTTGACAGGAATGATTGGGTAGTAATTCTTTTTACTCTTTCTAATATGATGCGTTTTATTGGCGCGAGCATGGTTATTCCTGTAATTGTTTCTATTATTTACAATGAATTGATTTATACTGAAATATTTGCTGTAATTGGTTTTACTTTAGTAGTTGTTTTTACTTTTTTGAGGAAATTTATTGGATACAAGCAAACAAGGTTTAAGCATGCAATTATTTCAATTGCTCTTGCTTGGTTTACTGTGGGGGTTGTGGCTGCGATTCCTTTTCTTTTTTTTGGTATTTCTCCAATAGATGCTTTTTTTGAGAGTGTTTCAGGTTGGTCTGGAACTGGGATGAGTATGATTCCTCAGCCAGAGTTTTTGCCGCATTCACTGAATTTTTGGCGCGGGTTCATCCAATGGATGGGCGGGTTTGGGATTGTTTTACTTGCCCTTCTTTTTTATGATAGACCTGAAACGATTTACAATCTTTTTGTTGCTGAAGGCAGATCAGAAGAATTTTTTACTAGTGCTAAGAGGATTGCAAGAACGATTCTCTCTATTTATTTTATTTACACTATTTTGGGTGTTGCTTTGTTTTTGTTTGCTGGATTGAGTTTGTTTGATGCAGTGATTCATTCTTTTACCTCTATTGCTACTGGTGGGTTTTCCACTAACTCTGTCGGTGTGGGTTTGTTTGGTCCTGGCGCGATGTCAGTGGCTGTTTTGCTTATGCTCCTTGGAGGAATAAGTTTTGAAGCTCATTATGATTTGCTTAGAGGAAAAATTAGGCGTTTTTTAACAAATCCTGAATTAAAGTTTTTTTTCACAATAATTTTTGCAGCAACAGTTCTTGTTTTTATTAATTTTTTTGTTTTCAAGAATTATGCTTTTTTTGATGCTTTTTTTTATATTGTTTCAGCGATAACTGGGACAGGTAATACAAATTTAGTTGTTTTAAATAATTTTCCTGCTTTATCACTTTTTGTAATTATTTTGTTAATGATTTTTGGTGCTTGTTATGGTTCTACAACTGGTGCTTTAAAGATTTGGAGAATATTGATTTTGTTTCAGGTAATAAGAAGGGAAATTCATAAGGCTTTTCTTCCTTCTAAAGCGCTTTTGCCTATAAAAATTGGTTCAAGAGTTATTTCTGATGAAGCCGCTTTGAAGGCTCTTTCTTACATGGTTTTGTATATTTTTTTCCTTGCCCTTGGCGCAATAATATTCATGCTTTTTGGTTATGGGTTGGTGGATTCAATTTTTACAGTTGCATCAGCTCAAGGAAATGTTGGTCTGAATGTTGTTTCAGGCAATTCATGGTTTGCAATGCCTATTTTTCTTAAATTTTTGCTTAGCTTGCACATGATTATTGGCAGAATGGAGATTCTTCCTTTGCTTATTCTGTTAAAAGGAATTGGTTTTGGAAGCAAGATTTAATTTTTTTCCTTTTTTTTATATTTTTTTGTAAGGTTACTCTTATAAAAACCTTTTTCAATAGTCTTATTGTATCTGGTGGGATAATGTATATTGTTATTGTTGGGTTTTCAGAGCTTGCTTGTGAATTGGCTAGGTTGATCTTGAAGGAAAGCAAGAATAAGGTTGTTTTAGTGGTAAAGAAAAAAGAGGAAGCTATGAGTATAACTGATGAATTTGGTTTTAATGTAGTGAATGCTGATGCAACTAAACCTGAAGTACTTGATGATTTGGAATTGGATAAGTGTGCTGTTTTTATTTCTGCTTCAGATATTGAAAAGGATAATATTCTTTCAGCAATGTACGCTAAAGAGGCTGGTGCAAAAAAGATTTTTGTAAGAATAGATAATCCTGATGTGGAGGGCATGTTAAAAAAACTTGGTTTTACTCCTATTAATGAAGAGTATTTTGCTGCTCATACTGTTGAATTAATGATTTCTAGGCCTGCTGTAAGTGAACTTGTTAATGTTGGTGCGGGAGAGTTTGATATAATGGAGATTCCTGCTATTGAAACAAATCTTTTAGGCAAAGAAATTGGCTATGTAAGGGGGAAAAATTATAATGCGATTGCGACTTATTGTGAAGGAAAATATTGCTTTTATAAGGAAACAAAAATAAATAAGGATGATAAAGTATTATTGATTGTTAGAACTGATAAAGAGAAAGAAGTTGAAAAAGAAATTGGCAGAAAAAGTAAAAAAGGATTTGGGTTTTGAAAAAGAGTTTTTTTATTTGATTTGAGAATAGTTTTGCCTCATAATAAGTGTTAAAAACCCCATGCATTTAATTGTGTCAGTTTGAAATCGGTAATACTTATGCCTAGACAAATAGATTCAATTATAATTAAAGAGCCAATTAAGAAAAAAACTCTTGTTCTTGAGTTTGATGAAGGGGATAATGTTCTTTCCTGTGTAAAGCTGGGAATGGAAATGAACAATATTAAGGAATGTGATGTTGTTGACGTTGATGGCCCCCTTGCGAAAGCAACAATAAATACTTTTGAGGGAAACAAATTCAAAAAAATAGAAATTTCTAATCTTAAAATTATGCGTTCTTCTGGGCATTTCAAACTAGGTGGCGGAGATTTATGGGGGAGCATGAATATTTTTACTGAAGGAAGAAAACCTTATTCAGGAACCGTTGTTATGGCAAAAGCAGCTCAGGGATTCAAATTAAAACTAAGTTTTTTACCTTAAATATCATAATTTGTTTTTTCTTTGTAATTTATTCCTTATGTTTTTTGAACCAAATTCCTTTATTTTTTTTATTCCATTAGCACTTTCTTTTCCAATTGTGATAGTTGCGTTTTTTACAATATATACTCCTAGGTTTCCTATTTCCCCTATTTTTTTTGTGCCTTCTATACTTTCTTTTCCTATTATAATAGTTGCTTTTTTTACTTTATACAATCCTAGGTTTCCTATTTCTCCTATTTTTTTTACTCCTCCCATTCCCCCTACCCCTATTTCTCCTATTTTTTTTATAGTGATGCTAGCTGTATTTTTTACATGTTTCAATCCTATAAAACTGATTTCTCCAACTTCTTCCAAACTTTCTTCGCTAAGTTCTTCTATTCTTTTTATTGTTACATTAGCCTTGTTTGATACGTGTTGTATTCCTTTGTATCCTATTTCTCCTATTTTTTTTGCGTCTTCTATACTTTGTTCTGCTACTTTGTCAATTATCCTTGCTGTTCCGTACAAAGTGTGTTTTATTTGTTCGGTTCCAAAAATAAATAATTCAAAAGTGTTTGAAAGCACTGTTTCTCTTAAAGGAGTAAATGTTAGTATGCTTTGAACAATTTTTTTACTCTCTATGTATTCAACTGCTCTTTCTTCTTTTATTTTATTTATTAGTGATTTGTAAGAAATAAATCTTACTATTATTGAGATTAAACAAACAAGGTAAAATGAAGTATTGATTATCCAGAAAGAGAATTCGAAACTTTGAATAAAACCACTTATTATGGTTCCTAGGAAAGCTGAGGTTCCAAAAAATACTGCTTGGTAACTCGCGTACCTCATTATTCTTGATTCCCCTGAAAATTTGTAAATAAAACTTGCTAATGCGAGATTGAATCCACTAAAAATAACTCCGTTAAGTATTTCAACTAAAATAATCCATTCAGGAGCGCGTACAAGTATTATTAGTATTGGGAAAGAAATTGCTAAATAAGAAGTTGCCTTCAATATTTTTCTTACCCCGTATCTATCAATTAATTTTCCCCAATAAGGCATAGATAATAACGCAGATACTGCGGAGGAACCAAGTATTATTGTGTATAATAAGTAATTACTTTTTAATCCTAAATAATTTAACCAATAAAATGAAAGAAAGGGGCCTGTTAAGGATAATCCGAAAGTCATTAAACTTCCGAATAAAACAAAGTAACCAAAATTAGTTTTTAATAAATCTTTAGCAAATTCTTTAAAAGTGGTTTTTTCATCAGGAAGAATTTCTTCTTTTTCTGGTTCAGGTTCACTTATTTTTGAAAAAAAGTAATTCGAGCACATTCTCCCTATTAGTGATACTCCAAATATTCCTGTATAAACAAGTAAGGCGTGTTGGGTAAAAAAATTTAGAGTAAATCCTGCGGAAAGCATTGTTATTAACGCAATTGCCCCAATAATAGAGTTTCTTATTCCAAAGTATTTTCCAATTATTTTTTGCGGAGTAATGCTTTTCATCCAGCTTTGCCAAGCTGGTGCTCCGATTGAACCAAAAACAGTTCCTATGGTGTAAAATATTATTACCCAAAAAACACTGTTTTCTTTTATAATAAAAGGAATAATCATTATTGGTATCCAGCTTATTGCTTGAAAAAAAACAGCTGCCATAATTAATTTTTTTCTGCTTTTATAAAAATCAAGTATTTTTATTGAGAATAATTGTGCCCATGCTCCTAAGAGAGCAGGTAATGCTGAAAGCAATCCTACTTCAATACTATTTGCCCCAAGCATTACTGCAAAAGCAACTATGAATGAAATTCCTGCACCAACCATTACTGCGTTGAATGAACCTTCTATTATTGATAATTTCAAGTTCTTTGAGCCATTAGTGTATTGGTCGAGCAAGTAATCACCGATTTGTTAAGTAAACTAGTAACAACAAGGTTGTTTTTAATTCTGACTTTCACGCATAAAGGCAGTGTTTTTAATCTTTCCACACAAGATTTTTTTATTCGCAGCTGAGGTGGCAGAGTGGTCAAATGCGGCGGATTGCTAATCCGTTTCCTGAAAGGGAGCACGAGTTCAAATCTCGTCCTCAGCGTAAGTTAAGCTTATAAATAAAAGAAGGTTTATTCGATAAAGTTGGCTTTCATGAAAAAATTAATTTTTGTTGTGGTTGTAATACTAATAGTTTTGTTTTTGGTTGTGGGTTTTTTATTTTTGCCCTTTGGGAATACATCTGGTGGCAGAGTTGTTTTTGAGGAATGTAACAATCACATTGAATATTTTTTATACAAAAATCTTTCTAATTACAATGACAATATTTTGTTGTCTCAAAAATTTAACTCCGAAGGTGAATTAATAATTGACTCAATGATTTGGATTAATTGTGTTCAAAAACCAAAAATATTTAGTTACAAAGTTGATGGAAAAGAGATTAAAATACAAAACGGGTATTATTCAAATTGGGCAGGGGTAATTCTTTCATCAAGAACAATGGCTACTTGTATTTGCCCACATAGGGTCACTTATTATATTTCGGGATTGTCCGAGTCAGAATATTCTGTTTCTGTCGAGAAAAATAATCTTATTATTTTGAGTGAAGAAGATAGTGCAAAACTTCTTGAATTGTTAGAAAAATAGTTTAATGATCCAGTTCCAAAATCTTGTTTTATATTCAACTTTGCCCGCGCCCGTCCTCAACGTTTTTGGTCTAGTTTTGAAGGTTATAGTTAATTATTTAAGTAGTAAAAATCTCTTATTAGAACATGGTTGGGTATAAGTTTTTTTTGTTTGCTTTTGTTTGTGTAGTTGTAAGTTTATTTTTATTTGGTTGTACGGATCAAAGCGTAACCCAAAATAATGGTGGTACTACTCAGTGTCCTTCTTCTCTTCAGGTTTGTGGAAACGGTTGTATTCCTACTAATGCTATTTGTTGTAATGATGGTGCTGTGAATGGTTATTGCTTGCAACCATCAAGTGGTTGCGGGGGGGGGGAACTTGTAAGCAGTGTCCTGTTGGGCAAGTTTTTTGTGGAATGTTTTGTAAACCAATTGGAGAAAAGTGTTGTATTGGGGATGATTGTGGCGCCCAAACGGTGATAAATCCGGTCGCAGTGAATCCTTATGTTGGTACATGGGAGTTTGAGGGAATCTATACTTATCACACTGACAGGAGTTGTGTGGAAAGACCTGAGAGCGATAAGACTGGGGAAGTCACTGGAACTTTAATAATTCGCGCGGTCTTTATTCCGAAGCCCAAAGATCCCGCGCCCGGTAGCACGTTTAATTTCTGGGACCAGCACACAGTGTGGGTAACAAATATTTGGGCGGATGATTCTGACTTTGGCACGGGTGCAAATGGAGTGACGCCTGAGTTGCCTGAAGGCTCAAGCGATCTTAAGTATACTGCAATAAGCCTGCCTTTGCTTCCAAGGGACCCTACTGATCCTGAGAATTATGGGTTAATTGAAAAGAGTTCTGTTAATCCAGACGGAAGAAGGTATGATCCTCTTTCCAAGCATAGCTTTTTGTTCAATTTTCCGACAGGACCGGATCCGTATTCCTCATCAGTTTCGTTCGGCAAGGGATTGTCTGGACAAGCTGCTTTTACTATGAATGCTGATGGAACCGAATTTACCAGCATTGAGTACGTAGCCCCCGATGCCTTTATGCTGAATAACACTTGGGACGCCATGGTTAAAACAGGTTCAGGGCCTTTATCCTCAAACAGCAACCAACGCGATGTTTTCTGTGGTCCAAGGTTTGTTAGCTGGACAGCCACAAAAATTTCTGATAAGTAGTAATGTTTATTTGCTTGTTCTTTTTATGCAAACTTAATATTAGCTAGTTTCCAAGGTAACTTTTTGTTTTATTTGCATAATTTTGTGTTCAAATATTTTTTTATATATCTGAAAATATAACCTTATTGTTTTAGAATCAATTTTTCAGCAATTTTTTTTATATCTGTCAATGTTTTTTTGACAGTTTTTTGAGCCGCATTTGCATTCAAAGTTCCATCTTTTGTCCCAAACAAAATCTGATTCTTGTTCATTTTCTTCCAATAAATTATAGCTGTATGTTAGTTCTTTTCCTTTTTTTATTTTTTTTATTGTAACAATATTTAAGTTATCATCAATTGAGCAATTTGGGTTACATGAATGGTTGGCATAAATTGCGTTTGTTTTTGAAACAAGCCATTTATTTTTTTTCCCATCACCAATATGAATTGCGTAACGAATCATTTCAATTGGTACTTTTTCATAGGTCATTATTTTCCCTTTAAAAGTTTCAACTATTGTTCCTGAAAGAAGATTTTTTGTTGCAATTAATGCTTTGCCATAAGAAATATTAATTACTTTTGAAGGGTATTTTTTCATGGTTTTAACCTTTTTAAAATTAGAGTAATTTTCATATTAATTATTTATATTTCCAATCATAATCCGCGTAATCTGTAAGCAATTCTTCCCCTTTTTTTATTTTTTTGATTGTTTTAAAATGTTCGCCATCATCAGTTGTTCTTATGTTTGGTTTTTTTGAAGTATTAAGGTAAAATGACATTCCCATTGAGACTAATCCGCCTGAATTTACCCAAAAGTCCCCATTTTTTTTTATTACATAAAATGCATCAATCATCTTTATTATTTCTTTATTAGTTATCCCAATTTCTTTGATATTTATTTTTATCCAAGATTGTGGTTTTTCCCGTTTGAATGGATTAATCCCTTTTGGAATATCTTTAATCGCATATACTCCTACTCCGTGGCACTTTGATGGTTTTAATCTGCAGTAAGTGTTTGAGAGATTCTCAATGATTTCTTTTTTTGATACCATATTGATTGCCTCAGCTGAAGAGATAGCCTTCAGTATGCAGTTTGTCTGAATCAGAAAACCATTTTAGTCCAATGTCTGTTCTGTAATACATATTTTGTATCATAATATTTCTTACACGTGAGTAAGTTTGTTTTCTTGCTTCTTCAACAGTGTTCCCTGAGCCGGTGATTACTAGTGCATACCCTGTTTCGCCAGCGATAGTCCAAAATTCATCAATATATTTTACATCTCCTAAATGGAACCCGTCCAGATTTGGTTTTTTAAATAATATTGACAAATCCTTGTAAATGTAACTTTCTTTTTGGTCTTGGAATGGAAATGGGGGTACTGCAATAACAACCCCTATTTGAAACCCTTTTTTTGTTTTTATTTCAAAGTTTTCTCCGCGTGCCATTTTGTAAAGTGTTTCACCCATTTCGCTTGTGATTCCTTCTATTTGAATGCTTATTGTTGGGTAGCCAAACCTTGAAGTGAATTCAAGCGGAAAGATTCCTTTTGCATTAGCTATGCAGTTAATGTCAATATACCCTATGTACTTGGATTTTTCCAAATCTTCTTTCATTTTTTCCAGGGTTCTGCGAAAGATATCGTTTGGCTGAGACCAAAACATTAGTGTTCCCATTTCTCCTGTATAGGGGCCTAGATCTCCTGGAAAAAGTTTTTTATGCTCAAAGTTTATGTTAATTGGCAAAATAAAGTCTTTTCCATTAAAAAAAGCTCCTACTGCCACCTCTACTCCTACAGCCATTTTTTGTAATTGAAAGTGTTTTATTTTTTTTGCCCATAATTTTCTGTTTTGTTCAAGTATTTGAATTAAATCTTTTCCATCTTCTTCTTGTCCTAAAAAGAGAATTCCTTTTTGATCGGAAGGAGTGTTGCCTGATGGCTTGAAAACATATCTTCCGGGATTTTTTTTAATAAATTCAATTGCATCACCAAAATCGCTCAAATCCCAATGTGGTAGGACATTCATTCCGACGCGTTGCATTTCATTTTGCCCAAATTCCCTGTCTTCTTCTAGTTTATCAGTATATTTGCTTCCTCCCACAACAAGTTTTCCTTTGCTTCTCAATTCATCTGCCTCTTTACCAAATCCAACATCATCAAAAACAATTACATCTGCCCAGTCGCAGTGTTCTTTCCATGAATTTACTTTATCCAAAATTCCATCATAAACCTCTTGATCTTCTTTTCGCTCAATAAAGCACTTTACTTCATGTCCTTCTTTTTTTAATTGCCATGCCAAATCACCGCTAAGACTTTCAAAAGAAACAAAAAGGAATTTTTTTGGATTAGGGGTAAGTTTTGATTTTTGTTCTTTTAATTTGGAATCAATTCCATTTTTATCATTTGAAGAACCATTTTTTTGTGCGTCATTGTTTGAAAACATTTTGTTACACTGTTAAAATGAAATGGGAAAAATCTTTTAAACTGATTGAAAATATTTTTTTCTTTATTAATTGCGTTTTTTATTTTAAAAAAATATTTATTATGGAATTTTTAAAAAATTTTGCTTAAATAAAAAACAAAGCCTTAAATAAAACTTAGGGTTAGTATTTATTACAAAAGTTTTTTTGTCGGAGGGAAAAATATGGCTAAGAAGAAAGCTAAAAAAACAGTAAAAAAGAGTAAATGTTGCTGTAGATGTTAGTTGGCATGCAATGTTTTTGTAAAATCTTTTTCTTGGAGGCGTTTTTCGCCTTCATTTTTTCAAAATTTGTATTGTTTTTGTTTTTGTACTAGTTTTATCTCAAACCATGCTTTTTATTTGTTTCTAATAATGTTTCTTTTATGAGTATTTTTGATTTTTTGAGGAAAAACAAGCAGGAGCCTGTAACTGAAGGGGACAAGATTCTTGACGGTGCGGAGAGCGCTGAAATATTGATTCCTGAACATGCTAGACCTGAATCTAAAGCACAGGCGGAAACTGTAACAGTTAAAAAAAAGGATAAAACCTCTTCTTTCAGAATTTTTGGAGTATATGATATTGGGACAGAAATAATGGTTTCAGGCATAGTTGAGACTGGAATACTCCGAAAAAGAATGAAGACAAAAATAAATGACAAGGATGCAGTGCTTTCTGATATAAAAATTAATTCCGATTCTGTTCAGGAATTGCTTACCAAAGAAGAAGGAAAAATATTTCTTAAGGGAAAGAATCTTTACACTCTCAAACAGGATGATGTTCTGGAATTCAAGTGATTTTTTCCTTAACAGCAGTATTTAATAATTAACTAAATCTAATTTTTTTACAATCTGGCTTTATGCAAGCATAAGGCATAGTGACTGCACGGGTAGAGAAGTGGTCAAACTCGCCAGACTCAAGGAACCTTGTTAAGGTTCGCGAAAGTACTTGCCCATTGCTTCGCAATGGACAGAGAACTTTTGGGGCTTTCAATTCTAAGTTATCTGGTCGCTTAGTGCGTTCAACGGTTCGAACCCGTTCCCGTGCACTTTTAATTGCTTGTTAGCAATTAAACCTGCACTAAATTTGGTTGCTGCGCATGCACTTTTTGAACTCTAAGGAGTTCAAAACCTGCACTAAAAAGGAGTGCTGTTGCACTTGCAATTTTTAAAGAGTGAATTTAATGGAATGTAGACAAAAACAGAATTTGAAGAGTTGTAATTGTTCTTACCCTTGCGAAAGAAAGGGTCTCTGTTGTGAATGCATTGATTATCACAGGAAAAGGAAAGAGCTTCCTGCTTGTTATTTTTCTAAAGAAAAAGAAAAATCTTATGATAGGAGTATTGAGAATTATTTAAAAAAATGAGACTATTTTTATATAATTAATTTTCCTTTTTTCATTATTTGTTTTCCATCAAACCAAATACTTGGTTTTACTATTACATAATCAAAGTGGCCGTGGCAGTAATTTTTTCCTCCTAAATGCTTGTTGTTTCCTGTTGCAAAATGACATGTCCCAAGTGCTTTTTCATCACAAATCATTGCGCCTACAAGGGATGCTTTACTATTAGTTCCTATTGCAAATTCAGCTATTGTTCGAACAGCGTTTTTGTAATTATTTATTTTTTTTCTTTTATTGAATTTTTCCACATATTTCAGATTGGAATTAATTGCTTTGCTGTTTGTGGAAACAAGTATCCCTTTTTCAAAAATAAATTTTACGGGTTTTTTTGGGAGAATTGTTTTGCCGCTTATTTTTGCGCTTGAAACAAAAGCAATTCCTTTCACGGAATTTTCGATAGGTGAAGTATAGGTTTCTCCAACGGGGTAATTAGTAGAGTATTCTTTCCAGTTTCCCTCATTGCAAATAACTGGTCTTTTTCCAAGCAAAATGTGTAGGTTTGTTCCTTTTGGACAAGTAATTTTAATTTCTTTTGTTTTTTCAAGGATTTTTTTTATTTTTTTGTTTAATTTGTGAACCTTTTTTTTATCATGGTTAAAACTTTTTAAAAAAGAATTTATTTTCTCGGCTTTTATAGAGTAAAGTCCTCCTAATGAAATCATTTTGAAGCGCTGTTTTTTTATTAATTCTTTCATTAAAACGTGTTTTCCATTTTCTTCAACATATCCTCGGTTTCCTGAGCCTATTGAGAAAAAAGCATCTCCTTTTTTTAGAGATTTTATTGCTTTTTGAGTTTTTTTGGTTGCTGATCCAAGTTTTTTTGTGGGCTTATCAACAATTATTGAAACAGTGCATTTCATTTTCTTAAGTTTTAAATAAATCGTTTTAGCTATTCTTGGTGCAACTGTTTTTGCATCATCGCACCAAATAAGTATGTTATCGTTTTGTTTTATTTCATATATTGAAAAAAGTTTTTCCAGTGCTGGAAGGTGTATTTCCTTGAATTTGGAAATTTTTTTTGATTCATCAATATTTATCATTTTTTCACTTTCTCAACATTTTTTAAAAAATCAGGCAGATAAGTTGGTTTAACCAATCCATCTACTTCAAGTGCTAAAGGAGTATCGTTTATAGAGTATCTTCCATAATAAAGTTCTTCAAGTTTTTGTTTTTTTAAGAATTCTTGAATTGCTAAATACCCTTTAAGATATGAAGCATCTTTTGTAAATGCCCCTTCTTGGTCTTGTTTCCAGGTCCCTCTTTTTGCCCTTAATGTTAGGTTGAATGCTTCTTCATCGGAGAAATAGTTCCTCATTTCTTGGAATGTTTGATAAAAGCTTTTTTTTGTTGCAATTTCTATTGCTAATACTCTTCCAGAGTATTCTTTTAGCTGGGAATCAATATTGATTCCTTGTTCTTGTTCAATAATAACAGCTATTCCTTCTTCTGTTTCTATTGTTTCTTTTGATAATCCACGTGCAAAAATCAAATAGGGTTGTTTTGCCCCGTTTTCGTACCTGTAAATATGTCCTTCAATTTCATGTGCAATGAGTCTTTTGAGGGAGGTTGTTGAAAGCAAAACATTTTTGCTTATTAGGATTTCTTTTGTGCGTATATTAACAGCAAATTTTGAACCAGTTGATTCGCGCTGTACAACTTTATAGGAGAGTTTTCTTTTTCTCAGGAACGTTTGAATAATTTTTTTTGCGTCTTCAAAACGAATTTCTTCTTTTTCTGGTTCAAATTGTTTTTTCAAAAATTCTTTTGCAAATTTTAGTGTCCTGTGGTCAATGCTTCCATAATATGATTCAGAGTTACCTGAAAAGTTTTGTGTGCCAACACTCCTTATGAGTTCCATTCTGTCAAATAAATCAAGTATTTTTTTTTCAAAAATCAAAGCAAGTGTATTTTCTTCATAGGTGCTGATTTCGTTGAGGAGTTCTTTTAGTTCACTTTTGTAAGTGTTGAATGAGTGGGACATGGTAAAGTATGAATAAAGGGGGTTTCTTGGAGCGTATGTGAATACAGGGTTGTATTCTTCTTTTTTGCTGATTTTTTCAAAGAATTTCTTTTTTTCTTCTTCGAGGTTTTGTGGGTTTGCATAAGTGAGGAGGTTTGTTTCTATACCGCTTGCTAATTGGCATACTTTTTGGTCTAAACTTATGTAATCCTCAAAAGGCATAGTTCTCACTGATGTAGAAGTATTAATGAAATTAATATTAGTTTGCTTTTTTATTTGAATAGAATTTTTTAATTTTCTTTGTTTATCTGCCCTGTTCTTTCTGCAAGGAGGCGTATCCATTCGTGTACAATCATATTTCCTAAGTATTTTCTGAATGGTCCCGGCATGAAGTTAACCTCTATTACAACCCATTTCTTTTTTTGTTCCATTAAATCAACTGCGCATATATCCATTTGGAGGGTTTTTGCGGAATTTTTTGCTATTTCAAGCATTTCCGGAGAAAGATTAATTAAATTTGCACTTCCTCCTCTTGAAATGTTGGCTCTCCAATCCCCTTTTTTGCATTTTCTTTTAACAGCAATAACATAGTCTCCTATTACATAGCATCTTACATCAGAGTCTTTTCCTTTAATGAATTTTTGAGTGCAAATAAATTCTTCAAATAAGTGTACTGCATCAAGAATGCTTTCCATTTGTTCTTTTGAATTAATTAGCACAACTCCTTTTCCTGCAAATCCTGATATGAGTTTCATTACGAAGGGGTATCCTGTTTCATTTATTGCATAATCCGCGTATTTTGGGGAAATAAATAATGTGCTTAGTATTCCTGGAATTCCTTTATTTGATAATTTTTGTGAGGTAAAAAATTTATGGTTAGTTACTTGGTATGCTTCAAGATTTAGGGGGCAGTAAGCATTACTGCATTCTATTGCTTTGAGTACTGCTTCTCCTAAGAGCATGTCTTTTGATGAGATTCTTGGATAAATGGCATCAAAGGCTAAAAGGTTTTTTCCTTTGTAAAATAATCCTGTTTTTCCCTCTGATGTTTGTATTTGTACTCTGTCAATTGGAACAAAAAGTACTGAGTCAAATTTTTTCTTTGCTTCTTCAAGCATTACATTTACCGTTGATTCTTTGTATGTTTTTGAACCAATTATCAAGAGGCTTTTTTTCTTTTCTGTGCTTTGCTCGAGGAATTGCTTTATTTGTGCGCTCATTTGAATAACCTTCCGAAAATTGTTTTTGATAAAATTTTCTTTAAGCCGAATAAATCATAGGTTACTTTTCTTTTGTTTTCGTGCTGTTCTGCTTTTTCTATGAGAAAATTAGCTACGTGTTCTTCTAGTCTTTCAGAGCAGATTTTATTGAATTCTTCTATTGGTATTAATGGGTCTATTTTTACTACTCTTCCTTTTGCCAAATCCACTCTTGCAATATCAAATCCGCAGGCGTGTGCTGCTGCCAGTGCTGTTTTTTCTTCGTTTTCAGTTACCTTGTATGATTCTCCTTCATTTAGTTCTGCAATTGTCCCTTCAT
Source organism: archaeon (assembly GCA_041650735.1). Taxonomy (GTDB): domain Archaea; phylum Iainarchaeota; class Iainarchaeia; order Iainarchaeales; family JAAZKV01; genus JAAZKV01. Next base: position 4,035 of record JBAZKP010000008.1, on the reverse strand, counting down.
GGTTTTTCCTTCTTATTGCATATACTTTTTTCCCGATTACTGCGCAGGATATTGCATCAGCTTCAATATATTCTCTTAGCATGAATCCATCTATTTCGGTTTTAATGCTTTTTATAAAAATGTTAAGTTCTTTGCTGTTGTTCACTATTAATGCTTGTTGGACTTTTTTTCCAATAAATGTTTTTGCCATTAATGGATAAGAGATTTTTTTAGATATTTTTTCTATATTTTTTATTGAGCCTGAGGAGAATGTTTTTGGGGAAGGGATTTCTGCTGTTGATAGGGTAACAAACTGGTATGGTTCGTTGTGTGCTATAAAATATGCTCCTTTTTTTGCGGTAGTGTATATTTGTTGGTTTTGAAATTCATCAAGTAGGGGTTCGATGAATGGTGTTAATGAGGCTCTTACTTGTATGAATACTGCGTCATAATTAGGAATTTCTTGTCCCATTACTTTAATGAGTGTTTCGTTTTGTTTGCTTACAAGGGTTATTTTTGAAACTCTAATATATTTTGCATCAGAGTTTTTTTCTCTAATTGCTTCAATGAATGGCTGTGCTTTTTGTTTTTTTTCTGCGATTACCAGGATATTCATTTGTTGTTTCGCCCCTGATTTGTTTTATTGTATTTAACATGCTTTTAATGCAGCCACTTCTATAAAAGGCTTTCTTTTAATTTTATCAATCTAGTTTACCAAAAAACTTAATAACTCAGTTTTCCTTAATAGATTTAGATTTTTTTTGAGTGGTTTGATGTCAAAAGCAAAAAGAATTATTGGATTGGTTGATCTTGTTCAGATTAAGGGTAAAAAAGGAATTGTTACTAAGAAGGCGCTTTTTGATACTGGTGCTACTCGTACTTGTGTTGATGTTAGGACTGCTGCTAAAGCTGGTTTGGGGCCGATAGTTTCTAGTGTTAGGGTGAAGAGTGCTTCTTCTCCTCGTGGTTTTATTAGGAGAGCGATTGCTCAGGCAACTATTATTGTTAAGGGTAAGAGTATTAAGACTGGGGTTAATATTGAGGATAGGGAGGGGTTGCCGTATTCTGTTCTTATTGGGCGGGATATTATTCATAATAATTTTCTTATTGATGTTTCAAAGACTCATACTAGTAATAAAGTTGGGGATAGTAAGGATAAGGATGAGCGTGATAGATTGCATGGGGGAAGAAAAGAAGGTTCTTTTACCCAGAAAACAAGTTAGCGGGTAGTTGAATGATTAAAGGGATTCAATTCAAGGAATTAACTGAAGTTAATTTGAATACTGTTTCTGAGTTGCATGCGTTGTTTCCTCATTGGAAACTTTCTTCTGTTCAAAAGAAACTTAGTATTACTTGTCTTGGAAAGGATAGAAGGTTTGTTGCTTTGTATGAGAACAAGATTATTGCTCATGTGAGAGTTATTTTTGGGCATGATTTGCATAAGCATAGGGCTGAGATTACTTCTCTTGTTGTTGACCCTGGTTTTCGCGGGCAGGGGATTGGCTCTGAGTTAATGAAATTTGTTTTAAGTAATATTTCTTCAGACAAGAAACTTGTTTTGTTGGCAGTTGATTCAAAAAATAAGGTTGCGGTTAAATTGTATAAGAATATTGGGTTTGAAAAATATGGTTTGTTGAAAAAGGCTTCTTTGATTAACGGTAAATACGTTGATAATTTAATGATGAAGAAAGAATTAGTTTGAGGTAGTTTTGTGGAATTAAATGGAACTATGTCTTCAAGTGCGTTTGAATTAGCTATTTATGCAATAGTTTTTCTTGTAATTTTGTGCATGGTTTTAGCGATTTTTATGAGATAATTAGTTTTATATATGAGGATTCCTCTTACTATAAGAGTGTTTGGTGGTTTTATGTCTGGGAATGTTTTTATGAGTCCTACAAAAACATTTGAGGATGCTTTTCATAATCCTGATGTGAGTTCTGCTTTGATTATTGTTTTGCTTGCGGGGGTTTTTTTGTCTTTAGCAGCTTATCTCACAACAGCTTCTTGGATTGTTAGTGTTTATTTGTTTATAGTTAATTTAGCACAGTGGCTTATTTTGAGTGCTATTGTGTGGTTTTTTGAGTTTATTCATGTCAGAAAGAGAAAAAGGCTCCCTGGAACAGAGTTTTCCCAGAGTGCTTCTGTTGTTGGAAAGCTTTGGGTAATTAATCTTGCTGGAAGCGTTTTGCTTGCAATAATAGCTTTTATTCTTCCTTTTGCCAGTGTAGCATTGATGTTTGTTCTTGGCCCTTTGTTTGTTTTGGTTACATTAATTTTGATTGTTTGTTGGGTTATTGCTTCATTCAAGATGCTGAAAGTCGTTTTTGGTAAAGAAAGATGGGTTCTTTTGATTAATTGGCTGATAATTAATATTTTGAATGTAATAACAATAAACTTTGTTGCCTCTTTAATATCCTTTATTTTTCGCTGATTGCGGGAAAGGGTTTTTGTTAATCTAAAAAAACCTTGTTGCTACATAATAATTAGTGTTTTTATCTTGCTTTGTAAGGTGCTTATTTTTGCCATTTGACAATGTTTAATGCACTTTTTCATTTTTTTAGAAAGATTTATAAAGGCAAAGTGCAGGAAAATTATTGTGGTTTCAGTGAAGAAGTTGTGTTCTGAATGCAAAGCGAGATTCGATGTAAGCTTTGATGATATAGAGGAAGGGGACGCTGTTACTTGTCCTGAATGCAATCTTGAGTACACTATAATAGCTGACAAGAAAGGTAACCTGAAACTTATTGAAAGCAAGGAGCTTGAAATGGGCGAGGATGATGATGAAGAATCCTTTTCCGAGGACTCTGAAGATTATGATTCTGATTAATGATTTAGTTTATTAAGCCCAATTGGTATATTACTTAGCAGTGATTTTATGGCTTTTTTGTATAGAAGACCAATAGCTTCCAGAAAAAAGAAGGTTTCTTCTGTTTTGTCTCCTCTTCAGAAACGTATGGCTGAAATTAATGAAGCTGAGCAACTAGCTATTTTTCATGCAAGACAATCTGACTTGGAAATGTCGCGTTATTGGAAGGAAAGAGCAAAGGCATTGAGAGAATCAATGAATCCTTGATTTTTTAGGTGTTTATTTTCATGGTACTAAAATTTTTTAATTCTTTTGGCAATGAACTCCAAGAATTTAATCCAATTAATCCTGGTTTTGTTGGCTTGTATACTTGCGGACCAACAATTTACAATTTCATTCATATTGGGAACTTTAAGTGTTATTCTTGGGAAGATTTGCTGAAGCGTTACTTGATTTTCAAAGGGTTTAAGGTAAAACAGGTAATGAATTTTACTGATGTGGATGATAAAACCATTAAAGCTTCTATTCAAAATAAAATGGCTTTAAGTGAATACACTGATGTTTACAAAAAAGCTTTTCAAGCAGATTCAAAATTGTTAAATCTTTTGCCGGCAGAAATTTACTGCCCTGCAACCGAGCATATTCCTGAAATGGTTTCTTTAGTAAAAAAACTTCTTGATAAAGGGGTTGCTTACCGCGGGGAAGATGGTTGTATTTATTTTTCAATAAAAAAATTTCCTGCTTATGGAAAACTTGCAGGCATTAATGTAAAAAAACTCAAAGCAGGCGCAAGAATAAAACAGGATGAATACGAAAAAGAAGGGGTGGGTGATTTTGCTTTATGGAAAGCCTGGGACGAAAATGATGGACCTGTTTTTTGGGAAACTGAATTAGGCAAAGGAAGACCCGGATGGCACATTGAGTGCAGTGCAATGAGCATGAAGTATCTCGGAGAGCATTTTGATATTCACACGGGAGGAGTTGATAATAAATTTCCTCATCACGAGAATGAGATTGCCCAGAGTGAAGCCGCTACAGGGAAAAAATTTGTTAATTACTGGATGCATACAGCGCACTTAATGGTTGAAGGAAAAAAAATGTCAAAGAGCCTTGGGAATTTTTTTACTTTGCGCGATTTGCTTGACAAAGGATTTAAGCCAATGGCTATTCGGTATGTTTTCCTTAATACTCATTACCGCCAGCCGTTGAATTTTACTTTTGAATCAGTGAAAGATGCACAGAAAACCCTT
>JBAZKP010000007.1:0-55552 GCA_041650735.1 archaeon | reverse complement strand
AATAATGATACTATCCCAAAAGAGATTTGGGATTCTTATTCTCCAAAAAACTGGGCTGAAGTTGGGCGAAAAATGGGTTATGCTCATCCAAAAGCGATGCGTGAAAGTATTTTCTATTCTCCAAGTCGTTCAAAGTTATTGCAAATAGCTGTTGCTGATGAGAGCGAATTCATTAAACAGCTAGCAGAATCAGATATTTATTGGGATGAAATAACAGAAGTAAAAGAAATTAATGAGAGGACAAAGGTTTATGATATTTCAGTTCCAAACAGCCATAATTTTGTGGCTAATGATATAATAATTCATAATAGTTACACATTAGCTGTTTTGATGGAGGAAATGGCTAGATTGGATCCTGTAATAAAGAATAGGGTTGCGGCTGTTACTATTGATACTGTTGGTATTTTTTGGGGTTTAAAGTTGCCTGCTAGTAAAAAAGATGAAGTTGAATTAAAAGAGTGGGATTTGGGGGCAGAGAAGACTGATGTAAAGGTTCTTGTTCCTAAGGGGCAGTTAGCTTTTTACCAGGAAAAGGGTTTGCCTATTGATGGTGCTTTTGCTTTGAAATGTTCTGAGTTAGAGGAAACTGAGTGGATGGCTTTGTTTAGGCTTACTTGGCGTGACCCTGAAGGAATATTAATTTCAAGGGCTGTGCAGAAAGTAAAAGAAAAAATTGGTACTTATTATGGAATAGATGATATTATTTCTGCAGTAAAATCTGATGAAGAATCTGATTCAAATTCAAAACAAGCGGTTGTTTCAAGAATGCAGATGGTTAAAACTTGGGGGATAATAGAAAAAGAGGGTACAAAAATAAGTGAGTTAGCTACTCCCGGAATGATTACTGTTATTGATGTTTCTTCTTACAGGCAAACCATTGGTGCTGAAGGAGTAAAGGATGTTGTTGTTGCATTAATTGGAAAAAAATTGTTTGAACAAAGAATGTTGTTCAGAAAAGAAGAGGAAATAAAATTAATTAAAGAGAATAAGCGTTCAAGCAAAATGCCTTTAGTTTGGATGCTTATTGATGAAGCGCACATGTTCATGCCAAAGGATGAAGAAAATATTGCTTTGCCTATTCTCCTTGAATGGGTGAGAGTTGGAAGGCAGCCAGGATTAGGATTAATACTTGCTACCCAGCGTCCTGAGAAATTACATCCTGATGCTATTAGCCAATGCGATTTATTTATTTCACACAGAATGACTTCACAGCCAGATATAGCTGCAGTAGGAGCGCTAAGGCCTAGTTACATGCACTCTGATTTAGATAAAATGTACGCAGAAATGCCAAAACAAAAAGGATTTGCGTTAGTAATTGATGATAATACTGAGAGAACCTGGATGATAAAAATAAGACCAAGATTCTCTTGGGACTCAAGTGTAACTGCATCTGCTTTTTTGATTTGAAAATAAAATTAAAATAAGAATTAGTCTTTTTTTTTTTGAATGCACAGGTCAGGATTCGAACCTGAGAAGGCACTAAGCCACTGGGTAATTTCGGAAAAAAACAATTTATTGCTTCTAACCCCCTAAACCCAGCTCGTTTAACCGCTTCGATACCTGTGCATTTTGCTTTCTAAACAGTTTTACTGTTTGTTTTGCTAATAATATATTAAATCAAATGAGGTTTTATAAAAGTTCCTTAGGGAAAAGAATTCGTTTTAGTGTTCGAGTTAATTCCTTAAAAACCATTATATAGTTCTTAGGCGCTATATTATGCGGGTGGTTGGAGATGAGTTTAGCAAAGCTCGAAGGAGAATTGTTAAAAGTCAGGGAGGACTTGGGCAAAGCCAAGCAGGTTAATGCTTCTTTTGAAAAGGTTCTTCAGGAAATGAGTATTTTGAGGAGTAGGAGTATTGCGAATCCTCGGACTAAGGAACAAATTGTTTCTGAGTTAAAGGGTAAAGAGATTCTTGATTTGTTTGCTAGTATTGAAACTGATTTTGAAGAGCTTAGGCAGGAGATGACTAAGCAGAGTATTGAGAAGGAAGGTATTCTTGATTTTATTGAATCAATTAGGACTAAGAGAAATTTTTCTTTTGTTGAAACAGAGAAAACAATTAGTTTTCTTGAGAATTCAATGGATACTCTTGATGCTTCTCATATAGCTGTTAGACCGGAGTTCATTGGGTTAATTGATTTGAATCCGTTGGCAATAGAAATGGGTTTAATGAAGAATAATAGTGGGGTAATAGTTGAAAGGGAGAGGTTCTCTGAGTTCATTGTTGCTTTGCTTGCAAAAAAAATGTTTCATGATTTGATTTTTGAAACAGATAAAGTAAAAATTGTTTTGAAAACATACAGAGAGGTTTCTGCGGAAGCAGAGAACTCAAGTATTAGAGCTTTGAGTAGGCTTGCGAAAATTCCTGCTCTTTATTGAATTGCCTTAACCAACCACCAAAGGCAATTCAAAAATATTTTTATTGAAGTTCTGTTTTATTTTTGTTGTGATTAATAATTTTGTTTGGGTTTTTGAATGATTAATCCTGTTAAGGCTTTAAAGAAAAAACATTTAGCGGAACTTAAGAATGGGCATTTTTATTCTAATGTGGGTTATGAAGTTGCTGCTAATGAGAAGGCAGAGGAAGTACAAAGGCTCCAGAAAGTTATTGAGAGGAATAGGGTGCAACGTGCTTTGCATGAACTCCGAGGGCTTCCTGCGGGAAAGTCTTCTTCAAAAAGAGCAGCAAAGTTAGAGAAAGAGCTTCATTCAACTTTTTTGCTTAGCAAAGTTATGTCTGATGCAATAAAAATGAGGCGTTCAGAGGCAAGAAAGCTTTTGGTTAAGAGAAAAATTAGGAAAATTGTTAAAAGGATTTAAAAGAAAATGAAAAGTTATTGCTTTTTTAGTTGGAATTATATTTATATATAAATGTTATAGTGGATATGTTATGCAGAGACATGGATTGAATAGGAATTCTTTTGCTCAGGGTACTATTGAGTATTTGGTTGTTGTTGCTGTTATTGTTGTTATTTCTTTGGTTGTTGTTGCCTTGGTTTCCAATAATATGGATTCTTTTTTAGGTATTAGTTCTGTTTCTTCAAAGATTTCTAGTAGTTCAGGAATAATCAGTATTTCTGAGGCTGTTCTTGATGTTGATGGGGATGGTTTGGTTACTCTTGCAAATAATTCAGGAGGGTCTCTCACTATTACAGGTATTAGTGTTGGTGGTACTGTTTTGGATTATTCTGATGTTTCTTTGTTTCAGGGTGATAAAAAGGTTTTTTCTTTGAGTGATATTAATTCTGGTTGTTCTTGTGTTGGTTTTGTTGGCCAGAAAAAAACTTGTAGTGGAGTAATAACAGTAATATCAGAGTATGGTCTGGAAAGCGAGTATCCTTTTACCTTGAATATTGATTGTGTTCAAGATGCTGTTCCTGTTAATCTTTCTTTGGTTGTCGAGCCGATTGTTCCTGTTGTTGGCCATTTTTGTGGTGAGTTTTCTGGTTTGCCTGGCTATACAGTGATTTCTGATTGTTCTGAAATAATTTCTTCTGGGAATTATATTTTGGATGGTAATTTGTCTTGCCCTTCTTCTTTAACCATTGGGGCTGATGATGTAAATATTTTTGGGAATTATTGTATGGTTACAGGGAACATTGAAGGGGCGAGTGTTGGTGCTGGAGAAAATGGTTATGATTTTAATTTAAACAATATTTTTGTTGATGGGAATGTTTCTTCTGTTGGGGGTACTGGTGCTAGTTATGAATCGGATGCTGGTAATGGTGGCGCTTCTGGTGCAATTGGTTTGTTTGGTGTAACTGTTTCTTCTGTTGTTTCAACTGGTGGTGCTGGTGGAATAAGTAATGATAATTATATTGGCAGGGTAGGCGGTTCTTCTGGACTAGTAATGCTTGTTGATTCGGTTGTTTCTGGTATTGTTTCTTCTGTTGGGGGTGCTGGTGGTTCTGGGTGGGTAGAGGCAGGTGCTGGTGGTGCTGGTGGTTTGGTTTCAATAATTAATTCTTCTGTTTCTTCGATTAGTTCTGTCGGCGGAGTTGGTATGGCTGGTGACACGTCTTCTGGTGCTGGTGGTGCAGGTAGCTCTGTCACAGTATCTGATTCGGTTGTTTCTGTGATTAGTTCCATTGGCGGTGCTGGGTCTAGTGGTAGTTGGTCTTCCAGCGCTGGTGGCTCTGCAGGTTCAATAACTTTAGAGGGTGTTACTGGGCTTACGGAAGTGAATGCAATTGGGGGAAGTTCTCCTACTACTCCTGGAAATGGAGGAAATGTGACTTTTGTTATTCCTTGCCCTGATGTAATGCCTACAATTAATGTTTCTGGAGGGGCTGTGCCGGCGCATTGTTCTTATAATGATCCTTGGTGTAATGAAAGCGAGGATACTTGTGTTAATATGTGTGGCGGTTCTTGGCTTCCTGCCAGCACTGGTACGAGTGGTACAATTACTCCTCCTGAAGGAATGTGTAATGCAAAAATAATTAATTCGTTTGATTTTTCAGGGTTTTACTTGAATGGAAGGGATGCTTCAATTGGTTCTGTTGATGAAATAAACCACACTATTTCCGTGAATGTACCTTCTATAGCCAACATTGCTAGTTTGACACCCACAATTGATTACATAGGCTTATCAGTTAGCCCGAGCGGAGCACAGGACTTTTCGAGCCCTGTCACTTACACCATAACATCAGCTGATTCTTCGACCCAAGACTATGTTATTACTGTAACCCCTCTAGATGTTTATAATTTGGATTTTAATATTAAAGAATACTTTTCTGAAGAACAATTGACAACAGGCAATATTGATTGCAATGTAAATGATTATGATTTTAATAATAATTTGACTTCTCTTATCTCAGTTGATTTTTATTCCGGTTCTTATTCTTGCACTTTTTCAAAAACAAGTTATGACTCAAATACACTCACAATAATCGCTGATAGTAACAAGGCTTCAATTACTTATTTGAACTTTACTCCAACTAGTTACATTCATCTTTCTGATTGTAATACACTAAGTATTGAGGGAGGATATTATATTTTAGATAATAACTTTGGTTCTGGAGGGGATTGCTTAACTGTTACTGCGAACAATGTAAGAATTGATGGAGATAATCACAGTATTAATGGGCGTGTTAATGCGAATGGGTATTCTCCTTTGGCTGTGAGGGATTTTGTTTCAACAGATATTAATGCTCATGGTAGTACTGGGTCGGGCGGAAATGGTTGGTTTGGGGGTTATGGAAGTACAGTATACTTAGTTAATTCCACAACTGGAGTTATTTCTGCATTTGGCGGAAACAATGTTAATGGTTATAGGGGTACTGGGGGAAATGTTTTTTTAACAAACTCTGTTGCTAATACAATTAATGTTAATGGTGGATATGGATGGGACTATGTCGGAAATGGTCCTGGTGGTGGGCACGGTGGGCAAGTAACAGTTAAAGATTCAATTGTTCAAAGTGTTTTGGCTAAAGGGGGAGATGCAACTGATGGAACACAAGGCGGTGCCAGCCATGGTGGCACAGTAATATTTGATCCTTGTCCTACTCCAACACCTGATGTTAATGTTATAGGTGGAATCTGGAGAGGTACAGTTGGTGTATCAGGTACAATTACTCCTGTGGATTGCCATAATTAGTAATTAATTTGGTTTAATTAGTTTTATTTCATGATTTTTGTGCTTTGCTTATCTTTATTAATCTTTTTTTATTTCATCTTATCATAAGTCTGGTGTTTAGTGGATTATTTTTTTGGAGGAATAACTATGGCTAAAGAAAAATTTGTATACATGTTTGAGGAAGGAAAAAAGGAAATGAAAATGCTTCTCGGGGGAAAAGGAGCTAATTTGGCTGAAATGACTAATTCTGGTTTGCCTGTGCCTTATGGTTTTACTATTACCACTGATGTGTGTAAAGAGTATTATGCGAATAACAAAAAGTATCCTGCTGGAATGGATGAACAAATGATGGAGGCTGTAAAAAAGCTTGAAAAGAAAACTGGTAAAAAATTCAGTGACACAAAGAATGCGTTACTTGTTTCTGTTAGAAGTGGTGCTCCTGCTTCAATGCCTGGAATGATGGACACTATTTTGAATTTAGGTTTGAATGATGTTGTTGTTGATGGAATAGCTAAAGCAACTAAGAACGAAAGATTTGCTTGGGATTCTTACAGAAGATTCATTACTATGTTTGGTAATGTTGTAATGGAAATAAAGCACTCTGCTTTTGAAGAACTAATGGATGAAATAAAACACAAAAACAAAATAAAACAAGACACGGAAATGACTGTGCCAATGCTAAAAGAATTAGTTTCAAAACAAAAAGAATTATACAAGAAAGAAACTAAAGAAGAGTTCCCGCAGGATCCTATTGCACAATTAAAGAGAGCAAGGGACGCGGTTTTCAGGTCATGGATGACTGACAGGGCTGTTGTTTACAGGAGACTAAATCATATTCCTAATGATTGGGGTACTGCTGTTAATGTACAGGAAATGGTTTTCGGTAACATGGGAGAGGATTCTGGTACTGGAGTTGCTTTTACAAGAAATCCGTCCACAGGAGAAAACAAGTTTTATGGTGAATTCTTAATGAATGCACAAGGAGAAGATGTTGTTGCAGGAATAAGAACACCAAAGAAAGTAGAGGAACTTGACAAAGTATTGCCTAAAGTGTATAAAGAATTAGTTGAGATTAGGAATAAGTTGGAAAAGCATTACAAAGATATGCAGGATTTTGAGTTCACAATAGAACACGAAAAATTATACATGCTACAAACAAGAAACGGAAAGAGAACTGCTCACGCTGCTGTAAAAATAGCGGTTGATATGATGAAAGAAGGATTAATTTCTAAAGAAGAAGCTGTGTTAAGAGTTGACCCTGCTTCACTGGATCAATTATTACACAAGCAATTTGACCCTAAGCACAAGTATGTTGTTTTAACAGAAGGATTACCTGCTTCGCCGGGTGCGGCGGTTGGAAAAGTTGTTTTCAATGCTGCAGATGCCAAACTCTGGGCAGAAAAAGGAGAAAAAGTAATTTTATCAAGACTAGAAACTTCTCCGGAAGATATTGAAGGAATGCATTCCTCAGTTGGAATATTAACTGCGAGAGGAGGAATGACTTCTCACGCTGCGGTTGTTGCAAGAGGAATGGGTAAGTGCTGTGTTTCAGGTTGTGACGAAATCACAATGGATGAAAAAAATAAAAGATTCACTTGTAAAGGAACTGTAGTAAAAGAAGGAGACATAATTTCTTTGAATGGAAGCACTGGTCATGTTATTGTGGGTGCTGTTCCTGTTGTTGAACCAACTCTCTCAGGAGATTTTGGAACACTAATGGAGTGGGCAGATTCATTCAGAAAACTAAGAGTTAGAACTAATGCTGATACTCCAAAGGACGCAAAAATTGCTAGAGAATTTGGGGCAGAAGGAATTGGTTTAGTTAGAACAGAGCACATGTTTTTTGAAGCAACAAGAATCAAAGCTGTGAGAGAAATGATTCTAGCAAAAGACACTGCTGGAAGAAAGAAAGCTCTTGCAAAGATAGAGCCTTTCCAGAGAGAAGACTTTGAAGGAATATTTACTGCAATGAATGGATTACCATGCATTATTAGAATGCTTGATCCTCCTTTGCATGAGTTCTTGCCAAGACATGAACAAAAAAAAGAGATAGAAGAATTAGCTAAGGAACTTGGGGTTATTCCTAAAGAAGTTGAGGAAACAATAATTTCTTTGCACGAATTTAATCCAATGCTTGGATTTAGAGGATGCAGGTTAGCAGTTGTTTATCCTGAAATAATGGAGATGCAGGTTAGAGCAATCTTTTCCGCTGCAATGAATGTACAGAAAAAAGGAGTAAAAGCATTACCTGAAATAGAAATACCTATTGTTGGGAATGTAAAAGAATATTCTCCTCTAGCTGAGCTGACTCATAGAATAGCAAAAGAAATGGGTGCGGTTGGTAAAGTGCATTACACTGTTGGAACAATGATTGAGGTTCCAAGAGCTGCATTAACTGCTGATGTTCTTGCTAAAGAAGCTGAGTTCATGTCATTTGGTACAAACGATTTAACTCAAATGACTTGTGGTTTCTCAAGAGATGATGCAGCAAAATTCCTTGTACCTTATGTTGAGAAAGGAATTTATTCTCGTGATCCTTTCCAATCAATTGACCAAGAAGGAGTAGGATTATTAATGAAACAATGCGTTGCACTCGCACGAGGAGTAAAACCAGAAATTGATATTGGTATTTGCGGAGAACACGGCGGAGACCCAGCAACAGTAGAGTTCTGCCACAGAATAGGAATGAGTAATGTTTCCTGCTCCCCATACAGAGTACCAATAGCAAGACTAGCTGCTGCGCACGCTGCGATAAAAGAAAAACAAGCTGGTAAAGAAGTAAAAGGAAAAAAGAAATAATTAGTTTAATTTAGTGAAAAGGATAAGTTCCTTTTCACTTTTTCTATTTTTTTTAGCAATTATTTTCTAAGGGCATTTTTCTTTAAAGTGAAGAATGCAGGTAAGTATTATTAATTGTAAAGTGGTATCTAATTAGAGGTGTTTTTTAATGTGTTTTGAAAAAGCAATAAAGAAATTTGATGTATGGGATATTGGTTTAGTAAAGTTTTCAGTGTTGTTTGCTGTGCTTTGGCTAATTGCTTTGTTCCCTGATTTAGCAACATGGATTGTTTCAGTTAACCCTTGGTGGTTTTTTGTTTTAATGCTTGTTGCAATGGCTAGACCATTATACAGGGCTTATTTTAAAAAGAAATAATTAGGGGAAATTTTAGCCGGCTCCGCCTCCTCCTCCACCACCGCCCCCGCCTCCTCCTCCGCCGCCTGAAAAGCCGGAGGAACCTGAGGATGAAACAGCTGAACTAAATGCGCTTGAGAAACTATTTGAAATACCTGCAAATTCGCCTGCTGAGAACCCTGCATAAGTTCCAATAAAAATACTTGAATGGAATTCATTTATATCTTTGAAAACAAATTTCATTGCTTTTTCAACTGTTTTTCCTTCACCTAAAACAACTGCATACACCAAATATTTTTCCCATAGCACTATTGCTGTTGGAGGCATATTTGTTAATTGCGAAAAATCATGTAAAAACTTTTTAAAATTACTCCATTTTTTGAATTGTAGAACCCCTTTTTCTGTGCGTGCTCTTAATACTTGTGGAAAAATTGCCACAAGAATTACCCCCATTGCAATTGGATAAATCCATGCTCCTAACCCTAAATAAGAAAACAAAAGAGCATTTGCAATCATTCCTGCAGCATAAGGAATGCTTCCATCTTTTTCTTGGTCAAAGTTTTCGGCATCGTACTCTTTTTGAGCAGCTTCTTTCCATTCTTTGAGCCAAGTTTGTGCTTCAGTAGGATTATTTTGTAAGTATCGTTGAATATCTTTTATTGAAGCAATTTGTGGGGTTGGTTCTTTTTTCTTTTTAATAATATATTTTTCCCAAAAAGATTGTGGGTCTAAATATGCAATTTTGCTAATAAGTGCAAATAATTTTCGCTGACTTGTAGAAATATCAGTAACATCATTGTTAATTATTTCAACCAAAAATTCATCTTTTCCGTTTTCCACTACTTTTTGTATTTTAAATTTTCCTTTTAGTGCTAAGTATAGTATTTCGGAACCAATTTGTTTTGGGGAAGGAGTTTTCATGAAACTGTGCATTAGCGAATTAACAACTACTGGGGAATAATCAGTAGGGGGTTCTCTTTCATACATTGCAATGTAATCGACTTGGGGCTCTCTTCCAAAGAAGTGCCAACAAAAAGCAAATATAATTATTTGGGTAATAAAGGAAAGTAAAATCGGAATGTAATTCATTTGAATTGAAAAAAGAATTGGAAGAAAAGGACCTAAAAAGAGAATTGTAAATAAAACAAAAAAACCATATCTTAATATTGGAAATTTTCTTACTAAAACAATTAATGCAATTAATATAATTAGAAGCAAACCAGGAAATAAGATTGTTGTCCAGTCCCCGAGTTGTATTCCAGTATAAGAAGAATAATTGTTTTCTTCATTAATTATTTTTTCTAAAGCGTTTTCATTTGTTTTTTGCATTGAGAGCATTGAACTTGGAAAAGTAGTGCGTATTTCTATCCATTGGTATGCAGGAATGTTGAATGCTTGAAAAATTAGTTTTTGGTTATCAAGTACAGCTATTTTGCCGTTAATGCTTGGATGCCCCCAGGAATAAATTTCATTAGCATCGGAAACTTTTGCGGGGAATTGGATAAATCCTTTTAATTCTTTGAGTGGGTGATCCCATCCCTCTTGCCAAATTTTCCAGTTAAGCTCTCCAACATCATTATAGGCTTTTACTGCATTGAGTAATTTATAAGTCATTTTGAATACTTTTATTTGGTTGCTTGCGGAGTAATACCACTTGTATTGAATATTGTTTCCTTGCAGGGATGTTTCGTATTGTAGTTCTTTATCTTCATCAAAAATCTTGAAATCAGAGTACTGCCAAGTTCCTTGTGGCAAATCCCTATAAGCAAAAGTAAAATCACCACTAAAATTAAACGTAATATACTCAGTTGCATCAATTGAGCCATCAGGGTTTATTACAAACTGTATATTAGCTTCATCAATAGTATAGCTTTTTGCAGAGACAAAACTAGCAAAGAGCACAAGCAAGCATAAAATAGATAAAAACTTTTTTTGCATGAAAAATAAACGTAAAACAAGTATTTAATGTTTCTTAATAAGGTACTTTTTTTGTATTTTTTCTTTATTTTTAAAAACTTGTTAAGCAGGTTTGTTTTCCTTCTATGTTTAAATAATTTTTTGCTTTTGATATTCTTACTCCTACTTTTAGTAAATCGTTGTATTCTTTTATCTTTTTTTCTTCACGGAGCTCTAAAACTTTTTCAGTTGTTTTTGGTCCAAAGCCCGGCACGAGTAATAGTTCTTCACGAGTACAGGAATTTAAATCAAGGGGGAACAAGTGTTTGTTTGCTATTGCAATGCTTTGTTTTACATCTGTTGTTCTTGGTAAATTGCCATTATCATTCATTCCGGTTTCGATTGTTTTTTTCTCAAACCCGTAAACGCGGAGTAACCAATCAACCTCATATAATCTGTGTTCGCGTGTTTTGCTTTCAGGGTTTTTTGTTTGGAGTGGGGTGCCTTCAATTGGAGAAAAAGCGGAGAAATAAGTCCTATACAAACTCGTTTCTGAGTACAATGAATTCATTCTGTTGAGAACCTCTTTATCAGTTTCTTCATTTGCTCCAATAATTATTTGTGTTGTGAATGACTTGAACCTATAATCAACTCCGTTCTCTATTTCTCCTGAGTCGCAAAACCATCCGTTGCTTTGTTTTCCATTCTTATCAGATTTTCTTTTCAATTTGTCTAACGTTCTCACTCTTCGCAAAATTCCTTCCTTATAATTCTTAGTGCTAGTGAGTTCTTCAAAGCCCAGTGTTGTTGCAGCTTCAATGTTCACTGATAATCTGTTTGCATACAAAGCCATTTCTTTAACCAAGTATTCTGGTGCATCAGGTAATACTTTCAAGTGAATATACCCTTTATACCCGCGTTCGCGGAGCAAGCGTGCAGAAGCAATCATTTTTTCAGTACTTTGCTCTGCGCTTCCATGCACCGCTGAACTCAAAAACAATCCAGTGGTATAACCTTTTTTCCATAACCCCTCAAAAGAATCAGCTAGTTCCTTTGGTTCTAAAGAAACTTTTTCTTTACATGTAGTATTAATGCAGTATTTGCAGTCATGCATACAAGAATTATCTTGTAATACTTTAAACAATAAGCATTTGTTTGGTTTGTTGAGTGATTGTTTTTCAGCTGTTGGAAGAACTTTTGCCATGTTGCCCCATAAAGCTTTTTTTTGCCCTTCTGTTACTTGTTCGCGTTCGTAAAGTTTTTTGTTTTTCTGCGAATTAAAATAATTTTTTCCTTGAATTACTTTTTTTACGAAAACATTTTCACTGCTTTGTGTGCAATTGTAAATAAAATTCTGGTACTCATAAGGAATACCATAATCACGCATACTGTTTTCTTTTCCTCCGCCGCAAGAATCATAACTTGCAGCTAAACCCAATTTTTGTAGTTTCTCAAGAATCATCAAAAAACTGCTTTTTTGCGCTTTTTAAGTACTTTGGGGGTGTCATGCCGGCATATTTTTTTATTAAAGAATTTTAATTTCAATTATTTTTTAAAAAGTTAATGGTTATAAACTTTTAGAAGAAACTATTAGTTAATCATGAATAAAAAAAAGAGTGATTTGTTTAAGGGTAATGTTCTTCTTGCTCATGAGTTTTTTAGATTGTTTGGGCAAAATATTTTTGTTAAATTTAAGTATCCTAAAATAACTCTCCTTGTTTTATCAATTGTTTTTGCTTATTTTTGTTTCAATAACTCTGATGTTTCTTTTTTTGTTTCTCGCCTTGGTGAATTAAGTTACCTTGGTTATTTAATTGCAGGAATATTTTTTGCATTTGGTTTTACTGCGCCATTTTCTGTAGGCTACTTTATTGTTTCTTCTCCAGAAAATATTTATTTAGCAGCATTAGCGGGAGGATTTGGAGCTTTTATAGGAGATATTGTTATTTTTAAGTTAGTTAGATTTTCTTTTCAAGATGAATTTGATGAGCTTCGAAGAGAAGGGCTGTTTAGAGATTTTAATGAAATACTTAATAATACTCTGGGCAAAAGGCTTATGCTTTATTTAGGTTATGCTTTTGCGGGGTTCCTTATAGCTTCTCCTTTGCCTGATGAAGCAGGGGTTACTCTTATTGCAGGGATGACTAAAATAAAAGAAAGTCACCTCGCAGTGTTAAGCTTTTGCCTTAATACATTAGGAATATTTGTTTTGCTTTTACTTAAAACTCAATTATTTTAAGGTTTTTTATTTTTACAACAAAAATTTGGTTGTTTAATTGTCTCGGAATTTTTTCAACCCTTGTTTTTGTTAAAATGCTTGCAATCATCTTGTTTGTTGTTTCATGCCCAACTATTACTATGTTCTCGTTTTTTGGCAATTTTTTCAAAAACAACTTAACTCTTTTTCTGAGTTGTGAAAAATTCTCTCCGCCTGGATAATATTTCCTGTAATCAGTTTTTTTCCTCAAAAATGGGAACTCTTCTTCTATTTGTTCTTTTGTCTTGCCTGAAAAAACCCCTGTGTTTATTTCTTTTAGTTTATCATCAAAAATCATTTTTTGTTTGTTTCCAAAAATTATTTCTGCTGTTGTTTTTGCTCTTTTAAGTGGCGAACAATACACTTTGTAATGTTTTTTATTAAAAAAGAACTTTCTTATTTTTTTTGCCTGCGAGATTCCTTTTTTCGTCAGAATTGTTTCTAATTGGCCCGAATAAATTTTTTTCTCATTAAATTCGGTTTGACCGTGTCTAACCAAAATTATTTCTCTTTCTTTTTTAGGAATACTCTCAAAAATTTTTTGAATTAAGCTAATCATTTTTTTTGAAGAATATTTTTTAGATTCTCTTAACTGATTTTTTGAAATATTGCTGTAAAGTTCTTTGTTTTCAGAAAGTTTTTTTATTGCCTGCGCGAGAGCCTTTGGATTTTCTGGAGGGATAACAAGTCCTGTTTCATTGTTTTTAATTATTTCAATAGTTCCTCCAGAGTTACATATTATTATTGGGATTCTTAATGCAAGTGATTCAACAGCCACCATTCCAAAATTTTCCTCAATCGATGGAAATAATATTATGTTTCCAAGTGAATAAAACTTAATCATTCCATTTTGAGTCAATTTCTTAGGATAAATAAAGAGATTGTTTTTAAGATTAAATTTTTCAAGAGTATTATTGAATTTTTTAATTGCTTCTTTGTTTTTTTCGTTAGTATCCAAATAAGGTATTACTAAAACAAATTTGCCAAAACCTGTTTTTTTCAGGAGTTTTAATGCTTTAAGCACTGTTAGGAATTGTTTTTGTTTCCCTATGGCTCCTGTTGATAATCTTATTGTTCTTGAAGGAAACAAAAAAATGTTTTCTTGCGGAACGCCCATTTTTTTTGCAAAAGCCCTTCTTTTTGTTTCATCAATTTTTTTGAATTGCTTTAAATTAATTGAATTCGGCACTCTCACAACATTTTGTTTATCCTTAACTATTTTGGAAATCCTTTTGTTGGCAAAATTGCTTATAGTAATTATTTTATCCCATTTAAGGTTAAGAATTTTTTTAATCATCTTTTTTCTTTTAATGTATGCGTGATGTGTATGCTCAACTAGGACAACGTTTTTTGAGTTAAAAAATTCAAATATTGCTTTTGCTTTTTTTTCATTAAACATATATGACAAGTTGTGGGTGTAGATTATTTCGGGCTGGAATTCTTGAAAGACTTTTTCTAATATTCTTTCAATTTCTATTGTTTTGCATTTTTTTACGAAACAACTTGTGCCATAATTTGGTATTCCTTTATAATATTTTTTTTCAAATTCTTTAGTTGAACCAGTTAACAGAGAATAAGTATTTTTTTTATCGGTAATTATTGTGGATATTACTGATTGTACTCCCCCAGGTTGGCTCATTGAATGAAAGTTAACTATTAATATTTTTTTTTTCAAATAATTCACCTTATTTTGCAAACAAGAGTAATTCTGGCCAGGAAAGTATTTGTTTGTCTGCTTTTTGTTTTATTTTCTTGCAACTATTAGGAGTGCTTATTTTTAGTCCTGCTTGTTTGAATGAATTCATGCATAATGCTGGTTCTGCCACAAAAAGCACTTTTTTTGGTTTTATTTTGTAACTCTTGCATAAAAGTTCAAGTGGTTCCTCTGTTTTTATTTCTTTAGTATTTTTCTCAGTGAAAAGCACATCAATCGCTTTTTCATCTATAAATTCAAGTAATTCCTTTTTCGGGTTTGTGCTTATTAGTATTATTTCATGACCTTTTGTTTTCAATGCGTTCATTGTTTCGTTAAATAATCTCAGACTATTTTCCTTGTCCTTGAAACTTTTTTCAAGACAAAGAATTATTAATGGATATTTTTCTGAGAGGATTTCTGCTTTTTTTGCTATTGTTTTTGCAACTTCTTCAGCCATGGGTTGTAAATCCTGAAGTTTTTTGCTTTTGTTTGTTATCTCTCCTATATATACTTCTTTTGTTTTTAGACCGTTGCTTGAGGCATCTATTACTAGTCCAATATCTATTCCATATCTGTTCTCTATTTTTATTTTTGATAAGAATTCTTTTGTTGTGCAAAATTGTCCGCTTAATGGTTGTTCAAAATTAATGTTTGGAAAAAACATTTTTAGCAATGGTTTTGCAGTAAGTAAAGTTACTCTTCCACTTGAGCGGTTAAAACTTGTTTTGACAAAATCAGCTTCTCCTGTTGCAACGGGCTTTATTATCATATTTATTTTGCTTGAAGTCCATTCAGGCAAATCAGCATCGATAAAACATATAATGTCATATTTTGCATTTTTGATTCCTGTTTTTATTGCCATTCCTTTTCCTTTGTTTTTTTCATGTTTTATAACTTTTGCACTTGTTTTTGAAGCAATTTCAAATGTTTTGTCTGAGGAACCATCATCCACAACTATTACTTCGTCAGCATATATAGCTCCTAAGGCTGCTTTGATTGTTTTTTGAATTGTTTTTTCTTCATTAAAAGCGGGGATTATTAGAGTGCATTTTTTTCTGTTTGAATAAACAAAAAGCCTGTCTGCGAGTCCGTCAAAAAATGATTTTATTTGAAAAACTTTTTCCATAAATAAGTCTTTTATTTATTGTTTAAATTACTTTGCTTTTTTTTAACGAAAAAAGTCTATTTATGCCTTGAATTATCAAAAGGTTTTTATTTTGGCACTTCTTTCTCTTATTGAATGGTTGCTGTAGATATAGCTTTTTTTGTTGTTTCTGCCATAATTTTTATTGGTTATGCAGGGCTTACTTTTTTTAAAAAGACAAAGGTTTCTGAGATTATTGTTTTACTATTGATTGGGGTATTATTAGGACCGGTTTTTGGTTTTCTTGGAGCGAGTGAACTTGTTATTTTTCAAGGTTTTTTGCCTTTTTTTGCAAGTTTTGCTTTAATGATTATTTTGTTTGAAGGGGGAATGCAGCTTAATTTTTTTAAGACCTTGCGTTCTCTTCCTAGTGCGATTATTTTTACTTTTTCGGTTTTTGTTTTAACTCTTTTGCTTGTTGCTGGGTTATGGTTTGCTTTTACAGGGAATATATTGCAAGGGCTTCTTTTAGGAGCTATTCTTGGAGGGACAAGTTCTGCTGTAATAATTCCTATTGTGAATAATACCTCTGCTAAGGAAGAAACAAAAACTCTTTTAGGTTTAGAGTCTGCTCTTACTGATGCTTTGTGTGTTATTTCGGCTGTTGCTGTAGCGAGTTTTATTGCTTTGCTTGGTAGTGGAGGGGGTGCTTCAGTTAGTTTTGCTAGTATTGGTTCGAGTATTTTGGCTGCTTTTAGTATTGCTGCTGTTGGTGGTTTTGTTTTTGGATTAATTTGGGTAAAATTATTATCTTTTTTTGAAAAAAAGCCTTATGAGTATTTGCTTACTCTTGCTGTTTTGATGCTTTTGTATTCAATTGTGGAATATTTTGGTGGTAATGGTGCTATTGCCGCTTTGGTTTTTGGTTTGGTTTTAGGTAATAGTGAGGATTTAACTACTATGCTTCGTTTAACTCCTCGAAAAGTTGAGGGTACAATTAAGTCCTTCCAAATGGAGGTTTCATTTCTTGTAAGGACTTTCTTTTTTGTTTATCTTGGCTTATTGTTTAAGCCTTCTTATTTGAATGATTTTTTTGTTATTACAGTATCTGCTGGTATTATTTTAATAATTTTAATTTCAAGGTTTTTCGGAGCAAAAATAGCTTCTGTAATTAATAAAGAATTTTCTTCAGATAGTTTTCTTATCACTACAATGAATGCTCGTGGTCTTGCAGCGGCAAGCTTAATGTCTTTTCCTATTATTGTGGGTTTGGGTATGGGGAGTGTGTTTGAGCAAATGACAGCAATTGTTTTCATAATAATTTTTGTTTCAAACATAGCTACCACTATAGGTGTATTTTTTTCAGAAAAAGAATACGATGCAAAAAAAGTAAAGCTACAAAAAGTTTCTATAACCCAAAGACCGAATTTGGATTAATTGGAAATTGGTTTTCAGAAATTATAATTCTTTTTACAAAGGATTTATAAAAAAGGGTTAAAGAAAAAGTTTTTTGGTGAAAAAGATGGTGCAAAATAAAATAAATGGGTATATAGGAAGACAAAAACCCGCTCAAAAAGAGATTTTGATTAAAATTAGAAAAATATTTTTAACTAATCTCAAAGAGCCTGATGAGAAATTCCAATGGGGAGTAATAACTTTTTGTAAAGGAAAATTTTATCTCGCTGCACTGAAAGACAAGATACATGTTGGGTTTTCAATTAATGGATTAAATGCTGAAGAAAAAAAATTGTTTGAAGGAAAGGGCAAGACAATGAGGCACTTAAAGATTTTTTCTGTTGAAGATATTAATAAAAACAAAATTACAAAGTTAATAAAATTAGTTGATAAAAAATCTAAATGTCCTTGTTGTTAAGAAAATACTGACTCAAAATTTGAGATTAATTATTATAAAGTCATTTTTTATAACTTAGATTCTTTTAAAAACCTCTTTTAGTATATTTATTTCGCCTGTGATGAAGTAAATCCCTGCGGAAGCGTAAAAGCTTGTGAAGATTTAATCCAACTCTGAGGCCATTTATTTTTTTAGAAATAGTGACTTAAGCAGGTTCCTTGATACTGAAAATCAATCAATCTTTTTCTCTATCATACTTGTAACGGCTTTTTCGAGTGCTGACACTCTTTCGTTTAGTAAGTATATTTTTTTGTTTGTTGCTTGGATTGAGCCTTGCACTAGCATACTGTTTTCGTGTAAATTCTGCATTTTTTCTATTACTTCTGGTGTTTCAACTGTTTCTGGGGAAGGATTGGCAAAGCCTTTTTCCTGTGATTTTTTTGGTTTTGTGGTTGAGACAAGTATGTTGGCTATTATAAGAGCCATTATTAGTACTATAAGGAAAACGAATATCATTTTATCACAAGTATTTTCTTTCAAGGGGAATTTAAAAACTTGTTGTTTTTTTAGTGGAAAAGAGTTTTGAAGTTTTCTTCCTGCACAGCCTCAATTTCATTAAAAGTTATTCCTTTTAGTTCTGCAACTTTTTTTGCAATGGTTAATATTTGTTCAGGGTAAGTTTTTTCTCCTCTGAATCTAACGGGTGAATCTGTTTCAAATAATAGATTATCTAAAGGGAATTTTGCAATGTTTTTTTGTGTTTCTTCGTTCGCGAGTGTATTTATTCCTGTGGAAACAAAATAGCCTTTTTCTGCTGCTTGTTTCATTAGTTTTAAGGAATCAATAAAGGAATGGAGGAGGACTTTTTCTGCTTTATTTTCTCCGAGTATTTTAAGCACTTGTTTTTGCGCGAATCTTGAATGAATTATTAGGGGTTTGCCTGTTTTGTTTGAGAGTTCAATGAATCTTGTAAAGATTTTAACTTGTTTTTCTTGTTCTTCTTTTTTTACACAGTATTTGTAATCTAGTCCTATTTCTCCTATAGCAATTGCTTTTTTTATTTCTGCGTTGAAAAAGTAAAATGCTTTGTCTAGTTCTATTTCATTTAAATCAAGCGCATCTAAGGGGTATAGCCCTATTGCTGTTTTAATTTGGGGAAACTTCCTAGCAAGTTCAAGATTTTTTTCATTTGAAGCAAAGGAAGTGGCGCATGAAATTATTTGAGTTATTCCTGCATTTGTTGCTTTTTCAAGTGCTTCTTTTAGTTCTCCTTCTTGCATTAGATCTAGGTGCGAGTGGGCATCAAAAAGCATTGTATCTCACTTTACGTCATTATAGGTGTTTGTTGGAAATGAATAAAAAGGGCTTTGCCCTTACTTAGTGTGCGAATGTGGTGGCATGGTGTTTGAAGATAAGAGTCGTTCTTCTGCGTGGATTTTTTTAGGAGTAGTATTTATCATTGCGGTTTTGATAATTATGCTTGCTCGTCAGGATAATTATGTTTCGCAGGATGATTTGAATTCTTTAGGTTTGTTTAATTCATCAAATACAATTTTGCAGCCTTCAGTGTCTCCCGCAAAAGTGGATGTTTTTTTCTGTCCTGAGGATAATTGTGCTAATCAATTAATCAGGGAGATTGATTCTTCAAAGGAAAGTATCTACATTGCGATTTATTCTTTTACTCATGACGGGATTGCCGATTCTGTTATTAGGGCAAGGAATCGCGGGGTTGAGGTAAAAGTTATTTTTGATTATGATCAGAGCGCTAATAAGAGCAGTGATGATGAAAGAATTTTTGCTGCAGGAATTCCTATTGCGAGGAGAAATGGTTCTGGCTACATGCATAACAAATTCACGGTAATTGATGGTAATTTTGTTGCCACGGGTTCTTTTAATTACTCACAGAATGCTGATGAAAGGAATGATGAGAATCTTGTTTTTATTGAAAGTGTGGATATTGCTTCAAAATTCAAATCTGATTTTGATTACTTATGGGGTATTTCTGACAAAGCATAAATTATTTTTTATTTGATTTGTGTTTTATAATTTTTTTAGGTGCTGAGTTTGTCCGTGAAACAGAAAATTTCAAAAGAAGTTTATTCTCCTGCTGAAGATTCCTGGCTACTTGAGGAATGCATTTTGAAAGAGAATTTGAAAGGAAAAAAGTGTCTTGATCTTGGCACTGGTTCTGGAATTCAGAGTATTGCGATGTTGAAAGCAGGCGCGGAAAAAGTGCTTGCTGTTGATATTAATTCTTTTGCGTTGAAAGAAGCTAGAAAAAATATTGGGGGATTCATTAAAGAAAACAAAAAGAGTAAAACCCAATTTGTAGGACATATTTTGGGCGTGCAGAAGAGCGATTTATTTTCCTCCATTAAATTAAAATTTGATTTTATTGCTTTTAATCCTCCTTATGTTCCAAGTGATGAAGTAAAATGGGTTGATTTGGATGGGGGAGAAAATGGAAGGGTTGTGATTGACAGGTTTTTGCCTCAAGTAAAAACTTATTTAAACAAAAACGCTTTTGCATTGCTTTTGGTTTCTTCTTTAAACAAACCAAATGAAATTAAGAAAGCTCTTGAGAAATTAAGTTTTAGTGTTAAAGTTGTCGGAAGAAAGAAATTGTTTTTTGAAGAACTCCTTGTTTTGCGTATATCCTTGAAATGACCTCTGCTTAGAGCTTTTTTTAATGTTTCTATCTTTAATTAATCAATATGGCAACAAATGCTTCTATTGGGTACGGTGCTGCTCAAAACAAATTTTACGCCGCCAAGACTCCTGAAGAAAAATTAGCGGCTCTTCTTGAGATGCAATCAGAGGCACCAAAGCATAAGGGTGCTGAGAGGCTTCGTTATGATTTGAACAAGAAGGTTGCTGAGTTTAGAAATGAGCTTGAGAAATCAAAGGCGCAGGCTTCTAAGCATGGTGCTGGTTCTGCTTCAATGTTTGTGAAAAAAGAGGGTACTGGTCAGATTGTGATTGTTGGTTTGCCTAATTCTGGGAAGAGTTGGCTGCTTAACAAAATTGTTGGAAAAGAAATAACTCAAGTAACCCCTTATCCTTTTGCAACAAAAGAACCTACTCCGGGTATGTTTGAGTATGATGGTGCTCCAATTCAAATAGTTGAGTTGCCTGCTTTAATTGAAGGTTCTTCGGAAGGCAAGGCGCAGGGGAGAGAAATCATTGGAATAATTAGGAATGCTGATGCTGTTTTGTTTATTATTACTTCTGAAGAAGATAAAAAAATTCTTATTGATGAATTAGCGAAATCCTATGTTTATATTAACAAAGTAAGGCCGCCAATTCTTGTTAAGGTTTCAAATTTTCCTGGTATTCAAATTTCTGGAAAAGAATTTCTTGGTTTTCCTGCAATTCAGCTGGAACAATATTTGAAGAATTCTGGTTACACTAATTCTCAGGTAATTGTTTCTGGGAAAATTAATTCTCTTGGAGAGGTTGCTGAAGCAATGAATGAAAAGATTTGTTACAAGAAAGCTGTTTTTATTAATCCTTATTCTGTAACTGATCATTTGCTTGTTGATTTAAAGGACCAGTTGTTTTTGCTTTTGGATAAAATGCTTGTTTTTACTAAGCGCCCCGGCCATGAAGCTGATATGAGTGATCCTTTGTCTTTGCCAAAAAACTCAACTGTTTTTGATGTAGCAAAAGTTCTTCACAAGGATTTTGCAAAGAATTTGAAATTTGCCAAGGTTTGGGGTTCAACAAAGTTTCCCGGCCAGCGTGTAGGTCCTGAATATGTGTTAAAGAATAAGGATATTGTTGAAATAGCTGTTTAAGGAATTAATTGTTGGATTAAGTTTATTTTTTCCAAGAGGTTCCTTTGATATTAGTTCCCTTGTCTTTTTTTATGTAAAGATAAATCGCAGTGATTAATACAATTAATCCTAGCGCTATGATAAGAGTGTAATTTGGTTGCTGAAAGCTTGTTTTGAATTGTTTTTCAAAATAATGTGGACCGTTTGCATCAAAGAATCCATATGCAAGAATTATTGTTTGTTCTCCTGTTGTGTCTAATGGTGCAATAATTTCAAAGTTTTTTTCAATTGAAGCATTTTGGGCAACACTTTCAGCATATAATGGGGCAGCCACTGATTCAAATCCTGTTGGAGCAAGTATTTCAGCGCTTGCTTTAGTCAAAGCCCCTATTGAGTTATTTGTTAATTTGAATGAAATTAATAAAGTGTCTTTTTGGTTCAAGTTTTTCTTTTGCATTGATGAATTGATATTAACTGGTAGTTCTTTTGTTTCAACCATTGTAACATTAGCATATTTCAAGGGATTTTCTTGACCATAGTAAACATAAATGTTTGCGGTTTCTTTTTGCGATGATACTGATTTTATTTTTATTTGTATTTCTTTTCCTTCTCCTGCAGGAATGCTTTCAATGACTTTTGCGAGAAGGGTTTCTTCTTGGCCTTCAATAATAAATCTTATCTGGTTATCTGCTTGTACGCGGATTATGATATTTTTTACTTCTGTATCAGAATCATTGAGTAGTTTTATTGTAAGTATCCCGATTTCATTTGTTGCAAGGCTTTTTTTATCAATGCTTGTGCTCGCAAGTATACTTGCATTAACCATTGAAGCCATCGCAATGAGGCACAATAACAATCCTATTATTTTATGGCTCTGCATATTCTTCCCCTGGCTTTTTTTTCTTTTTCATTATAAAATTTTCAAAAACAAATAACGCTATTACTATTATTATTAGTCCTGCAATTACTTTAATAATTAAATCCTGTCCTGAATTATCCTGAGTGCTTTTTAATCCTCCATCAATAACTTGTTTAACATTTTTCTGTGCTTTAAGGGCAAAATCCTTTGCTTTTTCATATTCAGAGTTATTGTATCTAGTTTTTGCTGCACTCCAGTTTGCCTGCAATCCATCAACAGCATCCTCCTCAATCCATAATTCTTTGTTATCAGTTGAAAGTATTGCTTCAGCAGCATTTTCAAGTGTATTAAAACTTGAATCTATTTTAAGGAGAGTATCATTTGTTCCATACATTACTTTCCAAGCCTCGTTTCGTGTTTTTCTTGCTTCCAGTGTTGATGCAAAATTATCGCTTTTTTTTGATTCACTGAAAACATTTTCAATAAGAGTCCTTAACTGGTCATTTGTACTGAAAAAGGAGTCTAGTTTTGCGGGATTTGGTCTTGTGCTTTTTGACATTGCGATTGGTGCTTTTGTTAAAAGTAATTGATATGACCTTTGTTGTTCTGCAGTCATTTTTGATGGGTCAAGAGAGCTTATTGACTGGTTTAATTGACTTATTTCATTCCCTAATTCGACAAAATCTTCTTTGTAACTCGTTACTGAAATAAAAAAGCTTTTGTAATTTGTTTCATATTTTGTTGCAGCGTTGGTATCCAGTGTGTCAAGGAAACTGGTTTCGTATTTCATTCCTGCATCAATCTGGTTTGATAAAGCCTTGCTTTGTTCTGATAGCGATTCTGAATGTGCCTGAACAAGATCTGCTTTTGATGCAATTGTTTTTGCTTCTGTTGTCCCTATTGCATTTAGTAGTGTTTGTACGCTTAGTGCATCATTCATTAATCCGATAAAATCATTGCCTAAATCGTAAAAAAAATTTTTTGTTGAGTAAGAAAAAGGCCAGTTTGCGGTGGCAGTATTACCTTTAAGCTCCGTCATGTTTGTGTAAATTATTGTTGTTTTTATTACTTCCCTTATTTCTAAATCCAAGGAAGCAATGTTTCCGTCAGAATTTTTCAATGGTATGTATGCTGTTATTGAATCCCCGCTTTTTGCCGCAACTACAATATATTTTTGCCCTTGGTAAGTAATCATTTGGTTTACAACAGAAGCGCTTTCTCCCGACATTAAGTAATTGTTTTTCACCGAAATTATTGCTATTGCTTCATCTTGTGAGAGCGCGGAAACAACCATGCTTAGGGCAAGAATCAAAAGAAATGTTAAAGCCAGTTTCTTCAATCAAATCACTTTCTCAATGTATATGGAAAGGGAAAAGTGGTATTAAAACGTTTGGTGGTAGGATTTTGCTTAAAATTTGGTTGGTGAAGATGGTTGATTTTGTCAATTAAAAAATCTGTTTAAAAATAGTTTTCCAAGCCTATTTTGTATGGCGTTTATTTACGAAACTAAGGGCTTTGTTGTTGAAACAGTTACAAATCCGCACGTTATGCGAACCGATGGCGGACATATAAAAATTTATCCCAAAGAAAGAGTGCCTGACAGGCAAGCACTGTCGCCATCACAAGCAACCGAATTAATGCGCTTAACTGTTCTTGTTGGAGAAGCCATGGCAATTGCCATGAACAAAAGAGGCATTGATATTGGAAGGATAAACTATCAAGATAACGGAAATTGGAGTGTTTCTAAGCCGGAAGGGGCCTATTTGCATATTCACCTTTATGGTAGAGCTAGGGGTGCGAAAATTCAGAAATATGGACAAGCATTGTACTTGCCGTACAGAAAGGAACATCCTGAATTTTACGAAAAAAACGAGCCGTTAAACGAAGACGATATAAAAGAAATACAAAAAGAGATTAAATTACTTCTAAAAAAAGAAAAATATGATTCGAAAAGTTGGGAGCTTGGTTAAAAATTAAACCTTATTTCGCTTCTACTTGTATTTCTTTTCCTTTGAATTCTAAGCTTAAAATATTGTGCATTGCTTTTAGTTCCGTTGCAATTGGTTCCAGTGATTTTGGAGCAACTGCATTTTTTATCGGGTCTTTTAGGGACAGGTTGTTATCTTTTTTTGCTTTCCATATTGCTGAATTGAAATCAATGAATTCCTGTCCTGTAATTGTGCTTGTTTTCATTGTTTTTTCAGGGAATTTTTTTTCCTTTATTTGTTCATTAAACAAATTAAGGTAAATGAAGTGTGTCATTGCCGGATTTATTGGGTAAAGCAATTCAAGCAGTGTGCGCAAAGTATCTCTCAGTGTTTTTACAGCCCCATTTCTCTGGCTTTCAGTAAATTTAGTGTTTGCATCATTATTGTATGCTCTTCTTTTTACCGTTTCAACATAGTGTGAAGCGTATTCTTCCCTGATAAAATTAATTATTCTTGTTGTGGGGTTGTGGAAATCATATTTTTCAAATCCTTCTTTTGCTTCTTCAACCAATTTATCAGTTTCTTGTAGAACCCATTTGTCTATTTCCATTAGTTCAGCATTTTTTTCCTGTTCTTTTGTTAATTCAAACATTGAAACAAATTTTGAAACATTCCAGAGTTTTTCAAGTAGTTTTCCCGCGTTTTCTATTCTTTGCATTGAGCACCTGAAATCATTTTTGTCTAGGTTTCCTTCTACTGCACACCATGTTCTGAAGGGACCTGAACCGAATTTTGCCAAAACATCATGTGGATCAATTCCGTTTCCCTTGCTTTTACTCATTTTTGTTCCATCTTCAGTAACAATGTGGTGGTGTATCCACGCATCCTTGAAAATTGTTTTTCCTGTGAGCAAATAATCTTTTAGTAATGTGTAATATAACCATGTTCGAACAATTTCTTTTCCCTGTGGGCGTAAGGAGCATGGATTATTTTTTTCAAAGAATTTTGGGTAACGTTCGTAACCAAGAATATATAACGGGGAGATGCTTGAATCAAACCATGTATCAAATACTCTTTCATCTCCTTTGAATTCTTTTCCACCGCATTTTTTGCATGTTCCTTTGTATTCTTCTTTCCACGGCTGGACATATTTTCCTTTTTCTGCTAACACAATTTCCCCGCATTTTTTGCAGTACCACACAGGTACCTCTGTTGCATAAAATCTTCTTCTTGTTATGGGCCAATCAATTGATACAGAATCAATCCAATCAAGAAGGATTTGCCTTGATTGGGGTGCGTAAATATTTACTTCATCTGCAATTCTCCTCATCTCATCCTTGAATTCTAATTGTTTCAAATAAAGTTCCTGCATTTCAATGAATTCTATTGCTGCTCCGCTTCTTTCGCTTATTGGTGTTCTGTGTGCTTCTGTTGGAGTCATTTTTTTTAATAGCCCTTGTGTTTTTAGTCCTTCAACAACTTTTTCTCTTGCTTGTTTTATTGTTAGTTCTTTCAAATCAAATGCATTTTCATTCATTGTGCCGTTTTTGTTTATTGCTACTTTTCCTTCAAGTTTTTGTTCCATAAAAAATCTTATATCAGTTAAATCTCCGTATGAGCACATCATCATGATTCCGGTTCCTTTATCCATTTCTGCTACAGGGTGTGCTTTGCATGGAACCTCTTTGTTGAAGTAAGGGGTGATTAGTGTTTTTCCTTCTAAATGCCTGTATCTTTTGTCTTTAGGATTAAATATTACCATTCCGCAGGTGCAGATTAGTTCTGGCCTTGTTGTTGCAATAATAACCTCTTCTTTTGTTCCTTTTACTTTGAACACAATTTCGTGGAAAAATCCTGGCCTGTCTTCGTAAATTATTTCTGAATCCGAGACTGTTGTTTGTAATTTTGGATCCCAGTTAACAACTTTGTTTGCTTCATAAATAAGTCCTTTGTTGTAAAGGTCAATGAATGTTGCTTGTGTAACTGCTCTGTAACTCGGCGAATCTGTTTGGTATATATTCCCTATTTTTTCCCCTTCTTTCCAGGAAGCGAAACCTATTCCGCATTTGAAAAAAGAATCAATGCTTTCTGCGCTTGTTTCATTAAGGAGTTTTCTGCAGTAAGCAACTGCTTCTGCTCTTGTGAGTTTAGTAAAATCAACTTTGTATTTTTTTTCTGCGCTTATTTCTATTGGCAAACCGTTTTGGTCCAAACCTAACGGAAATAATACTTCGTGCCCTGTCATCCTTCTGTATCTTGAAATAAAATCCATTATTACATATGTACTCGCATGCCCTATATGTATTGGAGAATTAATATATGGTGGGGGCGTATCAATTGAGTAAACAGGCTTTTCAGTATTTTCGTTGAATCCAAAGGAATTATCTTTTTTCCATTGTTCGTAAATGGTTAGTTCCATTTCTTTTGTAAATCTTTTTTCCTGTATCAAACTTGTTCACCGATTTTGTTTTTTTGTTTAATGCTCTGTAATGAATACAGCAAAAGAAGCAATTTAAAGTTAATTATTGGGTAAAGAAAGCGGTTTAATGAGCTGGTAAAAAAGAGGGTATTTTTAGATGAGTTTTTGTTGAACGATAATTAACACCTTTTAGCAGAATAGCATGTTTTTCTTAATTAATAAGAAATGCTTTTCTCAAAATGTAACAATTTGTACATCTTTGTTTTTTAGGCAATTAGCCTTTTATTGTAGTTAAGCCGAGTTATTTTATGGTTTTAAGGCAAAGTAATGTTTCTCCAAAACTTGTTGCAAGAAAAAAGTTGCCTTTAAAGGGTGCGTCTATTACAGCGAAAGCAGTTTCTCTTCCTTTAAGAAAAATTTTTTCGGATTTGCGGAGCAGGAATTGTTTTGCCAAATCAAATGCAATAATTTCTTTAAGCAAATTTGGTGAGAAGTATGAGGGAGTAATAAAAAACCAGTTTGCTCATTCTGATTCTTTTGTAAAAGAAACTATTCTTCAAGTTTTATTCAGAATAAATCCAAAAAAACATTCAGAGTTTATTGCTTCAAATATTCTTCATCCTGATAGTAATGTTGCTGTGCAGGCAATTTCTTTATCTGTTGACATGAAGAACAGGAAAGTTATTCCTTTGTTGAGGAAGCGTGCTTTGGAGAAAGGAGCTAATCTTAATGTAAGGGCAATGGCTTTGAGGGCGCTTGCAAAAGAATTTGGAGTAATGGATGAAGAATTGCACAGAGCTTTAGTTGAAGTTAAGGCAAAAAATCCATGGCTGGTTTGAGTAATATAAAATAAGAAAATTTAATTAAATTAAATATGGGGTTACGGGGAATCTAACCCGCAACCCCTTTTACAAAAAAGGTGTTGCATCCCCAAAAGAAAATTTAATTAAAACAATTTATGGGGTTACGGGGAATCGAACCCCGTCTTAACGGTATCTCATTAAAGAATTGTTTTCTGGGAATTGCGTTAGCAGTTCCCAAATTCTTCATGGTAAAATGCTATGCATTTTACTATGCCTTGCAAAGCTTTTGCTTTGCCAGGTCGCGAGCCTTAACAAGGCTCCCTGGAGCCGTTTGTACTGCCGGTATACGATAACCCCTTTTATTGCTTTCAGCAATAGATATGTTGTTTCTGACAAGGTTTATATTTTTAGTGAATAGGCTTTTTTGTTGTTTTATTTGATGTAAGTGTAAGTTCCGGCTTTTTTTTCAATTAGTTCTCCTTCTTCTTTTAGGAATTCGCATATTATTCTTGCCAGTAATTTTGAGGATTTTATGCTTTGTGCTAATTCCTCAATGGTTTGATTTGTTTTTTGGTTGAGGCTTATGATTATTTTGTCTATGTATGCTTCAAGTAAATCTGTTTGTATTAAATAATAATTTCCATCAAAGCTTCTTATTCCTTTTAATAATCCTTCTTTTATTTGTCCGCCAAATTCAAATGATGCTTTGCTTGCGTTGTCTTTTCCTTTTATTATCATGAATCCGTCTTGTTCCAAGTTGTATTGGTCAAAAGTTTTTTCTTTTGCATTAATATTTTCTGATTCTTTTTTTCCTCGTTCTTTTTCGTTTGTTTCTTCTTTAGCTCTGTATACTCCTTTTTTGTAGGTTTCATTTAACTTGAATACGAATACCTCTCCGCTCACCACAAGTTCAAGCAAAGCTTTTTTTTGTTTTTCGTTTAAAGTTAATTCAAATTTTCCTTCCACTAATTCTGATAACCTGCCTTTCCTTATTTTTCCAAGCACTTGCTGTTTTTCTTCTTCAAGCAATGGTACTTGTATGCATACTTGTTTGCCTTCTGTTTCTTTAAGCATTGATTTGTCTATGAACAGGAAGACTCCTTTGTCATTTGGGATTACCTCAAATTCTTTTCCTTCTCCTAGAATAGAGGTTTCTTCTTCATTGAGTAAAATGTTTTTTCCACTTACTTTTGCCATAAAATAAGATGAGAGAAAACAATATTTAAAGCAACATAGTAAAGTTCGTCAATCAATAAAAAGCATTTTACCCGTCAAAAAATGGTTGAGATAAGGTATATATACTACTCAAAATATTAATCTTAATAGCCAGTGATTTAATGGATAAAAAAATTGTTTTGGTCTCAACAGTGGCGCTTGTTGTGCTAGCATTAATGGCAACAATAGTTATTGCTGCGGACCCTGCTCCTGTGCAAAACTCAATTTCTTATTATTTGAGGCTAATGAATGCAAATATTGTGTCTGGGGCTAATGAGTCAAGCACTACTTTGGACATTTCTAAGGGTTCGGTTCAGAGAGTAAATCCTTCCTCTCCTATTTTGTCTGTTTCTTGTTCTATTGGCGGTGTTTGTGCTTCAGATAATATTTCGGTGATTGAAGAGAATGGTCAGAAATATTTTAGAGCGGTTTTTAATTATAATGAAAAGAAGGATTTGATTGGTCAAAATTTCGTGATTGATTTATCAAAGTATCCCATTGATTATTCAAAAGGGAGCCTCGTTAGAGGGGATTTTTATCATTCAAAGTATACTTTTTCCATAGATGCTCTATTTGATTCTGCAGTATCCAAAGTTTTTTCTAGCTCTTCGGGTGAAAGGTTTTTGGCTTTTTCAGTGAAGAAAAGTGATTCAGTTCCACTTGATTGTTTGAAACTTGTTTCATTCACTTCCCTTAAGTCGAAACTGGCTAGCAGTTGGGAGTCTATTGTAAGTGGGGATATTTCGCAGCTTGTTGGAGGAGATCCATATGCTGTTACTCCCTCTGTTGGAGTGCCGGTGCCTGTAGTGAGTCCAAGTGGTTATACAACAGTTTTCACAAATTTGCTTATCTTGGATGTCCAAAACCCAGTAAAGCAGGATTGCTATGATGAGCAAAAACCGCAGGATGTTGATTTAATTAGCCCTCCTGAGTTGAAGTTTGATTTGGTTAAAACTAAGATTGAGTCAAACAAGATTACCATTGATTTCAGATTGGATATTTTGAAGAAAGCAGAGAGTAAAACCTATATTGAAAACATGCCTCAAAATATGTCTTAATAATCCCTTTCTCTAGTTAATCCGTTAAGTTTAAATACTCCTCCTGCACCAATTACTTAGATACAACAACTTTGTTTCATTACAAAGTTAATGGTGAGTTTTCTTGTCTTTCAGGACAAGAGGTTTTTAGCTGTTTAAGGGGTTAAACAGTTGAAGAAATCGATTTCAGTGGTTGGGGTTCAATGATTACTGGGTACGTAAACGGTATTGCAAAGAAAGCAATGTCTTTGGATAAAGATTACCTTATTGTTTTACTTGTCTTTATGCTTGTTTTGTTCAGCGCTAAAGCATATGCTTCTGTTAATGTTCCTGAACAAGTAATTGTTTCAGACAAAACCACTTTTTTTATTGAAATAACAAATGATTCAGATAAACAGGTTGATTTGGAAGTTAATTTTTTTGCTCCAATAAAGAGCGAAATTATTGTTCCAAGCAAAATTGCTCCTTATGAGAAAACCAGTGCAAAAATAACTATTTTTAATTCAAAGTATGATGAAAGCACTCAGTTGAATGCTACTATTGAAATTAAGATGAATGAAAAAGTTGAGCAAAAAAATATTGTATTAATTTTTTCAGAAAACAATTCAAATCCAGAGCTTACAGGGTTATTTAGTTTTAGTTCTTTTACTCAGCAAATAGAAAGTTTTTCTATTTTTCAATGGGCTGTTTTCTGGGTTTTGGTTATAATTGCAGCAATTTTGTTAATTGCTTTTATTTCAAGAATAAGGAACAGGGTTTGAGGTGAATGAGATGAAATTTAATCATATTTGTTTGTTAGCTGGAATTTTTTTCCTCTTATTAGGTTTCACTGTTTTTGCACAAGCAACATCTATAGATTTTGATTGCGCAAATTCTTCTTCTTGTTCAATGAAAGAATATTGCAGGCCTGATGGTTACAAGGCATTGCTTGTAAACAATGGTGTTTGTTATTCTTTTTCAGGTGATTATGATGGTGCTGATGTAATTAGCCAACCCTGTGCTTATCCTTTTTCTTCTTCAACAACAGGAGAACATACTTGTGCAGTAACAATAAAGACAACAGGGTATGGAAATGCCACAGGCCAGGCATTACAGAGTGATGAGGTTACAAGTGTTTACATTAACGGCTCTTTGATTGGAACAACACTGGATAAGTATGCTAATCCTGGTCAGCCATTAAATACAACTTTTTGTGGAATTGATACTCAGACATTAAGAGGAAAGGTAGTCCTTTCTGCAGATAATTCTATTTCGTTTAGTGCTAAAGCAAGTCATGGAATAGTAAGTGTTAGTGTTAATTGTGTTTTAGGAAATGGCAACCCAAAGGATTGTTCTACTGATTTAGCCCCTATTATAGAGGATTTGCCTGACAAGTCATTGAAATATTATGAATCATTTACAATTGATTTATGGGATTATATTAATGATTATGATGATTCAATTGCAGATATAATAATAGATGGAAAAGTTGACGGAAATTCCATTGTTTGTTCGCTTGAAAGTGGAAGATATGCTCATTGTGCTGCAACAAGAAATCTTGGTGTTTCATCAATAACTGTTAGGGCAACAGATTCTTGCGGGAAAGTTGATACGAAATCTTTCAGTGTAAATGTTTCAAACAGCCCCCCTACCTTGAGTTTGCCTGATGTTGAGAAAAGTTGTGTTGATAACCTTGATTATTTATTTGATTTGAGGAATTATTCTTGGGATGATGCTTTATCCAGCAGGAGATTCCAAGTTATTTCAGATTCAAACAGTTCCCTTGTAACATGCAATGTACAGGATACTTATTTCCTTTCATGCAGAGTAAATTCTTGTTCAGAAAGTTGTGCCAACATAGGTGTTAGAGTAACTGATGAATTTGGTTTGTATTATGATGATATTTTCAAAATTTGCTTTGGAAATTCAGCTCCTGTTTGGGAACAAATCCCTTTGCAGTGTATTAATTCTTCTCAATACAGGTTCATTGATTTAACGGACTTTGCTTATGATGCTGAGGATGGAAATAATTTGGTTTTTTCACTCGAGCAATCAAATTCAAGCGCAGTGAATTGTGTAATTGAGGATTCAAATTTTATTTCCTGTTCAGGGCTTAATAATAAGCATTTGTCAAATGTTTTGACAATAAAAGCAACTGATTCTGCAGGAAAATATTCTACAACACAGACAACTATTAGCACTAATTGCTTTGATACTAATACTCCTGACAATAACAGGATTATTTTTGAAGCTGATAATAAAGGAGTTTGCTTAGAGCAATGCACTTCTTATGGAACACAAATGAAGCTTTCAAATTTTTCTGGAGAAAGAAAATGCTTTAACTTTGATGCTGAATCAACCCCTTATGATTTGTTGAATGTTTCTGTTTCTAATGGCGAATTATGCTTGAATGATGGAGAAACAACTTATTTTACCCTTAATGCAAATACTTGTGGAGCAGAACAACGCGCTTACCAAGTAAGGGTTTTTGCTGAAGATACTAATATTGAGTTATGGTTTGATTTCCAGGTTGGCTCATGCAGTAATTTTGATGGATTTAGTATTAATGAGTTTGATGGAAAAATATGTAAAGGCGAGGAAAAGAATCTCACTGTTATGGTAAGAAATACTACTATGGAACAAAAAAGAGTTTATTTGAGCGCTGATAATGCAATGATTTTGCCTTATTTTGAAAAAGATTATGTTAATCTTTCTTCAGGAGAACAAAAAGCGGTTCAATTAGTAATAAATGCAAAGAGCCTTGATACTGGTTATTATAATATTTTGTTGAGCGGGGATGCTGGTAGTTATCATATAAATAAGAGGCTTGAGATTGAGGTTGTTGATTGCTCAGAGATTGCAGAAAGAACTTTCTCATTAAGTGTTCCAAGTGTTTGTTTTGATGTTTCACGTGGCCAGAAATTTGAAAGCTCTTTTACCATTACAAGGCAGTCATGTATTTGTTCTGAGTGTTACAGGAATGAAAAAGAATTTTTCCTAAAATTACTAGGAATGCCTGCTGAATTATCTTATAATTCAGTTTTGTTGAATCCAAATCAAGGAAAATCAATTAATTACACAGTATTTGTTCCACAGAATGCTCCTGCAGGTCACCAGTTGTTAACAATTGCAGGGTATGATGGAACTGAATGGAATTCTTTTACTGAACAAAAACTTTTGTGCTTAAATGTTCTTGGCGAAAGTAAAGCGAGTTTGATTGTTAAAACACAGGCAAAGGATATTGTTTGGTGCGGTTCGCAAATATTTGAATTAGAGTTAACCAACAATGGGGACTTTGATGCAAATTATTCACTATCTGCAACTGATACTCCAACAGGAGTTTCAATAAGCTTTTCTGAGAGCACTGTGAATGTGCCAAAAGGACAATCAAGAGTTATTTATGCAGTAATCTCTACAAACCCTTCTGCACAGATAAGGGATAACCAATGGTTAAAGATTTTAGTAAAAGGTCCTGTTGAACTTTCAGCAAAGGTTTATTTCAACGTAAAAGAAAAATCTTCTTTTGATGATTTGGAAATATTGAGTGCAACAAAACAAGTAATAATGAAAGGTAATTCAACAGCAAGTTATGATATTGTGCTGAGGAATAACACTGGTGCTTCAGTGAAAAATGTTCTTGTTTCCTTTGAAGATGTTCCAAATGATGTTAATATTGACTCTGTTGTTATCGGAGAGATATTGCCTGGCGGAGTTGCAACTGTTTCAGGAATTATAAGCGCAGGGAATGTTGATGGTAATTTTGAACCGGTGTTTGTTGTTTCTTCAGGACAGTTAATTAACAAGCAAACATTTTCACTGGTAATTGAAGAAAACTCATTAGGATTTGGAACAGGAATGTTTGCCGGTTTGTTTGGTTTTGGCGCTATTTCCTTAATTGAAGGGCTTTTTGGAAGCCTTTTGCTAGCAGTTCTTTTAATTACTTTGGTGGCAGTAATTATTTATGGGGTAACAAGGAATACCAAGCCAAGTAAGAAAGAAGCATGGTTGGAATAAAGGGGTTGGAAATATGAAATCAGGTACAAGAGTTTTAGGAATAGTTTTTGTCATTTTGCTTGCGTTATCTTTTGCGAGCGCAGTTTCTGTTAGTGGTTCATTTTATTCAAAATCCTGTCAATGCGAAACAATGAAACAAAAATACACTGTTTATGCTGATGTAACAGGAGTTTATTCTGTTTCAGTTAGTGGACAAGCTGCTAATTGGATTTCAATAGCGCCAAGCACATTATCCATTCAAGGAGGAAGCAGTGCTGATTTTTATTTATTTATTACTCCTGAGTGTTATGCTAACACAGGAACATATATGCCAAACATAATTGTTTCTGGTCCTGAGGACTCAAATAGGGCTGTGGAAGTTATTGTAGATCAGTGCCATACTTTTGATTTTACTGCAACCCCTAATTATAATTTATCAAACCCTTGTGTTGAAAATACATTTGATGTTTATGCCAAGAACACTGGTAAATTCATGGATGAGTTCTTTTTGATTCAAAATGGGTTGCCCTTGGAGTGGTCTAATTATTCTCAGCAAAAAATAGTCCTTAATCCTAATGAAGAAATGAGGACACAATTGAAAGTAAAATCTTCTTGTAATACAAAGCCCGGTGACTATAGTTTCACTCTAACAATGGCTAATACAAGGACTAATGCTTCTAAATCAGTTCAATTAGTTCAGGGAATAAACAAATATTCTCCTTTCTCAATCAGTGATTTGTTTGATTCAGATCATTACCTAGCAAAGTCATGCGAAGAATTTGACAAGAATATTGTTTTTACTGCAACAAATCTTTCAGATAAGAATGATGAAATAACCCTTTACTTGCTTGATTCAAATTATAATGCATTAAGTAAGGATGTTGCTTATTTTGAAAATGATGATTTAATCCTTAATGTTGGTGCTCCTGTGCAGGTTGGGTTTATTATGAAAAAAATGCCTGCTCAAACGGTTCCAGTTATTTTGAGGGCTCATTCAAGGAATTATAATATTGATTTGGAAACAAACCTAAGCCTTGTTTATGAGAATTGTTATGATTTGCAAATAAATAAATCTTCTTCAAATGACTCAAATTCTTGTGCTGGCACAACAATTCAAGGGTTTACAATAATCAATAATGGAACACAGCAATTAGATGCTAATGTTTCACTAAAGGACAGCAGTTCAGTGCTTGAAACAAAATCTGTTTCTCTTGGTGCTGATTCTTCGCAAGAAATTTCATTTATAATCAATTCTGTTGGCATTGAAGAAAGGCAGTTTGTTGTTTCAGCGGTTTCTGTATTCGCGCAAGCTGACACGAATTTTGCTTATGCATTCGAAAATTGTTTTGATTCTTCTTTGCAGGCCGAAGATATTTTAGTTTGTGTGCGCGGTACTGTTAACCAGAAATTTAAAATTATTAACAATGGTTCAAGGGAACAAAAGTTCAGCATAGCAATTGATTCTAATTGGCTGTTTTTTGCAACACCTGAATTAACTGTTGCTGGTGGGCAGACAGCGGAATTCTTACTGCTTGGTTTTGTTCCTTTAGGTTATGATTCTTCACAAACAATTACTGTTGAATCAAATGAAGAAAAGATTTCAGAAAGTGTAAAAGTAATTACTATTGATAATGAGGAATGCAATGACATTAATTACTCTGTTCAGAAAGTGGTTGATGCTAATTGCTGTGAGGGA
This sequence comes from archaeon, assembly GCA_041650735.1. GTDB lineage: Archaea > Iainarchaeota > Iainarchaeia > Iainarchaeales > JAAZKV01 > JAAZKV01. The sequence continues at coordinate 20,353 of JBAZKP010000007.1, read as the reverse complement.
GAAGTAATTCCAATAATTTTAGGAAACAATGGTTACTTTGACCAGTATATAGGAGTTAAAGCGGTTGTTCCCCCTTGGATAACAATAAGTGATACAAACATTTACCTTCTTCCAAATCAAACTGGTATTGTTTACCTGTATTTGGCTCCTCCTGCAGGTGCTAACGGGGATTATAATGCATTGATAGATATTTCAAATGACAGAAATGTTTCAAAGGAAGTGAATTTTTTGATTCGTGTTCGCGGAATAAACTGCGGTCCTTCATTGGATGCTGATCTTAATGTTGCAAACAGTGTTTCGGATACAAAATCCTTTACAAGAAGGGAAGTATCTCTTGATTTGAAAATAACTAATGATTCTAATATTGGGTTCAATGTTAATGAAATCCTTGTTCAGGATTATAACGCGGTTGTTGATTTCAATAAGAGCACTTTTTTGAATACAGGGGAAAGCCTTGTTGCAAAAATAACTGTTCGCTTTAAGGAAGATGAAAAGATTGAGGACAGCAATGTTTCTGTTTTAATAAAAACCTCAGCAGGTGACTTCAATAAGACACAGTTCCTCAGATTTTCTGAGGCTGAACCTCAAGGGTTATCTATTACAGGATGGTTTTCAGCATTTAATTTGCCTGTAGTAGGATTGCTGTTATTGGTTCTTTTGGCTTTATTTGCCTTGGCTTTGATGTCTTCAAAACCAAAGAAAACTAGGTTGAGAAAATAATATTTTTTGGAGGCAATTAATTGCCTCCTTCATTTTTTGTTTAGGGTTCTTTTTTAATTCTAACTTACTTAATTTTTTTAGTGGTTTTGTGATTCGCGATTTTTTGGAAGCAAATAAGTTGGAAGGAAGGGTTTTTTCTTTTCCTAGTGATACTTCAATAGAAAAGGCAGCGGAGGAAGCGCATTTATCTGTTGATTCAATCGCTAAGGCATTTCTTTTTATTGATGAGAAAATGGATTTTTTTGCCGTAATTGCTTTGCTTGGTTCTAAGATTAGTTCAAAGGAAGCATGTAGTTTGTTTAAAAAAAAGTTTCTTGAGGAAGCTGATTCGGAGCAAATCTTAAAATTCGCTGGTTTTGAAGAAAATTTCTTTCCCCCTGTATCTGTTTTTGGGGTAAGGGTTGTTTTGCATAGTTCGGTTAAGAATAGGAAAAGCTTGTTATTTGCGCTGAGCAATAGAGAGTTTCTTCTGATAAATACTGAGGATATTTTGAAAGCTAATGCTGATGTTGAAGAAATTTTGGATTAATTCATTTATTGTTATTCCTTGGCAATAATTGAGGCAAATAACTGATATTGTAATGCATTTTTTGCTTAAAATAGGTTTTTTTGTTTTTAACCGAGCGTTTGAAGCACATCTTTTAGTGTCTTAGTAAAGAAAAGTATCTCTTCTTCTGTATTGTACAGGTAAAAGCTTGTTCTTGCAAGCCCTTCTTTGTTAATGCTTGACACTAAAGGTTCTGCGCAGTGCATTCCGCTTCTTATGCATATGTTTTCTGATTCACTAAGGGCAAGCGAAAGCTCGTGTGCGGAGAGTTTTGTTGAGTCAAAAAGAATTATTCCTCCTTGTTTTTTCTCGTTCTGGGGGCAGTACAATTTAATTGAGTTAATTTTTTTCATTTCTTCTAAAGCAAGTTTTGTTAATTTTTCTTCATGTTTTGCTATATTATTCATTCCAACTTTTTGCAAGTATTCAACCGCTGCTTTTATTCCGTATGAGCCTGCAATATTTGGGGTTCCTGCTTCGTATTTGTAGGGGAGAGTGTTCCATTCGGAAGAATGTTGTTTTACAGAATGAATCATGTCTCCGCCGAACATGAACGGCTCTAAGTCTTCAAGCAATTTTTTCTTCGCAATTAATGCTCCTGTTCCTGTTGGGGCAAGCATTTTGTGGCCGGAGAATGCAAGGAAATCTATTCCAAGTGAACTAAAATTTACTTCGTGGTGTGGAACTAACTGGGCTCCGTCAATGCATACTAATGCGCCTTCTTTGTGTGCTTTTTTTTCTATTGTTTTAATATCAGGGAGTGAGGCAACGGTATTGCTTGCTCCTGTCATTGATACAAGTTTTGCTCCTTTAACTTTTTCTTCAAAATCATTCATATCAAGTTCATATTCTTTAGTAAGTTTTACGAATTCAAGTTTTGCTCCTAATTTTTTTTCCAAATACTGCCATGGGACGATATTTGAGTGGTGCTCCATTTCCGAAACAACAATTTTATCCCCTTTTTTGAAATAATTTGAATTTAATAATGAATACATTACAAGATTCATTGCTTCGGTAGCATTTCTTACAAAAACAGTTTCCTCTTTTTTCGCACCCAAAAAATTGCCTACTTTTTCATGCGCTTCTTCATGCATTATGGAAGCCTCTTCGCTTAGCACATGCAGTCCCCTGTGCACATTTGCGCTTACATTTTCGTAATAATATTTTTCAGCATCAATTACTTTTCTTGGCTTTAATGAGGTTGCTGCATTATCAAGGTAAATAATCGGCTTTCCGTTTATTTTTCTCTCTAAAAGTGGAAAATCCTTCCTTATTTGTTCTGTATTCATACTATAATAATCTAAACTAAAAGGGGTTTTAAATACTTAGTTTGTAGTTTCTTTATTGGTGAAAGAAATGCTTTTTGATTTGCACCTGCATTCTCGTTACAGTATTGATGCTTTAACTAAACCTGAAACTATTGTTAAAATTTGTAAAAAAAATTCATGGGGTTTTGCTCTTACTGACCACAATAATATGGATGCTTATAAGGGGAGTAATAACATAAAGCAGATTGCTAAGCGTGAAGGGGTTTTTCTTATTCCTGGAGAAGAGATTCGCATATTAAAGGATAAGAAAAGCAAAAAATGCGTTGGCGAAGTAATAGCTTATTTCCTGAATGAACCAATTTTTCCTTCTTCTTTTGGAGAGATTGTTGATGAAGCAAAAAAACAGGGTGCTTTGCTTTCCTGCCCACATCCTTTTGACTGGCCAAGAAAGAATTTCAAGAGTTTTTCCAAAGAATGGAATAAATTTGATTGCATGGAAATTTATAATGCAAGAGCATATTATCAGGGATTAAATGAAAAAGCGCAAAAGTTTTCTGAAAGGGAGGAGGTTGCTGGAAAGATTGCTTGTCTTGGTGTTAGCGATGCGCATACTCCTGAAGAAATAGGGAACGGTTTGACTGAAATTGATGCGTGTAATGAAGAAGAGTTTAGAAAAGAAATAAAGAAGTGTAGAACAAATGTTGTTGCAAAAGAAAAAGCAAAAATTTGGCATCATGTTCAGACTCAGCTCGCAAGAAAAAATATGGTTAAGGAAAGGTAATGGTTTTATGAATGGAAATGTGAAAGAAAATAAATTTTGGTTTACAATAGTGCTTGTTCTGGTTGTGCTTTTTTTGTTTGTTCTTTACCAGTTTTATTTAGCTTCACAGCCAACAAAAGGAGTATTGTTTCAGGTTTCTACATTTAGTGCCTTATCGCAGGGAGTATATGATGGGGTTGTATCTTTTTCTGAACTAAAAAAGCATGGTGATTTTGGCATAGGGACTTTTGATTCACTTGATGGGGAAATGTTTATGAATGAAGGAAAGATGTTTCAAATAAAATCTGATGGAATTGCTTATCCTGTTGATGATTCATTAGAAACCCCTTTTGCTTCAGTTGTTTTTTTTGTTCCAACTAAACAATTTGTTTTTTCCGATGATATAAATTTTTCCCAGTTCCAGGAAAGACTTGACAAGGAGCTTTCTACTCTGAACATCCCTTATGCAATAAGAATTTCGGGGGACTTTGATTATGTTAAAACTAGGAGTGTGCCAAGGCAACAGAAGCCTTTTCCTTTGCTTGTCGAGGTTGTGAAGAACCAGCCTGTTTTTGATTTCAATAATGTTTCAGGTATCATTGTCGGGTACAGGTTGCCGGATTATTTTGAAAAATCCAATGTTCCCGGCTATCATTTGCATTTCCTTGATTCTGACATGAATGCAGGCGGTCATTTAATAAATTTTAATTCAAAGGATATTAAAGTGAGCGTCCAATTTTTAAACAATTTTTATTTAATTCTTCCAGAAAATAGTTCATTTTATGATACTAATATAAGTAAGCATTCTAAGGAAGATACTGAGTTTATAGAAAAATAGGTGTGGAAATGATTTCAAAGCTTCGTGGTATTGTAAAGCCTTTGCAGGAATTGCTCGCTTGGCCGTTTATTAAGCTAAAGATTGATCCAAATTTGATTTCTATTTTTGGTTTGCTCCTTGCAGTTATTGGAGCTTATTTTGTAATAAATCAGGAATGGTTTTTCGCTTTAATCTTTTTTTTGCTTGCTCCTGCAATGGATTTGATTGATGGCAAGGTTGCGCGTGCCTTGAATAAGCGTTCTAATTGGGGGAATTATTTTGAAACAATGATTGATAAGTTTGTTGATTTTGCAATGCTTGGCTCTCTTGCATTAATTTATCCTCTTGCGGGTGTACTTGCGCTTGGGTTTTCAATGATTTCTAGTTACGCAAAGCCAAGGGTTGCATTAATTGTGATTACTGATAATCGTGACTGGCCTGCTGTCGGGGAGCATGCTGATAAATTGCTTGTTGTTCTTGTTGCGTTGCTTTTGGCGGCGTTGGGAATGAATATAATTGAATTATTGCTTTATTTTGTTGCGCTGATTTCAGCGGTTGGTTCGGTGCAGAGAATGCTTTATGCAAAGAAATTGATTAAGGAAGCGGAAAAGAAAGGGAATTTGTTGCCTTATATTAAAAAGAGAAAAGAGAGATAGGGTTAAATTAAAAACAAACAGATGAGTAACCCAATTTGTTGGACATACTGTTCAATAGCCGAAAAAATAAAAAATAATTCCAACCAAGAGATTAGTATTTTGATATTATTTGCTCTGCCTTTTTCCTGAAATCAGGATTGCTTTTCACTTTTACAAATTTAATATCTTTCCTTATTGCCATTTTTTTGTCCGAATCATTATCCCCGAAAGCGTATGCAACTATTATATCCTGCGGTCTTACCCCTAATATTTTCAGTGCTCTCAATACTCCAAAATGCTTTCCAAGCATTACAGGTTCTATTGCTATTCCTGCAACTATATCCGATGCAATTAAATCTACTGGTGAACCAAATTTTCCTGTTGTCTTAAATATTTCCCTTAATTTTTTCGCAACTTGTTGTGCTGCTTTTACCGCTTTTCCCCTTTCTTTTTGGTTATTATTTTCCAGTTGAAAAAACATTCTTGCATCGCTTAACAGTTTTTCATTCATTGCCGGCTTTATTTTGAAACCCATGTATTTGAGTTCTTGTTTTATTTCTCTTCCTAAAAGCATTTTGTATAAAAGGAACTGATCCATGTTTCCAAATGTTTCTCTTTTTACCACAGGTTTTTTTTCCAGTACAATATTATTGTTCTTGTATATTGGCATATTATTTTTCAGTTTGAATTCATAACTGTATGTTGCCTGATCAAGCCCTGATGACCCGAATAATAAGCAGTGCTCAAGGAGATGATGTTTTTTGAGCATATCCTCAAACCCGTTTTTTAGCCTTAATTCATTTACCGATCTCGCAGTGATGAATACCAGCAAAAAATCTTTTTCAATGAATTTTTTCATTACTTTTATTGATTCTTTTGTAATGCTTGGGCTTTTTCCCGGAACAAAATCTGCACTTGGGGTAAGCACCCCATCAATATCAAAGAAAACTATTTTTGTAGCAACTAACGGCGTTACAGTGTGTAAATCGTATTGCATTTTTTCACATTCCCTTTTAATTCAACTAATAAGGATTGCTTGGTATTATTTATAATACTTTTTCACAAAAATATTATTGTGGTTTTATGGCTGATGAAGCAATTTCAGTAAAAGAGAGTTCAGTGGTTGAAAATGTTAGAGTTCCTTTTAATGATTGGATTAAAATTGATTTGAGGGTTGGCTTAATAGAGTTAGTTGAGGATATTGAAAGGAAGGATAAGTTATACAAGCTTTTAGTTGATTTTGGTTCAGAAAAAAGAATTATTGTTGCTGGGTTAAAGCCTTTTTATTTGAAAGAGGAATTGCAGGGGAAGAAAGCTGTTTTTGTTTTTAACCTTGCTCCTACAAAGCTTGCGGGAATTGAGAGTAATGGGATGATTCTTGCTGCGCACAATACTGAAAATAAGTATAAGGTTTTTTTTGCTGATGATTCGGTTTCCCAAGGCACAAAGCTTGAGTAATTTTATATAGAACTTTTTTTATGCAAGTAATGCGATTAATGTAGGGAAAGCAATTATTATTCCGATTGTTGCTCCGAGGTTTGTGAGTGCCGCAACTATTAGTATGTGCGTTACTTTATTGTTATAAAATCCCGGGATAGATGCAATGTCTGGCAATTTTTCAAAATCTATTACTTTTGGAGGATTAAATCTTGCTTCAACAAGCCCTGATACCCAGCCTGCTGCCAGTGCAGGGTGCAGGGTCGTAATTGGTGCTGAAATAAATGCTGCTATTATTGAGAAGGGATGTGCTTTTGCAATTAGTGCACCCATTGCTGCAAATATTCCTGTAATAAAAATCCAGTAAAAAAGCATATTTATTGTTGTATCAAATCCTTTTACCCAGAAACCATATGCTAGTACTAAAAGGAATATTATTGGCAAAATAGTTCCTATTATTTTCAAGTAATTTGTTTTTGTAGGTGTTGTGTTTAATTCCTGTAAATTTATTTTTTTTTCTTGTTTTAAGTGTTCCATTATTCCTTCCAAGTGCCCTGCTCCTACAACTGCAACAATTTTTTTTCCAGGACTATGTCTTATCATTTCGGAAATATAGGTGTCGCGTTCATCAACCAGAACTTTTTTTATTGAGGGGAATTGCTTACCTAGTTCCTTCATTAATTTATTTATCAAATCCTCTTTTTTCAGTTCTTCTATTGTTTCTATAGTAACTTTTTCCCCTACCCCAAAAAAGCCTCCTAGGATTGAGCCTCCAAGTTTTGCTTTTTCGCCAAAACTCATTTCATTGAATGCCCTTTTTAGTGTTATTCTCACATCCCTGTCAAGCATTTGTACAGGTAATTGTTTTTCCTGTGCTTTTTTTAGTGCAGCCATCATTTCTGCTCCTGGTTGCACTCCTACATGTGCCCCTAATTGTCTTTGCATATTTGAAAGCAGGATATTTAACAGAAATAAATAAGTTTTTCCTGTTTGGATTATTTCAACCATATTTGTTTCTTGCCACTTTTTTCCTGAAAGCAGTTGGTATAATCTTTCTTTATCCAACTCAACTCCTATTACATCAGGCTGTTCTGTTTCTATTGTTTTTTCAACCAGAGAAATGGATTCTTTTGATATATGAGCTGTGCCTACAAGCACTATTTCCTTTTCACCCAAAAAAAATCTTTTAATCATTCATTACCTTGAAGCAAAAAGTGTTTTTAAGCATTGGGTTTTAGTTTTGCTTTTGCCGTAATGCCTTTATTTATGGCTTAATATAGGTTTTTATTTTTCCAAAGTAAAAGCTTTGTCCTTCTTCAATAATCCAGCATTCAAAAGTATTTATGCCTTCTAAATATGGACTAATTGGTTTTTCTTTCACCAAATCCGTTCCTATTGTAAGGAAGTTTAGTGAAGGCATAACAATTATTTGTTTTTTATGAATTCCTTTTCCAAAAAGTGTTTTTGCAAAGCATTTGAATTTTTCGCTTTTGTGTTCATCCTTCAGCATTACAGCTGCGTGTTCATGCCCTATGATAATGTATTTTGCTTTTTCTGCTTTTTTTGTTAAAATTATTTTGTCTCCATGACAGAAAAACACTTTTCCAATAAGAATTGAATCAATAAGCTCAATTTTTTTCCATGCAGCTATTGGTTTTAAAAAATTGTCATGGTTTCCTTTTATTATAATTATTTTTTTACATTTTTTTTCAAGTATTTCAATGAATTCAACAACCTCTCTCCATTCCTGGTTGCTTGCAATGTTGAATTCGTGTTTTACATCTCCCAAAAGTATAATTTTTTTTATTTCATCTGTTTTTGAAAAAATTTTCAGAATTTCTTCTTTAAGTTTGGTAAAGTTTGTCCGTGGCATCATTATTCCTTGTTTGTTCAGGTTTTCTTCCTGCCCAATATGCAGGTCCCCCAGAACAAGGGTTTTTTCTTTTTTTAGATAAAGTGCCAGCGAAATTATTTCTGTTCCCGGAAAAATTATTTTATTATTCATCAAAAATCCCTTTCTATTATATAAGGTTTCTCTAACCTTGTTTTCATTCCTCATATCCTTTTTTATTTTTTATTTGGCTTATTACTTTTTCGTGCAATCTTTTTACAAATGCAATTCTTTCTTCCATTTTGAGTACCTCTGAAGAGCCTTGTGCAACGAGTCCGAAAGCAAATGGGCTTGGTATTTGTGTTTCCATTTCTTTTACCCTTATTTTTCCCTCTTTTATCCATTTAATTACCAGTTTGGCATTTTCAAGGTCCATTGCATCTTGCATTATTTCTCTTCTTGTTTCTTTGAGTATGGGGAATTCTTCGCTTACAAGCCTTACAGCATTTATTAGTAATTGTGACGCCATTTGTTGTCTTCCTACACTTTTTTCCCTTCCTTTATAATTGCGCAGAATCATTAGTGCCCGTGTTGCAACATGCCTGAATCTTCTTTTGAATATTTCTCCGCGCTCAATCCCTTTTCTTAAAGCAGTTTCCAGCATTTTTTCATCAAGCGCATTAAGTGCCTGTGTTATTGGAAGTTTTTCTGCTGATAACATGAATCCATTATCATTTATGTAAACCTCCACATCTTTTCTAATATTGAACCCTATCATGTATGCTATTGCCCTGCTTAATGCATCATTTACTTTTCTTCCATAAAGTGCATGAAATATTGCATATCTTTTTCCATTTTCCTTGTAGTACTCAATAATTAGTTTTCTTGAATGGGGTATTTCAGAGAACAGATATTGTTCATTGAAATATTCGTAAATCGCGTTTGTTGCTCTGTCATCTACCTCTAAATAATTTTCAATAAACCCAGTTATTTCTTTTTTTGTGCGTTTCATTTGGAATTTTTCTTCCATTAGCGCCCTGAATTCTGATATGCTGTTTGCAAGGTCAAAGGATAGGGGAAGAGTTTCTGATACCCATATTGGCACTGTTGGGGGTCTTTGCCCTGCTGTTACAACATATGCTGTCATTCCTTTTGTGTATTTGAACAAGTATGTTTCTCCTCCTAATACAAACACATCTCCTTTCATCATGTGCTCTAAAAACATTTCATCAAGAAAACCTATTGTATGGTTCCCGATATTTACTTTTACTCTTGCTTCATCAGGAATCGTTCCTATGTTTGTCATGTATAGTACACGTGCCAGTTTTCCTCTTTTCCCAATCATTTGTGTTTCTTCATCTAACCATATTTTTGCATAAACATGCCTTGTTTCAAGTGTGGAATAAGTCCCTGCGAGGTATTTCATTACTTCATTGAAATCATTTCTTTCCAGATTTTTGTATGGATATGCGCTTCTTATAGTATGCCATACTTCTTCAACAGGGATTGGTTTTTCAATTGCCATTCCATATATGTGCTGGCATAATACATCTAAACAGTTTTTTGGGATTTTTATTTTATCAATTTTTTTGTTCAATGCATTTCTCAATAACACTGAGCATTCAACTAAATCATCCCTGTCAAGAACAATAATTCTTCCTTTTACTTTTTCATGCAATTGGTGTCCTGATCTTCCCATTCTTTGTATTGCACGTGCAACGCTTTTTGGGCTCCCGAGTAGAATTACTAAATCAATTGAGCCAATATCTATTCCTAACTCAAGTGAGGTTGAGCATACAACTGCTTTTAGTTTTCCTTCCTTTAACCTAGTTTCAATGCTTAGCCTGTGTTCTCTGCTTAGTGAACTATGATGTGCGCCAAGGTTTCCTTCCATGTATTTTGCAGGGAAATTATCTTTTAGATGATGAACAACACGTTCTGTTGCAGCTCTTGTATTTGTGAATATTAAGGTGGTTTTGTGTTCAGAAATTAATTTGTCAAGTGTTTCGTAAAGCGCTTTTTGTATTTGTTCTTGTGAAGTATTAACCAAATCTGGTAGGGGGGAGATAACTTGTAAATCCATTTTTTTCAAAAAACTCACATCTACAATTCCGCAATCCCTTTCTTTTTCATTTTCCTCTCCTACAAGGAATTTGGCTATTTCTTCAAGCGGTGAAACGGTTGCACTTAATCCTATTCTGCATAATTGAGGAGCGTGTTTTTGCATTCTTTCCATTGTGAGTGCGAGATGGGTTCCTCTTTTGTTTTCTGCTAATGCATGTATTTCATCTATTATGAGCCATTTTAGTTCAGAAAAATGTTCCATGAATTTCGGACTATTTAATAAAATTGCAAGTGATTCAGGGGTTGTAATTAATATGTGTGGGGGTTTGCGCAGCATTTTTGCTCTTTCGTTTGTAGTTGTGTCCCCTGTTCTTACGCTTACCCTTACATCAATTTTTTTTCCTTTTTTATCAGCTATTTCAGTTATTTCTTTAAGAGGCCAGTTAAGGTTTCTTTCAATATCATTGCTTAGTGCTCTTAGTGGGCTCACATATACACAGTAAATTTTGTCTTCCAGCTGGTTGTATTCGGAAAGTGAAACAAGTTCGTTGAGTATTGCCAGGAATGCGCTTAATGTTTTTCCTGTTCCTGTTTCTGCGCTGATTAAAGTGTTTTTCTTTTCATGTATTCTCAGGATTGAGTATTTTTGGGGTTCAGTAAAATCCTTAAAAGTCCTGTTAAACCATTCGCTTACCATTGGGTTTAGCTGTGAATGTATCTCCGCAGTGGAGTGTTTTTCCTCAAGAGGGTAAATCATTTTTTCACCAAGAACTAGTTGCTTTTCAGCAAATACTTTTGATTAGACAGGGTTTTTAGTTATTTGCTTTTTTGCCGGATATTGTTGTTGGTGTAATGAATTAGTTTCCGCTTTTGATTATCAAAAATATTCCTGCTAGAATCAGTATGAACCAGCTTATCCAGAAAAAACCTTTTATTGGGTCCCCAAGTTGAGGAAAAATGAATTGAGTCATAGCCACCCCTAATCCGAGTCCTATCAAGAAAAGTCCTGCTGATGTGTTCATATTAATACTCTCTTGGCATCAAACAAGTATAAAAAGTTAATCATTGATTTTTCTATTGATGAAAAAGCTTTGTTTTATTGAAATGGAAGGAGTGCTTTCCCCTTATCTAGCTTATGAGCCAAATGGACGAAAAGTTCGTTCTTTTCTTGAAGATTTGGTAAATTATTGTAAAGAACAAAAAGTAGAATTATTTCTTATTTCGGGTCATCATGAAAATATTGCTAAGAAAAAAATGTGTGATAATTCTTTTCATGATTTTTTTGATAAAAATCATTTTCTTTGTGTCAATGATTCTTATATTTCAAAAAAAGGTGAGTCTGACCAGAAATTGCATAAAGATAATTTAGCAAAGGATCCTGAGTTTAATGATTCTTATTTTAAGCAAGTAATTATTCAGGATATTTTGAGTCAAAAAAATTTGCTTCCTAAGGATGCTTTGCTTTTGAGTGATGATATTTGGGTGGATGGATATTACACAACAAGATTCTCTAAAATCGATTTTGCTATTTTTGAAAGAAATGTTCTTGATCGAGGAAAGCCTGTTGAGCGAATTAATGGCTTAGCTTATTTTTCACTTAATATTGATTCAGTGAAACAGTTGCTTGAAAAGTTTCCTTTGACAAATAATTCTTCTCTTGACAGGCATGTTTTTGAATCAATGAAGAAGGTTCTTGTCGGAGATAATTTTGCCGATGCGGTTAAGAAAGGAATGATGCAAAAATTGAATAAGAAATGAGGTGAATTAATGAGGAGGATGAGATTATTTGGGAAAAGATTTTTACCTCCTGTTTTTCTGCCGAATACAAATCTTTCTGGATTGGTTGTTCCGTTAATTACTCCTTTGAATGAAGATAAATCAGTTGATGAGCTTTCTTTGAAAACTTTGACAGCAAGGCTCATGAATAAAGGGATAAGGAATTTTTTTGTTCTAGGTTCTTTTTCTGAACACGAATTCCTTGATTTTGAGCAGAAACAAAAAGTACTTGAAATTGTTTCAAGAGAGATTAATGGCAGGGGGTTAATGCTTGTTGGATGTTTTGGTTCAACCACTGATGAAATAATTTCAAATGTGTCTAATGCTAAAGCTTTTACCAATATTTGTGTTGTAAATGTCCCTGTGTCTGCTCTTGAAAGAGAGTTAGAGTTTATTGATTTTTTTGATTCCTTATTCACTCAGACAACTTCAGATATTTTGATTTATAATAATGCTTCTGTTTTTGGGAAATCAATTTCTCCTCTCTGGCTTGATAATATAATTAATTGGGAGCGTTTGATTGGAGTAATTGATTATTCACGTAACCCTGATTATCTTAATGAACTTGGAAAGTATTACCAGTTCACAAAATTGTTTGAGGAAAATGAAGAGCTTTCATTTGATGCTTTGCGCAGGGGCTTTTCAGGCTTAACATGTCTTTCTTCAATAGCTTTTCCTTCTTATTTTCTCACTCTTATTAAGGATTTTGATGGAATTGATTTTTTTAGGATGGTTCGTCAGGAAACAAAAATAAGTGCTATAATAAAGATGCTTCCTGCTAACAAAAAAATCCAGGCTTTTAAGTATGCTCTTTCTTTACAGAGAATTATTCAGCCTTATTATTCTTCTAACCTTGAGGATTTATCGGAAAAAGAAAAGCATCTTGTTGAACAGGCTTTTGGTATAAAACGTGAAGTATTAGAGCCTTGAATTTGAATTGATTTGTTTATATTTTTTTTGCCTCTCTCTATCTAAGGAGGTTTTTTTATGGCATCTCAAACTCTTGGAAGCTATGCTTTTCTTATTGGAGTATTGCTTGCGGTAATTCTAGGGATAGTTGCTGGCGTTATGCCTTCTGTTCTTTCAAATACAACAGGGCTTATATTGCTTGTACTCATAATTCTTGGATTGCTTGTTGGCTTATTGAATATCAAGGATGAGCATATTTCAGAATTCCTTATTGCTGTAATCGCAGTAACAATGATTGGTTCGATTACTGTTCAGCAATCAGTGCAGTTAACGCAATCAGCAGGCACCATTGTTTCAATGGTTTTCCAGAACATAGTTGCTTTTTCTGCTCCTTCAGCACTCGTTGTAGGGCTGAAACAGATATGGAATCTAGCTTACACAAAATCAAGGAAATAAATTAATAACCAATTTTTTGAAGAAAAGGGCTTTTGCTCTTTTCTTTCTTTTTATTTTATTTGATAATTTGCTTTTTAAGGCATTATTTTACTGATTGTTTTTTATTCTCTTTTTATTGATTCTTTCTTGCTGGTGGGTATGCTTAATTTAGAGGAATCGCTTTCAAAAGAACAGGTCTTATTGCATGAGCTCCAGTTCCGTGATAGGGTTAAATCCGCGGAGTATCATTACGCGGTTAGTTTTGAGTTTGATGGTTTTTTTGATGATGCTTTGGTTGATGTGCTTTTTGAGAAAATAAAACAGCTCGCTAAGGAGGTTGAATTTGATTCTTTTAAACTTGGTTGTTCTTGGCCTGAGGTGGATGATGCTCAGAAAAGCCATTTGAAGTTCTCTGTGCAGACAAAATTAATTAATATGATTGAAAAAGATCTTGGAAAGAAAGCCGAGTTTTCTTTGCATAACCTTGAGTTCTTGATTGATTTTAACAAAAAACTTGTTCTTATTCGTATTCAACCGGTTTTTGTTAGGGGAAGGTATTGTAAATATTCAAGGGAAATTGCGCAGACAGAGTTTTTTTGTAATAGGTGTCGTGGTAATGGCTGTTGGTATTGCAAGGGCACTGGTCATTTTTCTTCCGAGAGTGTAGAACAATTGATTGCAAAAACAATGGTTCCTGTTTTTGATTCTAAATTAATGATTCTTCATGGCGCTGGCAGAGAGGACATGGATGTTTTGATGCTTGGAAAAGGAAGACCTTTTATTGCGGAAATGCTTATGCCATTGAAAAGGGTTGCTGATTTAAAAAAAATTACTGAAGAAATTAATTCTTTTTGTGCAGGAAAAATTTCAGTTAATTCTTTAGAATTTTGTTCATTAAAAGATGTTTCCCTGCTTAAGGATGCTTTGCATGACAAGGTTTATTCAGCGTTTGTAACTTCAGATAAGGAAGCTGATTTTTCAAAGATTCTTCTTAATGAAAATATTTCTGTTCGTCAGAGGACTCCTACGCGTGTTGTAAAAAGAAGGGCTGATATGGAGCGTGCAAAAAAAGTTACTGTTCTTCGTATCGGGGAAATAACAAAAAATGAATTTGTTGTGGTGATGAGAACTTCGCATGGCACTTATGTAAAGGAATTTATTTCAGGGGATGGGGAAAGAACCGTTCCGAGTGTTTCTTCCTTGCTTGATGCTCATTGTTCGTGCAAATTGCTTGATGTCACTGAAATTTGCGAATGAAGAATAGGGATAGTTCTATTATTTGAAAGTGTCGCTTAGTTTCATTTGGCTTTTTCCTATTCCTTTGATTTTGCTTCTTTCCCCTATTTCAAAATCATAGCTAAAGAATTCTAATCCGTAGTGTTTCAATAATTCTAGCGCGCTTTTTCGTATGCTTGGGGCCAAAAGGATTCCTCTTGTTTCAATTCCTTTCATTTTGTTTATTTGTTCAGAGTATCTTTTTAATTGTGTTACTGAATTGTAATCCGCTTGTCTTCTTTTTAGTTCTATTACCACTAATCTTCCTTTTGAGTCCTCTGCAACAATATCGCATATTCCTTTTCTGAATACTTGTTGCTGGTTTATTGGTTTTAGCCCTGGTTCAAGGAAAGATAAATCATCCATGAGTGCATCATTTAGTTCTTTTTCTGAGCCTGTTAGTCTCAAATCATTGCTTTCCGGCAAGTCATGTGAGTTAATGCTTTCAACTGAAAAAAGTTTTATAGCAATTGTTTCTTTTGGATTAAGTTTTTTTGCGGTCAATAAAAGCAAATGTTCCCCTGCTTCATTTTCTCTTTGTTCACAGGAAATCATTGCGCTTATCATGTAATTAGTCGGCCTGATGAGCCTGTTTTCGTGTATTGCTATGGAGGAATCCGCTTTAATCATTATTAAGCGTTTTCCTTTTGGTAGGTTGGAGGAGGCTCTTCCTACATATTTTACTTCACATTCTCCTATGATTAAGCACATGTGCCTGTTTTTTAGTGCTAAAAGAATTTTTTCTTTTGCTTCGTGCAAATGCATTTTTTCCTCTCCGGTTTAATCAAAGTTTTTTGAATCCTTTTTTAGTTATTAGATATGTGTCCTCTATTCTTATTCCAAAGCTTTTTTTGTATAGTGCAGGTTCTATTGCGAGTACCATTCCTGCTTTTAGTTTCCATTCGCTTTTTTTTCCTATTCCTAATGGAAAATCATGTACTTCTAATCCTACTCCGTGACCGAGTGAGTGAGGCAAATCTCCAATGGTTTCAGTGCACTTCCATAAGTCCTTTACATTAGTTCCTTCTTTAATTTTTTCTTCAATTCTTTCCAAGCATTGTTCTATTGTTTTTCTTTTTATTACAAATTTTTCATATCTTTTTCCTTCTTTTTTACCAAACCAGAAGGTCCTGCTCATATCAGCATTATATCCGTTGTATTTTGCGCCTACATCTATTAATACTGGTCCTGTTGAGAGTTTTTTCATTGATGAAGCGTGGTGTATTTGTGCTGTATTTTCTCCAAATGCGATTATACAGAATGCGGTTTCGTATCTATCTTTTTTGAATTGTTCGTTTACTTTTTGTTCAATTTCTTTTTCTGCTATTCCTTCGTGCAGCCATTCTTGTATTAGAAAAATTACTTTTCTAGTTTCTTTTGCTGCTTTTGTTATTCTCATTATTTCGCTTACTGTTTTTATTTCCCTGTCTTGTTCAAGCATATCTTCTGCATCAATAAGTATTTTTCCTCTAAGGAGTTTTTTTAGATTTCTGAAGCTTGTGACTGTTTGGTGCCTAGGATTGTATCCAACTATTTTTCCAGTTTCTTTTTGTAGAATTTTTTTAAGTTGTTCAAGGTTATTGTAGGTTTTGACAATAACACTTTTTGAAAAGAGTTTTTTTGCTTGAGGGTAATTGAATGGGTGTGAAATCCATATGGGTTTCTTTTTTTTCCTTACAATTAGTATTCCTTCAAAGCGCTTGCTTGCTTCTTCCCCGAGGTACTTATTTATCAATGGGTCTTTCCAGTATTCATGAAAGTTTCTTAGTATTAAGGAATCCATTTTTTTCCATATCATAAGGATTATTCGCTTGCGCTGGATTAAAAATGCTTCTTCGCGCAGATGCTGGATTATTATTTGCATTCGTAAAATGCTTTGTATGCTTTGAATGTTGAGTAAGAATCTATTTTGCTTGCGAGTTCAAATGGAGAGTGCATTGCTAATATAGGTACTCCTATATCAACTATGTCCATGTTGTATTTTGCGAGGATATATGCGATTGTTCCTCCGCCTCCTTGATCTACTTTTCCTATTTCTCCGTGTTGCCATGGAATTTTTGCTTCATCAAGCATTTTTCTTATCCATGACATGTATTCTGCATTTGCATCGCTACCGTAGGATTTTCCTCCTGCGCCCGTGTATTTTTCAATTGCTACTCCGAATCCTATTTTGTTCATGTTTGTTTGATCCATTTTATCAGCGAATTTTGGGTCAAAAGCAGATGTTACATCACCTGAAATTGCTTTCGAGTTTGCGAGTACTTCTTTAGCGCTTGTGTTTTCTTTTCTAAGTTTTATTATTTTTTCCAAAGTATTTTCAAGGAATGTTGATTCCATTGAGGTATTTCCTACGCTTCCTATTTCTTCTTTATCTACAAGGAAAACCATTTTTGGGTTTGTTGTTTTGCTTTCTATTAGTGCTTGTATTGCAAAGTATGAGCATATTCTGTCATCGTGTGCCGGTGCCCCTATCATTCCTGCATCTAATCCAACATCTCTTGCTTTTATTGTTGGGTATAATGATAATTCAGCTGATACAAAATCTTGTTCTGTTAGTTTGTATTTATCATTAAGTATTTTCAGGAAGGTTGCTTTGAATTTTTCTTTTACTTTTTTGTCTTCTATTGGTACTGATGCTCCGAATGCATCTAATTCTTCTCCTTTGATTATGTCTTTAGCAAGTTTTTCTCGCCCTTCAATTCCTTCAAGATGTGGGAGTAAATCAGTTATAACAAATACTGGTTCATCTTCTTTTTCCCCTATATTTATTTCAATTTTTTCTCCTTTTTTATTAAATATTGCTCCATGTAGTGCTAAAGGAATATTCAACCAGTGGTATTTTTTTATTCCGCCGTAATAGTGCAGGTTAATCATCATGAATGAATCTGCTTCATAGAGAGGGCTCATTTTGAGGTCAAGGCGCAGCGTGTCAATGTGTGTGCCGATTATTCTAATCCCTTTTGAGAGTTTTTCATTCCCAAGGTCAATAAGCATAATGTTTTTTGCCCTGTTTACTGAGTAAATTTTTTTGGTGCTTGGGGTAGAGTCTTCAAGCTTAACGAATCCTTGTTTTTTTGCCAGCCTTTCAGTCCATGAAATTATTTCTCTTTCGTTTTTATTATCATCAAGGAATTCCTTGTAATCATCGCAGTATCTGTAAGCAAGTTTCTTTTCTTCAATTAATTGTTCCCACGCGTTTTTTCTTTCAAAAAACAGTTCTTTTTCTATTTTGCTTTTTTCATCCTTTTCTTCCGTTTTTTTTGTTTCTTTAAAAGAACCAGTTGCCATGAAAACCACCTTTAAGTTAGAGTAATTTTGGCTTGAAAGAGTTTAAATAATTGAGTTTCTAAAAAAACAAATTTAGTTATATACATAATTAACCTTTGTATTTAATCCATTGATTTGTTTTGTTTTTATTCAAGTTTTCTTATTGCATCAACTATTGTAGGATGCTCATTTTTCAATGCATCATATATCATGAACATTGCATTTGCATAATTATAAGTCCATGTTTTGTCTTTTCTTGCTGGATCCATTTTTTCAGAATCAGCGAATATTGATGCAGCAATGCATATTTTGTGCGCTTTTTGTTCTTCACTCACATTTTCAGTTAAAATGTGTTGTAATTCTTTCATCAGCATTTGTTCTCTTTCTTGTGCTGTGTGTTTGCTGTTTACTTGAATAAATTTCTTCATTTGACCATTGTGTTTTTCAAAGGCTATTTGTCTTTCAAGCAAGATTTTTTTTGGAGGGGTAGTTAAATCAGGGAGGTGTTCCATTAGATGTGCAATAGTGTTTCTTTCAGCCATGTGTTCTCTTGATGCGGATGGATATTCTAATATTTTATCAAATCTTTTTATGTCCTCTAATTTAAGTTTTTTTGGGTCTTTTTTGTATCTCTCTAGGGTATCATCATAATACTTGTCCCATAGTTCTTGTTTTTCCATTGGAGTTAGCGCCTTTTCCCCCATTTTTTGGTAAGAAATCTCTGTTGATTTTAACATATGGTCAGTGTATGTTGCAAGCATTCTTGCTGTGAGCAAAGCTTTTTTCTGCATAGCTTGAAATGCAGGGATTCTTCTTCTAATCGCAATCTGATCTATTTTTTCAGGTACTCGAATTAGTCTTTGCCAGTACTTTCGATTGTATCCTCTTGCCTTAGCCCCTTCCTCTATAATATGATTTAATCTCATTTCTTGTTGAGTCCAATGCTTTCCTCTTATTTCATGCGTTATTGGGTCAACTTTAAAATGTTCTTTCCTTGGTTGGGGAGGCATTTCATTTTTCACCTTTTAGATTTTTTTTATCATTGGTAATCCAGTAGTCTGGTTTTCTACAACCTTGTATCCTGTAGGCATATCTATTCCTTCTTCAGGCTTTTTTGAGAAAAAGAATAATCTTCCTCTTGAATGCAAGTAATACTTGTTTCCTTTTGAGTTTGTATGTTCATAAACCATTTAACCACCATAAAGATTGTCTGTTCAGGGTCTTTAAATTCCTTTTGTTTAGGGAAAGAGTTAATAAATACGCTTTATTATTCATTCTTTGAGCTTTATGCCTGGAAAAGCTAGTAAAAAAAAGACTTTACTTAAGTCAAAATTAGTTTTGAGTGGAGAAGAATTTCAGCTTAATCAAATTAAGCAAAAAATCCTTGACTTTTTATCACTTAAGGATACTAAGCGTATTGCTATTATTTCTGATAATGACCAGGATGGGGTTACTTCTGCTGCCCAGATGAAGAAATTTCTTGATTTGAAGAGAATAAAATCTAGGGTCTTTTTCTATGACCATTATTCAAAAGATTTGAGTGTTCCTGAGAAAGATTTTTTTTCTTTCAATCCTGAAAAAACAATTTTTCTTGATATGAATGAGGGTTTTATTTCTGATGTTCTCCAAAGAATAGGCAAATCAACAGGTCCTTTTCTTGTTCTTGACCATCATCAGGGCGAAGTAATTAGAAATAATTCTTTCCGCTGCCTTGTAATAAAGCCTAAGAATTTTTCCACTATTCAGCCTTCCCGTTACCCTGTAACTAAAATGGTTTTTGATATTTTTGGGGGAATTGAATGGATTTGTGCTATTGGAGTTATAGGGGATTTTGCTTTTGAACAATGGGCTGATTTTTTAAGGAAAACCGAGAAAAAACACAAACTTTCTTTTTCAAAATTTAAGGAACTTGATGATGTTGTTGCCTGTGTAACCTCTCAGTATCCTGAGAAAATTAATTCTTTTTTTGATTTTCTTTGTGAAACAAAAAGCCCGAAGGGTTTATTGTCCTCTGATTACTTTGCTTTAAAGAAATTGTTTGACCAAAAACTCGAGGCTCTTAAAAAAAGGTTTTACAAAGAAGCAGAGTGCTTTGATGATACCCAGGTATGTTTTTTTCACTGTGATTCAAGGTTTTCTTCCAAGTTGAGCAATATTATTTCTAATGAAAACCAGCATAAAGTAATAATAATTTTTGAACAGCCAGGGGCAATGATGAAGTGCTCTATCAGGAGACAAGATTTTTTGGTTAACTGTAATGATTTAGCAAAAGCAGGTGTTGCAGGAACTTCTAATGGCAAAGGTGGGGGGCATGTTCCTGCAGCAGGAGCCCATTTCCCAGTTACTTATTTCAATGAATTCAAGAAACGCGTGAGAATGTATTTGCTTGAAAATCCCCCAAAACGGGTTAAATGATTTTGTTACAAAGGCGTTTAGGAGCTTTTATAAACTTATAGAAAAAACTATTATTTACCAAGAGGAGCTTGTTGGAAAAGATTTTTTTAACAGAAGAATCTTGCAAAATAAAAAAATTCAATAAGTTCCAGTGCTTGACCAAAATTTTGATGCCTTGGTAGCTCAGACAAAGTGAAGTCTTTCATTGATTGATAT
This sequence comes from archaeon, assembly GCA_041650735.1. Taxonomy (GTDB): domain Archaea; phylum Iainarchaeota; class Iainarchaeia; order Iainarchaeales; family JAAZKV01; genus JAAZKV01. The sequence continues at coordinate 2 of JBAZKP010000007.1, read as the reverse complement.
GC
>JBAZKP010000006.1:0-58994 GCA_041650735.1 archaeon | reverse complement strand
GTTTTTCTTTCAAAACAAATATTTTATCATTAGGTCTTACTCTTTCTTTTACTTTTATTCCAACCATTTCTCCCGCAATTGCTTTTTTTACATTTTTGTGATTTTGTTGCATAGAATCAACTATTTGTTCTAAAAAAGTCGTTTCCCCTTCAATAATTATTTTGTCCCCGACGGAAATATTTCCTACTTTGTCATAGAGTTTTATTTCAGCAACTCCTATTTTCACAAAGTAATTATTCACAACGCCTATATTCACTTTTTTTTGTTTTTGGAAACTTCCTTGGCCCTTTGCCAAGTCCTTTCCACTTGGAATTGAAAAAAAGAATCCCTCTGAAAAACCCCTGTTATAAACTTTTTCTAATTCTTCATTCCAATGCTTAACTTTTTTTCCAGAAAAAGTTTTATTAAAAACAGAATCAATTGCTTCCCTATAACAACGAGTGGTTGTTGCAACGTAATCGCTTGGTTTTGTTCTTCCCTCAATTTTTACTGAATCAATTCCTGAATCAATTATTTTGTCAATGAATTGAATTGTTTTCAAATCTTTTGCAGAAAGAATTGTATTTCCTTCAAGAAAAACTTCTTTTTTTTCAAAATTAGGTGCATCCCCATCAAGGAAAAAAGCTCTTCTGCATGGCTGCAAGCATTCTCCTCTATTAGCGCTTCTCCCAAAAGCCTCGTGGCTCAAAAAACATCTTCCTGAAACGCTTATACACATTGCTCCATGAATAAAACATTCAATCTCAATTCCTATTTTTTTTGCCTTTTCTTTTACTGTCTTAATTTGGTTAAGATTAAGTTCGCGTGCAAGAATGATTCTTTTTACCCCTAGTTTTGCAAATTGTTCAAGTGCGAGAGAATTGGAAACGCTTGTCTGGGTACTTAAAAAAATTTTGTGCTTATGTTTTTTTGCAAGAGCCAAAACCCCCATATCTGAAAGAATTATTGCGTCCACTTTAGCTTTTTTTGCTGTCAAAAATATTTTATCAACAGTTTTTAGTTCACTATCAAAAACAATTGTGTTTAGTGCAAGATAACCCTTTACTTTATTTTTGTGCAAATAATTCATTAGTTCTTTTAATTCATTTTCTTGAAAATTAGTTCCAAGATCACGCATATTGTAACCTTTTACCCCAAAATAAACAGCATCCGCCCCGTTTTGTACAGCAGCAATTGCGCAGGGCATGTCAGCAATTCCAACCAATAATTCAGGTTTGTGTAGCATGAAGAATAGTTGATTGGAAAAAGTTATAAAACAAGGCAATCTTCCTTTTAGGTATTTTCCCAATATTTTTAAACTATTAACCAGTAACTTAGTTATGGTTAAGATTTATTTTTCACTAGGGCAAGCAAATGAAATGGTAAAAAAGGTGCGCGGGGAAGTTGAGCGCCTTGAAGAACTAAATGAACAATTGGCTTTGCTTGATAATACAAAAATAGAGTTTGATGAAGAGAACATGGAGAACTTTTTACTGGAAGTAGAGTTAAATAAGAATTTTCACGAAAAAAACCTTGAGATGTACTCTATAATTGGTTTTCTGATAAGGCAGGGTTGTATCATAAGGGACTTGGACAAAATGGAAATAGATTTCTATTCAAAGCTTGAGAATAAGGAGATCCTATTTTGCTGGAGCCCAAAAGAAGGAAAAATCCAGTTTTGGCACTTCCCGAACGAAGATTTATCCAAACGAAGGCCTGTAAAACAAATAGAAGATGCTTATTTTGAGCAATTAAAGCGGATGAAATGAGGGTTAGAAATTTCAGTTGAAATCTCCCCTAAACCCCAACCTTTTAAAAGCTTTCCAATTCTATTTTCTTTAATTAGCGGCTTGGTAGCCGTTAGTGGCGCGTTTAATGATGCTTGGTTTTTGCAGGGAATGATTTTTTTCTTTTCCAGCCATCAGCATGCATTAATAGAGCCCGAATTTCGCCTGGTGTATCAAAATCAAAAATTTTGAGTTACATCAAAAATGAATTTGCTTGGTGGTTTATTGGCTGATGAAAAAAGACACTATTTGGTTCCAGAGCATGTCCTAATTAAAAAAGAAAAAGTTGCTGAACTAATGGCTGAACTTGGAATCAAAAAAGATGCACTGCCAAGAATAGATAAAACAGATGCTGCAATAAAAAATTTAAGGCCTGAAAAAGGAGATGTAGTAAAAATAATACGTGATTCCCTGACCGCAGGACAGGCAGTTTATTACAGAAGAGTAATTTAACGATTAAAATTAATTAATTTCTGACAAAGAGTTGGAAAAAAGTTGGATGAAAAAGGGTGAGCAAATGTCTTGGGAACTGATTGATTCTTATTTTAAAAATAAAAATATTGCGCAAATGGAAATAGATTCATTTGATCAGTTTGTAAACCAAAAATTGCAGGAAATTGTAAAAGAAAATGCACTTATTGTTCCAAAAATAGAGGAAGTAAAAATAGAATTATCTAACATTGAAGTAGACAGACCAAAAATAATTGAAGCTGATGGTTCTCCAAGAGAAGAATTTACTCCTATGGAAGCAAGATTAAGAAACAGGACTTATGCAGGACCAATTTATTTGACAATGCGCTTATACAGAAGAGATGTTGAACAGGATGCAAGAAGAACATATATTGGAGATTTACCAATAATGGTTAAATCAAATTTATGCTGGTTAAAAGGAAAAAGTCCTGAAGAGTTAATTGAAATGGGCGAAGACCCAAAAGATTTCGGAGGATACTTTGTTGTTAATGGTTCAGAAAAAGCATTAATGACACAAGAAGTACTTGCTTCTGATAGAGTACTTATTTCTGAAGGAGAAAAAGGAGTTGTTTCAGAAGTAATATCAACAAGAGGAGCATTCAAAGGAAGAGTAAGATTACTCAGAACACCTGAAGGATTATTATTTGCTTCCTTCCCAACAAGCCCAAAGAAATTACCTTTATTCTCATTATTCAAAGCACTTGGATTGAAAACAAAAAAAGAAATTTTTGATGCATTCCCTGAAGAAAAAGAAATACAAAACGATTTATTGCTTAATTGGGAAGAATGCGAAATAGCAACTGAAGAAGAAGCACTTGATAAAATAGGTAAATTTGTTGCACCAGGGCAAGTAATTGATTACAGATTAAGAAGAGCAAGAGAAGTAATAGATGGATTTTTACTTCCTCACATTGGGCAGGATGAACCGGCAAGATTAGCTAAAGCTTATTATTTATCAATGATGGCAACAAAAGCAATTGAAAGATCATACGGATTGCGTGGAAAAGATGATAAAGATCATTACGCAAACAAAAGACTTGAACTATCAGGAAAATTAATGGAACACTTATTCAGATACAGTTTCAAATACTTTGTAAAAGATATTAGATTCCAGATTGACAGAACAGTAACAAGAAGAAGAAAATTAAATATTTCTACAATAGTAAGACCTGGCGCAGTGAGCGAGAGAATAAAATTCGCAATGAGCACAGGTAACTGGATTGGAAGAAGCACAGGGGTAGCAAAATTCATGGACAGAGTAAATTACCTTGCTCCATTAACAGATTTGAGAAAAGTAAAATCACAATTATCAAAAACAAGAGAATTATATGAAGCAAGAGATGTTCACGGAACACACTGGGGAAGACTTGATCCAATAGAAACACCAGATGGTCCTCAATGCGGATTAGTAAAGAACTTATGCTTTATGGCTGAAGTAACAACAGAAGCAAATGAAAGCCCTGTTGAAGACTTTTTACACAAACAAGGAGTGAAGTTGAAGAAATTATAATTTTGATTTTGATATTTTTTGAATGGAAATGGTGATGAAATGGCAGCAATAGCAAAGGTTTACATTAACGGAAGATTAATAGGGTTCCACGAAAATCCAGAAGAACTTACTGAAATAATTGTTGATGCAAGAAGACAAAACAAGCTACCAAAACAAATGAATGTTGCTTTCCACAAGGACACAAATGAAATATACTTAAACACTGATTCAGGAAGATTACAAAGACCAGTTATAGTTGTGAAAAACGGAAAAAGTGCTTATACTTCTGAAATGAAAAAACAGGTTGTTGAAGGAAAACTTACATTCAACCAATTATTAGAAATGGGTGTGATAGATTACCTTGATTCTGAAGAAGAAGAAAATGCATTAGTTGCACAAAGCGAAGAAGAAATAACAAAAAACCACACACACCTTGAATTAGATGGTGCAGCAACCCTGAGTATTATTTCAAGCCTTGTTCCTTACATTAACCACAACATGGCAGGAAAAGCACTGCACGGAGCAAAAATGTTTAAACAAGCAATGGGAATAGGAGCAATTAACTACAAAATAAGGCACGACACCGAAGGATACTTTTTATATTACCCAGAAAAAAACTTGGTTAAAACAAGAACAATGGATTTAATTGAACTTGATAAAAGACCTCAAAGCCAGAACTTTGTAGTAGCAATAATGCCTTACTATGGATTCAACACAATGGATGCAATAATACTAAACAAAGGAGCAATTGATAGAGGATTAGCAAGAGCAGCTTATTTCAGGAATTACGAAGCAATAGAACAGCGTTATCCTGGAGGACAAAGAGATAGATTTGAAATACCCACAGAAGAAAAAGTAGGGTTTGTTGAAGAAGAAAACTATAAGAAATTAGGGGCTGATGGAATAATACAATTAGAACAATATGTCGGAGAAAATGAAGCAATAATCGGAAAGACCTCCCCGCCAAGATTTTTTGAAGAAATGACTGACTTTGGAACAGATGAAGAAAAAAGAAGAGATGCATCAATGACAATAAGAAAAGGAAAACCAGGATGCGTTGATACAATCATGATGACTGAAGCAGAAGACGGAAGCAGATTAGTAAAAGTAAAAATAAGAACTTTGCTTATTCCCTCCGTTGGAGACAAAATAGCTTCAAGGCACGGACAAAAAGGAGTAGTAGCGGCAATAATACCTGAAGAAGATATGCCATTTACTATAGATGGAATAAAACCTGATTTGATAATTAACCCGCACTCAATTCCATCAAGAATGACTATGGGGCACTTAATGGAAATGATTGGCGGAAAAGCAGGTGCAGCAAGCGGAAAAATAATTGATGGCACACCATTCAGTTCAGTTCCATTAAAAGAATTAGAAGAAAGTCTCCGCGAACATGGATTCAGAGGAGATGGAATGGAAATATTTTATGACGGAATAACTGGAAAAAGAATTGAAGGAGAAATATTTACTGGAGTAATTGCAACACAAAAACTTTACCACGTAATAATAAACAAATTACAAGCAAGAGCACGCGGGCCAGTACAAGTACTAACAAGACAGCCAACCGAAGGAAAAGAAAAAGAAGGCGGATTAAGATTCGGAGAAATGGAAGGCGAAACACTTGTAGGACACGGAGCAGCAATGCTTCTCCACGAAAAATTACTTGAAGATTCAGACAAAACAGTTGAACTTGTATGCGAAAAATGCGGAGTAATAGCTGTGAATGATGAAATAAGGCACAAACGTTACTGCCCAATATGCAAAAGTACTGCAGTATATCCCGTAGAAATGTCATATGGCTTCAAACTTTTAATAGAAGAATTAAAAGCATTAGGAATATTAGCAAAAATAAATTTAGTGGACAAAGTATAAAGAAATGAATTTGATTAAAGGAGAATTAATAAAAAATTGTTTTTAGGATGAAGTAAGGTTGGTGTGGAATATGATAATGAAAAAAATCGGAAACATAGAATTCAATTTCATAAACCCTGAACTCGTAAGAAAAATGAGTTCCATAGAAATAAAGACACCAGAAACTTATGATAAAGATGGTTACCCAATGGAAGGAGGACTAATGGATCCTCACCTAGGTGTTATTAATCCAGGAATAAAATGCAAAACATGCGGCCAAACAATGAAAAACTGTTCAGGGCACTTCGGGCATTTAGAAATGGAAAGACCAGTAATTCACTCAGAGTTTGGAAGAAGACTAGAATTACTGATGAATGTTTCATGCAAAGAATGTGGGCACTTATTATTAGCTGATGAACAAATAAAAAAACTCCAAGACGCATCAAATGGAAAAATAGTTGATTATACAAAAAGAATAATACTAAAAACAAAAACTGCGAAGAAATGTCCTCACTGTAATGCAATACTGCAAAAAACAGTTCTTGACAAGCCAACAAACTTTTATTATAACAAGGAAAGAATTTACCCAGCAGCAATACGAGAATGGATGGAAAAAATACCTGAAGACCATTTACATTTATTAGGTTATGATACAAATAGAATCAAACCGCAATGGTTTGTATTAACAGTTCTACAAGTTCCTCCAATAACAATAAGACCAAGCATTACACTTGAATCAGGAATAAAATCAGAAGATGATTTAACTCACAAATTAGTTGATATAATCAGAATCAATAACAGATTAAAAGATAATTTAGAAGCAGGGGCTCCACAGTTAATAATTGAAGATTTATGGGATTTATTACAATACCACACAACAACTTACTTTGATAACAACACAGCAGGGGTACCTCCAGCAAAACACAGGTCAGGAAGACCATTGAGAACAATAATCCAAAGATTGAAAGGAAAGAAAGGAAGATTCAGGTACAACTTAACAGGAAAAAGGGTTAACCACGCAGCAAGATCAATAATTGTTCCAGATCCATACATTGATATTTCAGAACTAGGTGTTCCGGAAGAAGCAGCAAAAGAATTAACTGTACCAGAATTCGTAACAGAATGGAACCTTGAAACAATGAAAAAAATGATTGAGAAAACAGAAAAACCTGTTTACGTAATAAGACCAAATGGAACAAGAAGAAAAGTATCAACGGAAACAAGAGAAGAAATAGCAAAAGAACTTGACATAGGATACAGAGTGGAAAGAAACTTACAGAATGGAGATATTGTTTTATTCAACAGACAGCCATCCTTGCACAGAATATCAATGATGGCACACAGAGCAAGAATAATGCCTGGAAAAGTATTCAGAATAAACCCTATTGTTTGCCCACCTTACAACGCTGACTTTGATGGGGACGAAATGAACTGCCATGTTCCACAAACAGAAGAAGGAAAAGCAGAAGCAGTAAAACTAATGCTGGTAAGAGACCAGATTATTTCGCCAAGATTCGGTGCGCCAGTAATAGCACCAAAAGAAGACGGCGTATCAGGATGCTTCACATTAACAATGCCTCAAACAACATTCACAAAAGAAGAAGCAATGAACCTGCTTTATAGCATAGGAATATCAGAATTGCCAAAACCTGACAAAGGAAAAAAATATTCAGGAAAATTAATTTTTTCACAAATCTTGCCAAAGGATTTGAATATAGAATTTGAATCATACACAAGCAAAGTATTCAAGGATGCAGAATACACTCCAAGGGATTCAGAATTAATTGCGCAAATAATGGATAAAGTAAAAATTGTTAATGGTCAATTAGTAAGCGGGGTAATTGATTCTGCTGCACTAAGTGAAGGCAAAGGAAAACTTGTTGACACATTGGCAAGAGAATACCCAAGCAATGTAATAGAAGACTTTTACAAAGGAGTAAACAGATTCACTTCCTACATACTAACAGAAAAAGGAATGACTGCTTCACTAGCTGAATTTGAGGTAAGTGAAGAAATAGAGGATTTGAAGAAAAAAGTTATTTCTGAAGCAATGAAAAAAGGAGAAGCACTTGTTGAATCATACCAAAAAGGAACGCTTGAAATAATTCCAGGAAGAACACTAAGCGAATCATTCGAATTATACATGGTAAGGGTCGGAGCGGAAGTGAAAGACAAGGTGGAGAAAGCAATAATGAAAGAAAAACTTCACTATGTTACAAAAGATGAAATAGTTTTGAACACAATTTCCATGATATTAGCAAAATCGAGAGGAAGTTCGACGAACTTAATGAATATTGCAGGATTCTGGGGACAGGCGTCTGTTCGTGAAGGAAGACCAAAGAAAGGATATGCAAAAAGATTAATTACATCAAACGAAAAAGGGGATGTTGGATTACTCGCAGGAGGATTCATCAGAAGCAATTTCCTTGATGGAATGAATGCTAAAGAATATTTCTACCACTCAATGGGTGGAAGACAGGGAGAAGTTGATACAGGTGTATCAACAAAAGTATCAGGATACTTGTATAGGAGATTGGCAAATTCACTAAAAGATTTGGTGGCGGCTCCTGATGGCACAGTAAGAACAGCAGCAAATATGCTAGTACAATATCAATACGGAGAAGATGGAGTGTTCCCTAAGAATACAAAGAATGGAATAAGCGTTGATGTTAAAGAAGAATACAGAAAAATGAAAGAAAAAGGAACAATGTAGTTTTGGCTTAGTTGGTTAAGGTGAGTGGAATGGTTGAAGAAATAGAAGAAGTTGTTGAAGAAGTACGCGAAGCAGAAGATGCTGAAGAAGAAGCAACTGAAGAAGAAGTGGAAGAAGCAGAAGTAGAAGAAGAAAAAACCGAAGCTCACGCAGAACAAGGCGCAGAAAAACAAGAAATAAAATCAGCTAAAAAGAAACGCAGAGTAGCGGAAATAGATGAAGGATTAGCGGTTGAGGAAGAAGATGTTATTGGCGAAAAAGTTTACGAAGAAAAAGAAAGAAATTGGGAACAAGTAGCTTTACCAAAAAAACTTTTAGAAGAAATAGTTGCAATATCAGAAGTATACAAATTATCGAAAGAACAAGCAGGAAAACTTGCTGACACAGTCAAATTAAAATACGATTCATTAATAGTAGAGCCGGGCGAAGCAGTAGGAATAGTTGCAGCGCAATCCTTAGGAGAACCAGGAACACAATTAACACTAAGAACAAAACACTTTGCCGGAGCAGCAGAAGTATCCGTAGGAAGTGGAATACAGAGAGTTGAAGAAATTGTTGACGGAAGAAGCAAAGCAAAGTACCCTACAATGACGATTTTTTTAGGACCTGAACTAAAAAGAGACAAAGAAAAAGTAGAAAAATTTGCAAAATCATTAATTGATGTAAGAGTAAAAGATGTTGTAAAAATAAATGAAGAGTTTGAAAGCATGAAAATTGCTGTAGAAATACAAACAGACAAAACAAGAGCACTAGGATTAAAAGTAGATGAAATTGCTGAAATGCTGAAAAAAGGATTAAAGGACTTTAAGGCAATTTACAGAGATAACACAGTACACTTTTCTATAGAAAAAAAGAATGAGTATATAAAAATAAGAAAAGAATTATTGAAAATAATGGATGAAAAAGTTCACGGAGTAAAAGGAATAGAAAAAACTCTTTTAGTAAAAGAAAGTGATGAATGGGTAATCAAAACAAGCGGAAGCAACTTGAAATCAATGCTAAAACTTGAAGAAGTTGACAAAGAAAGAGTATTTACAAATGATATAATAGAAACATCAAAAGTTTTAGGAATAGAAGCAGGAAGAACCCTAGCTGTAATGGAATTAAAAAAAGTACTTGATGACAACGGAATCAGGGTTGACATAAGGCACATAATGCTTCTCGCAGATTTAATGACTTTCAGCGGAGAAATAAAAGGAATAGTAAGAACAGGAATAACAAAAGGAAAAGCATCACCATTCGCAAGAGCAGCATTTGAAGAAACAACAAAACACTTGCTAGAAGCAACATTCAAAGGTGAAAAAGAAAACTTAACAGGGGTAGTAGAAAACATTATTGTGGGCCAGCCAATAAAGGTTGGAACAGGAATAGTTGAATTATTGATGAAATGACCGTTTTGAAATCTGCGACAAGCAGGTTTTTAAACTTTCATTCAGCAATTATTTTTATTAAAGCCTTGAGAAGCAAGTGCGGAGTAAGGCATGTTTTTACTCTTTCTTGAATTTTTTAAGGCAATAAAAAAGGTGAGCTTATGAGTGTTGATGCAAATAAAGAAATCAGAAGAGTTGTAGATACAGGAAAAGTAGTTTTCGGCTACAAAGAATGCACAAAAAAGCTTCTTGCAGGCGAAGGCGAAATGATTATTATAAGCAAAAACATGCCAAAAAATGACAAAGAGACAATAAAACAAATATCGCATATTGAGAGCAAGAAATTTTATGAATATCCTGACACAGGATTAGTTCTTGGAAGCGTATGCGGAAAGCCCTTTGTTATTTCAGCAATGCTGGTACTAGAAGTAGGGAAAAGTAAGGTACTTGACATATGACAAATTTGTTTTTTTAATAGATTTTTTAGTGAGCTAAATGAAAATAACAATGGATGAAATACTCTTTATGAGTGCCCTTGAAAAAGTTACAGGGGTTAGTGCAAAAGACTGTCTCATTGACGGTCAATTAATAACTTTCCTAGTTCCGGAAAAAATGGTCGGAAAAGCAATAGGAAAACAAGCAGTAAACGTGAAAACATTAGAACAAAAGCTGAATAAAAGAGTGGAAATAGTGGCTTACTCGGAAAAGCCTGAAGAAATTTTTTCCAGGGCATTAGAAGTAAATTTTTCCAATGCAAAAAAATCAGGAAACAGGCTCATAGTAATGCTTGATGCCACAGGAAAAGCAAAGGCATTCAAAAACAATGCCAGAATAAAGAGGGTAAAAGAACTCATACAAAGAAGCTTTGGGTTAGAACTCGTGATAAATTGAAGAATGCTAAATCAGGCAGAGGATTAATGATTATTTAAAAAGGTTTGTTTTTAGGAAATATGTTGGTGAGCAAGGAATAATTTTTGCTTAAATTTACTGAGTATTGTAAAGAGTTGGTTTAATGGGTTATGGAGAATTCGCAGGAACAAGCATGGAAAATAAGAGGCGAAAGTGGCGAAAGAAAGACGCGAGATGCATAAAAAAAGGAAGAGCAAAAAATAATATTACAAAAGATTTACTTGAAGGCGCACCACAAGGAAAAGGAATTGTTCTTGAAAAAAGAGGAGTAGAAGCAAAACAGCCAAACTCAGGAATAAGAAAATGCGTAAGAGTACAATTAATTAAAAACGGAAAAGAATTAACAGCACTAGCACCATATGACGGCGCAATAAAATTTATTGATGAACATGATGAAGTAATAGTTGAAGGACTTGGCGGAGCACAAAACGGACCAAAGGGAGACCTTTGGGGAGTAAAATACAGAGTAACACACGTAAATGGGATAAGCTTAGAAATGCTTAGAACAGGAAAGAAAGAAAAAACAAAGCGATAAAATTAATTTTTTGGGGATGAATTAATGGAACACAAAACAGGAAAAACTGAAATAGTTGCGGAAGTAAAAGTGGCAGAGCCACATGAAGTGTCCCAGGAAAATAAGCCAATTACTGAAACAAAGGAAATTCAGGCAAAAGAAACTAAACCATTACATGTAAAGAGCGCAAAACCTGTAATTGAAAAAATAGTTAAAAAAGAACCAGCTCCTGTTCAAGCAGTTCAAGAACCAAAACCTGTTTTTGTAAAAAAGAAATCCCAGTTCTCTGATTACAAGTTATTCAACAAGTGGTCATTCAGTGATGTTATTGTAACTGATTTAAGCTTAATAAGATACATTAATCTTGACCCTATTGTTGTGCCTCATTCGTTTGGAAGAAAAACACGCGGAAGATTTGAAAAAGCAAATTTGAATATTGTTGAAAGATTAATAAATAAAATAATGCGTTCCGGGCAGGGGAAAAGAAAGTTATCAGGAAAATTCATAAGAGGAAGAGGAAGCTGCGGAAAAAAAGTTGAAGCAATGGCAATAGTGGATAAAGCATTTGAGATTATAGAAAAACAGACAAAACAAAACCCAATACAGGTTCTGGTAAAAGCAATAGAGAATGCTTCGCCAAGAGAAGATGTAACAAGAATAAAGAAAGGCGGAGTAGCTTATACTCTTGCTGTTGATGTATCGCCGATGAAACGCCTTGATGAAGCGGTAAAAAATATTGCTTTAGGTGGATTTGGGGTATCATTTAACAAAAAAACTACTGCAGAACAAGCTCTTGCTGACGAAATAATTGCTGCAGCAAACAATGATATTAAGAGTTCATCAGTAAAAAGAAAAGATGAAGTGGAAAGAATAGCAAAAGCATCAAGATGATGAAAAGCATTTCATTACTGATGGGGAAGCTGAAATTATTTTTAATTTCATGCACGAGTATGGAAAAAATTTTTTTAGGTGGTAATAGTGGGACGAATGGAAGACATGGTGAAAACAGTAGAACAGCTTATGAACAATAGGCAAAACATTAGAAACATAGGAACAGTAGCTCACATTGATCACGGTAAAACAACTCTTTCTGATTCATTAATAGCTGCAGCAGGTCTGATTAACTCTAATCTTTCAGGCGAAATGCAAATGATGGATTACGAAGACCAGGAACAAGAAAGAGGAATAACAATTAATGCAGCAAACATTTCTTTAGGGTTTGATTGGAGAGGGCAAAAATATTTAGTAAATTTAATTGACACTCCTGGGCACGTTGATTTTACAGGAGAAGTAATAAGAGCAATGAGAGCAGTTGATGGAGTAATATTATTAGTTGACGCAGTTGAAGGAGTAATGCCTCAAACAGAAACAGTAATCAGGCAGGCTCTAAGAGAATATGTGCGACCAGTTTTATTCATAAACAAAGTTGACAGAATAATAAAAGAACTTAATGCAACAGAACAACAAATGCAGGAAAAATTCATTAAAGTTATAGCAAAAGTAAATATGCTTATTGAAAGAAATGCTCCTGAACAATTCAAAAATGATTGGCAGGTAAGCATACAAAAAGGAACAGTTGCTTTCGGCTCAGCAAAAAAGAAATGGGGAGTATCAGCAGCATACATGCAGAAATCAGGAATAAATTTCAAACAAGTTTATGATTATTTAAAGAATGACAAACAAGACGAACTGGCAAAACTTTCTCCAGTCCACGAAGTTGTATTACAAATGGTTATAGAACATTTACCAAATCCAATGACTGCCCAGAATTATAGAATAAAAAAAATCTGGGGTGGAGAAATGGAATCAGAAATAGCAAAATCAATGGCAGCATGCAATCAAAGCGGGCCAATATCAATGGTTATAACTGATGTAAGTGTTGATCCTCACGCAGGAGATGTAGCAACAGGAAGAGTATACTCAGGAACAGTAAAGCCCGGCGACATGGTTTTCCTATTATCAGCGCATAGGGAAGTAAAAGTACAAAAAGTTGGAGTATATATGGGAAATGATTTCATAACAATTCCTCAAGCAGAAGCAGGAAACATTGCCGCACTAGTTGGAACAAAAGATATTTATGCGGGAGAAACAGTTGCAACTCTAAAAGATATGAAACCGTTTGAGAGTTTCATGAGCAACTCAGAACCAGTAATGACTGTTTCAATTGAAGCAAAAAACCCAAAAGATTTACCAAAACTAATTGAAGCTTTACGCAAATTATCAAAAGAGGATCCTAACCTAAGAACAACAATAAATCAGGAAACAGGAGAGCATTTACTTTCGGGAATGGGGGAATTGCATTTAGAAGTAAATACTTATAGAATAACTAATAATCACAAAATAGAAATACAGACATCGCCACCAATAGTTGTGTTCCATGAAGGAATAGCTTCAGAATCGGAAACACTTGAAGCAAAATCACCGAACAAGCATAACAAATTCAAACTAAAAGTATCTCCAGTACCAAAAGAAATACTTGAAAAAATTGCTGAAACCCCTATTGAGGGAAAAATAAAATTCAAGAATGCTGATTCAATTGCAAAATTACAATCAGTAGGATTCAGTACCGATGACTCAAAAAAAGTTTGGGCGGTTGACGGAAACGATGTATTAATTGACAGAACAAGAGGAATATCAGCACTACACGAAATAAGGGAACTTGTAATTCAAGCATTCAAAGACGCAATGGCAGAAGGACCATTAGCAAAAGAAAAATGCCAAGGAGTAATGGTTGAACTTATTGATGCAACACTACACGAAGACTCAATTCACAGAGGACCAGCACAAATACTTCCCTGCATGACAAGAGGAATATACGCATGCATGCTACAAGCAGGAACAAGTTTATTTGAACCAAAACAATTACTAACAGTAAATGTCCCAGAAGACCAAATGGGTTCCGCTTCAAGAGAACTAGGCGGAAGAAGAGTACAAATAACTGAAATGCGTCAAGAAGGAGACTCAAGCATAATAATTGGAAAAGCTCCAGTAAAAGAATTAATTGGATTTTCTTCAGCAATGAGAGGAGCAACACAAGGAAGAGCAGTTTGGACAGCAGAATACTACGGTTACGAATTACTTCCACGCGAATTACAAGCAACAACAATAAAAGAAATCAGGAAAAGAAAAGGAATGCCTGAAGAAATAAAAACATGGCAATTTTTCTTGGATTAGATGGTTGATTTTTGCCGGCTTTTAAAGAAGGCTTTTAAAGCTTTCTTTGAAGGAATTTATATAATTATGCTGGAGAGTCTGGCTAATGACTCGCCTGGTGGCATAGTACATATTTGTGCGACTTGGAGGAATAAAAATGGCTGAAAAAGAATTAATCAACGTAGTGTTTATTGGACACGTTGATCATGGTAAATCAACTACTGTAGGAAGATTACTCTATGATGGAGGCGCTCTCTCAGAACAAGAATATAGGAAACTTGAAGAAGAAGCTAAGTCAAGAGGAAAAGGAACATTTGTATTTGCATATGTAATGGATAACCTCAAAGAGGAAAGAGAAAGAGGAGTTACAATCGATGTATCATACAAAAAATTTGATGCTAAGAACCACCAATTCACAATAATTGATGCTCCAGGGCACAGAGACTTTGTAAAAAACATGATAACAGGAACATCACAAGCCGATGTAGCTGTTTTAGTTGTTGCAGCAAAAGACGGTATACAACCACAAACAAAAGAACATGCTTTCCTTGCACAAGTAATGGGAATAAAACAAATCGTTGTTGCATTAAACAAAATGGATGAAGTTAACTACGATCAAAAAAGATTTGATGAATTAAAAACTGAAGTAACTAAATTACTTACAGGAACAGGATACAAAGCAGACAACGTTAAAGTTGTTCCAATCTCATCATGGAGAGGAGACAACGTTGTAAAGAAAACAGACAACATGAAATGGTACACAGGCAAAACATTGCTTGACACATTAGATGACTTACAAGCACCACCATCACCAACCGACAAGCCACTAAGAATACCATTACAAGATGTTTACAACATCAAAGGTGTTGGAGCTATCCCTGTTGGAAGAGTAGAAACAGGAATACTAAAACCAGCTGACAAAGTAATAGTAATGCCTTCAGGAAAAACTGGGGAAGTAAAGTCAGTTGAAGAACACCACACACAATTAGCACAAGCAAAACCTGGTAACAACATTGGGTTCGCAATCAGAGGATTAAGCGCAGACGATATGGCAAGAGGAGATGTTGTAGGACACGTAACAAACCCTCCAACAGTAGCAAAAGCCTTCGTAGCACAAATCGTTGTACTAAACCACCCAACAGCAATACCAGTTGGATACACACCAGTGTTCCACATACACACAGTACAAATGTCAATGACTCTAACTGAATTAAGAAAAAGAATGGATCCAAAGACTGGAGCAACAGTTGAAGAGAACCCTAAGTTCTTGAAAACTGGTGACGCAGCAATCGTAAAGATTGTTCCAATGAAACCAGTATGCTTGGAAAAATTCTCTGAATTCCCACAAATGGGAAGATTCGCAATCAGAGACATGGGACAAACAGTAGCAGCAGGAGTAGTGCTAGAAGTGGAAAAAGCATAAATAAAAAATAATTAAAAACGGGGACCAGAGATTTTTCTGGTTTCCGTCCTTATATTTAATGGGAAGACGGGTGTTTTGAATGCAGACAGCAAGAATAAAATTAAGCAGTACTAATTATGATACTCTGGAGGACATATGCAACAGAATAATTGATGTTGCAGAAAGAACCGGAGCAAAACACTCAGGAAAAATCCCTTTACCAACAAAAAAACTTTGCATCCCAACAAGAAAAGGGCCATGCGGAGGCGGAACAGAATCCTACGAACAATGGCAAATGAGAATACACAAAAGAATCATAGACATACAAGCAGACGAAAGAACACTCAAAAGAGTAATGAGAGTAGAAATACCAGAAACAGTACACTTAGAAATAGATTTGAAAGGATAAAACCTTTTATTTCGAATTAATCCTTTTTCTTAAAACTTTTTAGCCTGTGCTTAACCACCTTAAAGTATAAAAACAATTAGTCCCTTATTCTGCTGGTAAAATGGATTATATGAAAGAAGCGGTAAAAGAAGCTTTTTCTGGGATGAGAAAAGGCGATGGCGGACCATTCGGAGCAGTAATTGTAAAGAATAATAAAATAATAACTCGAGCACATAATACTGTGTTAAAAACAAATGATCCAAGTGCTCATGCGGAAGTAAACGCGATAAGGAAAGCAACAAAGAAATTGAAAAGATTCGATTTAAGTGATTGTGAAATTTATACTGCTTGTGAACCCTGCCCAATGTGCTTTGCAGCAATTCATTGGGCGAAAATGAAAAAAATGTATTATGTATGTACGCGCAAAGATGCTGGAAAAATAGGGTTTGATGATAAAGTAATTTATGAAGCAATGAAAACAGCTCCGCAAAGCAAGACACTAAAAGCAATTCATGTTGAAAGTGAGGAAGCGCTTAAAGCATTTGATGAATGGAAAAATAAAAAAAATAAAAAAATGTATTAATTGGTTTTTATGGATTTTCTGATAGAATTAATGGGAATTATAGGGTTAATTGTACTATTAATTGGATTTGTGTTAAATATTCAAAAACAAACAAAGAAAAGACAAATTATTTACAATGCATTAAACTTTATAGGGGCAACGCTTTTGTGCATTTACGCGTACATTAATTCAATCACAATATTTATTGCGCTTGAAGCAATATGGGCGATAATAGCACTTTACTTTGTGTATTCTTTAGTTAGAAAAGAACCAAAGAAAAAACTTAACTATAAAAAGTGATTTTTTAAGTATTACAAAGGCGAGCAAATGTTTGAAACTTTTGACAACAAAGCGGACATAGGGGTAAGAGGGAAAGGCAAAAGCATTGAGCAAGCTTTTGAGGAATGCGCAAAAGCACTTACTAGTATAATGGCTGATATTGATTTAATTGAACCAAAAAAAGCTCATGTTTTAGAGGTAAAAGCAAACGATTACGGCGCCCTACTTGTAAGTTTTTTGAATGAACTCCTTGTTCTAAAAGATATAAAAAGAATTATTTACTCTCAGTTCCGGGTAAAGATTTTGCAAGAAAAAAATCCTGAAGGAAAAGAAATCTTTATATTAAAAGCAACTGTTTTTGGGGAAAAAATTAATTCAAAAAAGCATTCCTTAAAAGTTGATCCAAAAGCGGCAACATACTCACAACTCTTAGTGGACAAAAAAGAGAACGAATGGGTAGCACAATGCATAATTGATGTATAAAGTAGAGCTTTTGGCGCTCATTAGTGGAAAAGCGAATTTTATTAAAACAATTTAAGTATTACTTATCTAAGAGTAGGTTTTATGGTTCAACTAAAACAATTAAGTAAATACGTTTATGAAATGCAAAAAGAAGGAGAAATGAAGGTTACTCCACGAGTATATGCAAATAAGGAAATAGTTTCGGTTCTTCAAGAAGAACAAAACAATAACAGTTCGCTAAAACAATTAAAAAATGTTTCTGCGTTGCCTGGAATAAAAGGGGCAATTTGTCTCGCAGACGTGCATCCTGGGTACGGGGCCCCTATAGGAACGGTACTTGCATCCGATTTGAAAGAAGGGGTAATTACTTTTGCTGCAACAGGATTTGATATTAATTGCGGAGTACATTCATTAATTGTTCCGCTTGAAGCAAAAGAAATTGAAAAGAAAAAAAAAGAACTTGTAGAACAATTATTCAAGGATGTCCCTGCCGGATTAGGAATAAGAGGCAAATTAATTTTGAGTAAAGAAGAAATGAATGAAGTGCTTGAGAAAGGGGCAGGATTTGCAGTAAAAAAAGGATTTGGATTAAAAAAAGATTTGAATTTCATAGAAGAAAATGGTTGTGTAAAGAATGCTGATTCTGAAAATGTTTCAGAAAAAGCAAAAGAAAGAGCACTTGATCAAGTAGGAACACTTGGTTCAGGAAACCATTACTGCGAAGTACAGGAAATAGAAAAAGTTTTTGATAAAAAAGCAGCAAAAGCATTTGGGTTAAAAGAAAAAGGAACTTTTGTCAGTATACACTGCGGTTCAAGAGCCCTTGGACATCAAATAGGGAGTGATTACTTGCCTTTGCTTGATGAAGCAGTGAAGAAGTATAATATAAAAATTCCTGAAAGAGATTTGGTTTGCGCTCCTTTCCAAAGCGAGGAGGGGCAAAAATATTTTTCAGCAATAAATGCGGGCACGAATGCAGCGTTTGCAAACAGATTTGTGCTTGGAGCACTCGTGAAAAGAGTTTTTACAAAAGTATTTGAAATCAGTGAAAAAGAAACAAAAACTTTTTATGATGTAGGGCATAACACCGCAAAAATAGAAACCCATTTTGTTGGACATGATTTGGGGGGCAAGAAAAAACAAAAATTATTAATCCAAAGAAAAGGTTCAACAAGAGGGTTTGGCCCGGGAATGAATGAAGTGACTTTAAAGTATAGAAAGATTGGCCAGCCTGTAATAGTGGGCGGCTCAATGGGAACAAGCTCCTTTATTCTCAAAGGAACTGATAAAGCGATGAAAGAAACTTTTGGTTCAACTATTCATGGGGCAGGGAGAAGCATGTCAAGAACACAGGCAATAAAAGACTTTTCAGGAGAAGAAATATTGCACCAATTAGCGGAAAAAGGGATTATCATTAAAGCAAGGTCATTGAAAGGATTGCCTGAGGAAGCTCCTTCAGCTTACAAAGACATTTTATCTGTTGTGGAAATAATGCATAACTCAGGAATTTCCGGGAAAGTTGCAAAATTAAGACCAATTGTCTGCATAAAAGGGTAAAAGAAGCATATTCTAAAGGATACTAAATTCCTCTCTAAATAGCCCTTTTGCCAGTTTCTTTGCCATTAATAAACTATTTAAACCCTAAGAGTGTTGTTATTACAATTCACTTCGAGGTGATTTAATGACAGTTAGTGTAGATATAAAACCTGAGGATAAGGTTAGTAGACTAGAAGTAATCATAAGAATCCCTATGGCTATCATATTAGGAATAATAGGGTATATCTTGATGATTATAGTTTATATCCTATGGTTCGTAAACATAATAACTTGCTTAATCCTTGCTAAAAGAGTTGGAGCAGGATTCATGGCAAAAGTAATTGCTTGGTATACAAAAGTAATGGCATACCTAATGTTGGTTGTTGATGAAAGACCACCATTCTTGCCAGAATTCTAAATATGTTTTGAACGCTTTATTTCCTATCATGAAGGTTAATAAAGCGTTCCAGTTATTTTTTCTATTGGTGTTGTAATGAGTTTTGATTTTAATAAGGTTTTCAAACTTGCTTTTTTTGACTGGTTCAAGCAGAAAGGCATATTGAAATACTTTATTTTTCTTTTCGTATTTTATGCGCTGGTAAACCTGGCTACTGTTTACACAATGCACTCGGTTTTCAGCCCCCTTGCTGATGCAAGCACAATTGCTCCTGCAGAAGCAATTACCTTAATGGTTTTCTTTTTTACTTACTTATTCGCTTTAATTTTTATTTCATGGATTGTGGCTTCGTTATTTTCTTATTTTTTAATAACAAAAGCACTGAATGCGATTAAGAAAGATTTTGTTGAATTCAATACAAAGCAATGGCTAAGATTCCTTGTTTTAAGTATTGCAGAGTGCTTTGCAGCAATGCTCTCAATATTCAACCTTAAATTGCTTTTAATTCTTGTTGCAGCAATTATCTTGATTATTGCTTCAGCTTTGCTTTTTGTTTTATCTTACTTCAGCAACTATTTGTTTATTCTTTTAGGAGTATTGCTTCTTGTTTTAGCACTTTTATTATTTGTAGCTTACTTTTTTATCTGGATTTACAATTCAATAAGGCTAACTTTTTCAACAATTATTTTTGTTGAAAAGAAAAGAGGAATAATGGAATCACTTAAAGCCTCATGGGGTTTAACCAAGGGAAATGTAGTGAACATATTCATAGTAATTTTAGCAATAGGGCTTGCTGCAGGTGTAATAAGCTGGATAGTTACTTTACCATTAACATTCTACCAAGCCGGAACAGGGGCAGTACTAGAACAAAACAGTGCAGAAGCATTTAATCAACTAATAAACCCTGTTGTAATGATTATGCTTATTCCTTCAATAATAGTTCAATCAATATTTATAATAATACAAATTTTTGGTTTAGTTGCAATATATGCTGAACTCACAAAAACAGGAAAATTTGCCAAAGCTGTTGCAAAAAAGAAACCAGCAAAAGCAAAACGAAAATAATTCTTTTTTTAATGAGCCTTTGAGAAAGGCTCGCGAAACTCATTAAATTATTTTTTCTTTTTCTTAATTGTTTTGTTAAGATTTTGTGCTAATTCAAGTATATCAACCGGAACCGCGAGTATTACTGTGTTGCTTGGGCTTGGACCAAGTCCATCAATTGTTTGCAGAGTTCTTAGTTGCATTGCCCCTGTAGTTTTTGCCATGATTTCAGCAGCCTTTGAAAGGTTTTCTGCAGCCATACGGTCACCCTCTGACTTAATTATTGTTGCACGTTTTTCTCTTTCAGAACTTGCCTGTCTTGACATTATTCTCTTCAAGTCCTCAGGCATATCAATATCTTGGAGTTTTATTTCCTGAATATCAACACCCCATTTAATAGAAGCTTTTTCTACTATTTCCTCAATATCTTTTCCAATGTTTTCTCTTTCAGTAAGCACTTGGTCAAGCATCATGCTCCCTGCAACATCCCTTAATGCTGTTTGAGCATACTGTGAAACAGCATACTCGTAATCCTGAATTTTTACTATTGCTGTAGCAGCATCAGTGACTTTGAAATAAACAACCCCATTAATTTTTACAGGAACATTATCTTTTGTAATTACTTGTTGTCCAGGGATATCAATTGTTACAATACGCATATCCACTTTACGAACAGAATCAATAATAGGAATAATTACTCTCAAACCGGGCTGAAGAGTATCCTTTAATTTTCCCAATCTAAACCTAACCCCGGTTTCCCATTGATTAACAATTCTAATACCTGAAATAAGAATAAGTATTACTAATATTATTAGAACTGGAATTACTCCGAACAATAAATCAATTAAAGTCATCAACATCCCTTACTAAAATCTGTGATTATAACGATTTTTAAATGGGCGCTTAATCTGTTGGTTATAATGCCTCAAATCAGTCATTATGCCAATCTTCGCAAAACCCTTTAATATAACTCGTTCCCGTGAACAAGCGAAAAGTATTTATATTGCTTCGTTTGAAGATATGTATTGGGGCTCTTAATTTCTATTAATTTAAGAGTTTAGTGGTTGGGTGAGCTAATGAACTATGAGATGAGAATAGCTTCAGTGTTAGTTCTTTTTTTAGTTTTAATCAGCGGAGCATTTGCCTGCGATATAAGCATAAGAGATTTTAGTGTTGATGTAAGAGGCACAGTTGATTTTGATTCAAGCATCTCGGCAGCCAGAAACACCAATATTGATGTTAGAGAAACATTTTATGTGGAGGATTATGCTGATGATTCAAGAGGAACTTGTCCTTCAAACATATCAGCAAGAGCAATAATTTACAGATACAATAATGATACAGCCAGATGGGAAACACTTAGAACAACAACATTACAATCCCAAACCTTGAGGGAAGGGACTTTTACTTTTAATTGGGACGATGCATTCAGCACAGGAAGCGATAATGATTACACCAGATACAGAGTGGTGGGAAAAATTTCTGCAACAAATGCTCCTGATTTGAATGATTTGGAAGAAGAAGCTTTTGTTGATGTACAAGACAATTCATGCTCAGGAATAAGATTAGTAACAAGCAATATGACAGTTGATGAAGGACAAACCTCAACAAGCACTTTCAGAATTGAAAACGGCACAAATACAGAATTCGAAATAAATTCTTTCAATATTTATTCTTCAAATACATTAATTAAATCAGGAAGCTTGGATTATGACCACACAGTATCGCCTCATAACAACCAATTAGTTACAGTATCAATTGAAGCAGGATATGTTGTTTTCACAACCACTACTTCAGTAAGATTAGAATTAGAGGGTTATATAGGAAACACTCATTGCTCAGTATCAGATATAGGGAGAAAAAACTTTGATGTAACAATAAGAGACACGGGGGCAACAGACCCAGGCACATCTTCAAGCGGAGACTGTGATGACATAACAATAAATGCGAACTCAATCACAATGGATGAAAGTTCTAAAGGTCAAGTAACTGTACAAGTGAAAAACGATTCGACAAGAAGATTTGAAATACTAGAAGTAAAGCCAGTGGGAAGTGGAGTTGAATTAAGCAATTATTACAACGAAAAATATATTTTCCCGGGGCAGATTTCAGATTTAGTGCTTCAAGCAAAATCTCCAAGCGTTACCCAAAACAAAATTTTTTCTGAAAATACTATTAAAGTAAGGGGAATGTTTGCTGAT
The DNA here is from genome assembly GCA_041650735.1 of archaeon. Lineage (GTDB taxonomy): Archaea > Iainarchaeota > Iainarchaeia > Iainarchaeales > JAAZKV01 > JAAZKV01. The sequence continues at coordinate 36,484 of JBAZKP010000006.1, read as the reverse complement.
GGAAAAACATGTTCATTTAGCAGCCTTACAGACACATTTGACATAACAGTTATGGATCAATCCGGATCGGGGGTTGCAAACTGCAGCGCATTCTCAATCTCAGTGCCATCAACAATAAATATTCAAAATTATGGTTCAATCCCATTTACAATAATTAACGGCACGAACAGGAAAGCAGATATTTATTTAGAAGGAACAGTTGAAATTGTTCCTGGAGTAATATCAATTCCTGAGGGTGTATCAGTAAGCAGAGATGCAAAAATCAAAATAACAGCACAAAGCGGAGAAGTATCTTTCAGACCAGTAATAGAAGGATGCTCTATTCCAGCAACAAGAGTAGTAATAACTAACACAGCAAAAGGAGCATTAAGCCAATTAGTAATTACAACAAAAACAACAAAAGACGAAAACACAGGAGTAACAATATTAACAGTTGAAATAACTAATCCTACAACAAAAACATTTTCAGGCGAATTAAATGTTAATGCTCCACAAGGATGGAGTGCAGCAGGAAGAACAGTTTCAGTACAACAGGGAAGAAATGTTTTCCAAATAATGCTAACCCCTGTAGCAAATGCTTCACAGGGAAACGGGGAAGTAACTTTCAAGGCTGATGGGGAAGAAATAAGCGCACAATACAACACACAGCCGGAAGGATCATTCGCAGGATTATTTGCCTTAGGCTCAACAGCAGGCTCAATAGGAATAATTTTGTTAATAGTAATTGCAGTGCTTTTACTAGTAAGCATGATTGAAAATAGGTCCCCTGCAGAAAACGAGCAGACACAGCCATGGGTAGAAAAGAAAAATTAAGAAAACTAGCGGAGTAGAGAAATATCAGCGTATCCTGCAAGGCGAAAACGAAAAGACCAAAGCAGGTTTATAAATGTTTTCTTAAGAAAAATATGTTATTGATTTGAGTACACTGTATTCCGGAATTCTGGTGATTTTGGGGTATAAATACCAAAAAACACTGTTTTTTTGGTTCAAAAACTCTGATAAAAAGAAAAGAGTTTTTGCCTAGGCGCTAGTGCGCAAGTACTCGTTCAAATGAATAATGAAATTGAAAATGTGATTTAATGTCAGAATTCAACGCTCCAAGAAGAGGATCCCTTTCGTTTTACCCAAGAGTGAGGGCAGCTAAAGAAACACCAAGTATAAAGGGATACGGAACAGAAAACAAACCATTAAACTTTTTATGCTACAAAGCAGGCATGGTACAAGTAGTTGGGAAAAATATCCATAAAGCAAGTCCTACATTCAACCAAGAGGTTGTTGTTCCAGCAACCGTTGTGGAATGCCCTCCATTAAAAGTATTTGGGGTAAGAGCATATGAGAAAGCTGAAATAGGTTATGCTGCTTTAAGCGATGTAATGGCTGAAAATGTTGACAAAGAATTAAAGAGAAAAATTTTGAATTTCAAGCAACCAAAAAACAAGGAAGATAAGAAGGAAAAAAATGAAAAGAAAAATGATTTTTATACAATGGCTGATTTTGAAAAAGAACTTGCAGATATAGAATATTTTACGCTTTTAGTTCACACTAAACCAAGTTTCAAGAAAACACCTGAAATTACAGAAATATTTATTGGCGGAACAAAAGAACAACAACTTGCTTATGCTAAAGAAAAATTGGGAAAAGAAATTGCATTTGAAGAAGCATTCAAGGAAGGAGACTCCCTTGATGTGAGAGCAGTAACAAAAGGAAAAGGATTCCAGGGACCTGTAAAAAGATTCCACGTGAGATCTTTAAGACCAAAGAACAAAAGATCAAGGGTTGTTGGTTCAATAGGACCATGGCACCCAGCAACAGTAATGTTTTCAGTAGCAAGACCAGGACAAATGGGTTACCAAAACAGAACAGAGGTAAACAAAAAAGTAATTAAGATATCAAAAAATCCTGCTGAAGTAAATTCAAAATCAGGTTTTTTGCATTACGGAATGGTTGAAGGAGAATATGCTTTAATCTTCGGTTCATTGCCAGGCACGGTTAAAAGATGTGTTGCATTAAGAAAAAGTTTAAGACCTATACAAAAAGTAGGGGTACAATTACAAAAAGTTGATAAAATAATTTTAAATGAGTGATTATGATGAAAGCAAATATTTTTGGAATTGACGGTTCTGTCAAAGGTTCAATTGATTTACCAAGTGTATTCGAAACAGAATACAAGCCGAAATTAATCAAGAGAGCATCCCATGCAATACAAACCTCAAAGAAACAGCCAAAAGGAAATGACCAGAGAGCTGGAAAGAAAAACACTGCTGAGTACTTTGGATACAGAGGGGTACCTGCAATGCACAGAGGAATTAATGTTGAACACGCGAGATTACCAAGATTCAGAAACAAGGGTGCGGTATTATACGGAAGAGTAGGTTATGTACCACAGGCTGTTGGAGGGCACAGAGCACACGGATTAAAAGCCTGGGAAACAATTGTTGAAAAAATAAATAAGAAAGAAAGAAAACTTGCATTGAAAAGCGCAATAGCTGCAACAACAATAAAAGAATTAGTTGCAAAAAGATTTGTATTTGAAAAAGAGTTACCAATAATAATTGAAGACGCATTCGAGAATGTTGCAAAAACAAGGGAAGTTGTTGAAGCACTCGGAAAAGTTGGTGTAGGCAAAGATATTGAAAGTGCAAAAAGCAAAATAAGAAAAAGAGCAGGAAAAGGAAAATCAAGAGGAAGAATATGGAAAGAAAAGAAAAGTGTTCTTATAGTTACAGGAAAAAATTCCTCAGTTTTAAGAGCATCAAGGAACCTGCCAGGAGTAGAGGCAGTAACAGTAAATTCATTGAATGTTGATTTGCTTGCTCCGGGGGCAGAAGCAGGAAGATTAGTTGTATGGACAAAATTAGCAGTTGAAGAACTTGGAAAAGAAAGAACTGCAAGCAAGCCGGTTGAAGAAAAAGTTATTGTTAAAACTCAGGCAAAAGCTCCAAAAGCAAAAGCTGAGGTAAAGGCAGAAAAGAAAGTTGTAAAGAAAAAAATAATTGCGGAAGAAAAGAAATGAAAATTATTTTTGTGATTTGATATGGTAAAGCTCAAAGAAGAAGAAATGAAGCAGGCAAAACAAGAAAAGAATGTACAAGACCAGAAAGAAAAAAAAGCTGAAAGCAAAAGCAAATCTGAAAAAAATAAGGAAGTTAAGGATAAGGCAAAGCCTGAAGTGGTAATAAAAACAAACGCAACATTGCAGGATTTGGAAGTATTATTGTATCCGTTGGTAACAGAAAAAGCAGTTGGAATGATAGAAGCAGAAAACAAGATTACGTTTATAGTTAATGATAATGCATCAAAGCCTGAAATAAAGAAAAGGGTTGAAGAAGCATATGGAGTAAAAGTAAAAAAAATAAATATCCTAAGGGATATGAAAGGAAGAAAGAAAGCAATAATTAAGCTTGATGCAAAATCAAAGGCATCAGAATTAGCAACAAAACTGGGAGTACTGTAAAATTAATTTTTATTTGGTGAAAAAATGGGTAAACGACTTATTTCACAGAGAAGCGGAAGAGGAACACACACGTTCAAAGCAAAGCACAGAGGAATAGAGGCAAAATATGTAATGCAGAGCGGGGAAATGATTAAAGGGGAAGTAATTGATTTAGTAAAAGAAAATGGAAGACACGCAATAGTTGCCGAAATTATATTTACTGATGGAAAGAAACAAAATATGGTTGCCGCAGAAGGATTATGCTTGGGTCAGAAAATACAGCAAGGAAAAGGAGCACAAGTAGAAATAGGAAATGTTTCTTATTTGGAGGACTTGCCTGAAGGATGCCCTGTGTTCAGCATAGAAAAAGTAGCTGGAGACGGCGGAACAATGATAAAATCTTCTGGGAGTTATGCACTGCTAATGGCAAAAGACAGCAAAAAAGCAACAGTTAAAATGCCCTCCGGAAACTTAATTACATTACCATTAAATGTAAGAGCAACAGTTGGAAACGTTTCATGCGGAGGAAGAGAAGATAAACCATTAATCAAAGCAGGAAACGCATTTTATTTAATGAAATCAAAGAGAAAAATGTACCCAAGAGTAAGAGGGGTAAAGATGAATGCTGTGGATCATCCTTTTGGAGGAGCAGCACACAAACCAGGAAAATCAAAGAGTACATCAAGAAATGCTCCGCCTGGAAGAAAAGTTGGTGCAATCGCATCATCAAGAACAGGAAGGAGAAAGAAAAACTAAAATCAAAAGCACTTGGAAAAGTGTTTTTGAAATTATTTTTGGAATGGATATGCAAAGGTGTTTGAGATGGCAATGGTAACAAAAGAAATAACCTTTAGGGGAAAAGCAGCAAAAGATTTGCAGGCATTAAGCGTAGAAGAATTTTCGAAATTATGTACTTCAAGGATAAGAAGAGCATTAAAGAAACATGGTGTTGACAAGAAAATGCTGAAAAAAATAGAAGCATTTAAAAGAAACCTTAAGGCTAAGCCAATAAGGACGCACAGAAGAGATTTAGTTGTTATCCCTGCAATGATAGGGGTAAGTTTTGCAGTTCACAAAGGAAAAGAATTTGAGCGTGTTGATGTAAGCACAAGAATGCTTGGGCATTATCTTGGAGAATTTGCATTAACAAGAAAAAGATTACAGCACGGAAAAGCAGGAATCGGAGCAACAAAGAGCTCTACAGCAATAACTGCTAGAGGATAAAATTAAGGATTAAATTTGGAATGTGATTGGAATGGTTAACAGCAATTATCAAGCAGAGGTGGGAAAGCCAAGCAAAACGGCGAGAGCATTCATAAGCAATGCCCCTATTTCAGTAAAATACTCTGTTGAATTATGCAACCAGATAAAAACACGCCCAGTAAGCAAAGTAATAGAATTCCTGAAAAGAATTATTGCTCACGAAGAATACTTGCCTTTGAGGAGATACAACAAAAAAGTAGCTCACAGAAAGGGGAGTGCAAAGGAAGGAGTAAAATCGGGGAGATACCCTGAAAAAGTTGCGGTAGAATTCATTAAATTACTCGAATTAGCAAAAACAAATGCGGATTTCAAAGGACTTGATTCAGAAAAATTACTCATAATACACGCATTTGCGAATATGGGGATGAACAGGTTCAGTTACCAGTCAAAAGGAAAAATAGCGGGGAAAGCAAGAAGAAGAAATGCAACAAACATTGAAGTAATAGTGCAGGAAATGAAATAATTTTTATAGGTGTGAAAGATGATTGAACGAAAATTCATACAAAAAAGTTTCAATAAATTGGAACTGGAAGATTACTTGACAAAGAAACTTGATAGAGCAGGATTCTCTCATTTAGAAATAATCAAAACACCGTTAGTAACAAGAATAGTTTTACATGTTGCAAAACCAGGATTCGCAATAGGAAAAGGCGGTTCAACAATAAAACAATTAACAGAAGTAATTGCAACTAAATACAAAATAGATAATCCTCAAATTGAAATACAAGAAATAAAACACGCTGGATTGAATGCAAAAATACAAGCTGAAAAAATGGCAGGAATGGTTCAAAGAGAATTTGCATGGAGAAGCGTTGCATATAAACTAGTAAAAGATGTTATTGATTCAGGGGCACAAGGTGTTGAGTTGGTTGTTAAAGGAAAATTATCAGGAAAAGGCGGAAGAAAAAGAAAAGTAAGAATAGCTTACGGTTATATGAAAAAAATTGGGAACCAGACAAAAATGGTTGATTTTGCAAAAGCAGCTGCTTATCCAAAAGCAGGAGCGATAGGAATAAGACTAAGAATAATTCATCCTGATGTAATATTCCCGGATAAAGTTGATATTAAAAAAGTAGTTCAAGGAATAAAGATAATTGAAACAGAAGCAAAAGAACAGGCAGAAAAAAAAGAAATAAAGGTTGAAGAAAAAGCTCCTGTAATTGAAGAAAAAAAAGAGATAGTACAGGAAGCAAAAGCTCAAGTACCTATTGAAAAAGAAAAAGTTGAAGAAGAAAAAATTGAGGAAAAAAAATAAGTAATCGAAAAATGAAGAGTGAATATTTATGACATTAAAACACCAAGAATTGCTAAAAATGAGCGAGAAAGAGCTTAATGAAAAAGCAATTGAGTTGAAACAGGAACTTGCAAAAGAAAGAGCAGTAATAGCTTCAGGCACAAGAAGTGAAAAGCCTGGAAAAATAAGGAAAATTAGGAGAGAAATAGCAAGAATATTTACAGCAATGAATATGAAAAATAAAAAGGAGGTAAGGAAGTAAATGCAAGAAATTGACAAAATCAGCGGGTTGCCGAAGGATTTATTTGACATTAGCAATATAGCTAAGGAACAGCAAAAAATCAAAGTTGATGTTATAAGGCGAAAGTTTTCGAAGTTTGTTACACTTGTATCAGGGATTGATGATAAAGAAGTTTTGAAAGAAATGGGGAAAGAGATGAAGCAAAAATTTGCTTGCGGCGGAACAATAAGGGATAATATGATAGAATTGCAGGGAAAACATAGAAGTAAAGTGGTTGATTTTTTGATAAAAAAAGGTTACAAGCAGGAATTGATTGAAGCGAGAGGGCAATGATTTTTAGAAGGGATGAAGGGGAGATGATTAAAGGAAAGAATTATGGAATCACAGCAGCGAATCTTTTAGGCCACGAAATAATAGGTCTGAGCGTAAAAGTGATTAAGAGCACTGACAAAGGGAGAGTTGGAATGGAAGGTGTTATTGTGAATGAAACACAAAACACATTTGTATTGTTAGGAAACTGCGGGGAAAAGGAAAAAGAATTTGTGATTCCAAAGAAAGAGTGTGAATTTGAATTTGATTTAGGGAATGATGAGAAAGTAATTGTAAAAGGGAATGATGTTTTAAAAAAACCAGAGGAAAGAGTAAAAGAATTCAGGAATTGAGGCGATGAAAATGGCAGAAAAAAAAGCAAAGGCTGAAAAAAAAGCGAAAGAACAGCATGTAGTTATAGAGCAAACAGCTGGAAAAGAGGTAGTTTATCCAATAAGAGGAAATATATTTGAAGGAAAAGTTGTTTCAGCAAAAGCAAATAAAACAGTTACAGTTGAAAGAGAATTAGTTCAATATTTGCCAAAATATGAAAGATATAAAAAGATAAGATCAAGGGTTAAAGCACATAATCCTTTAAGCATAAACGCGAAGGAAGGCGACAAAGTAAGGATAGGAGAAACAAGGAGAATATCAAAAACAAAGTCATTTATTGTAATGGAAATAATAAGGGACAATAAACAGTAATAATGAAATGTTGTTAGAAATTATTTTTATGGTGAAAAAATGAAAGCAATAAGCATTCCAAATAATATGGCGCTTACGCTCCACAGCAAAATTCTTTGCGCAGACAACTCTGGTGCAAAAATAGTTGATATTATTTCAGTATTTGGCTATAAGAGCAGGAAGAAACAGTATCCGAGCGCAGGAATAGGCTCTTTGGTAAATGTTGTTGTAAAAAAAGGAAAACCTGAAATGAAAGGAAAAATAGAACGCGCAGTAATAATCAGGACAAGACAGGAATTCAGAAGACCAAACGGAATCAGAGTAAAATTTGATGACAATGCAGTTGTTTTGGTTGATGAAGAAGGATTGCCAAAAGCGTCAGAAATTAAAGGATGCGTAGCAAAAGAAGTAGGCGAAAGATTTCCAAAAATAGTTGGATTATCCTCAGTAGTGGTTTAGATTTATTATTGAAAATTATGGGTGTTGATGATGAGTAAGAAACCAAGTAAGATGAGAAAGGCATTGTATGAAATGCCGATGCACAAAAAAGCAAAAGAAGTGGCAGCGCACCTGAATGAAAAATTGCAAAAAGAATTCGGCAAAAGATCAATAACTATAAGGAAAGGAGATATTGTAAAAATATTAAGAGGAAGCTTTAAGGGAAAGGAAGGAAAAATTACCAGTGTTGATAGGAAAGAAGGAAAAATATTTGTTGAAAAAGTAATAACAAAGAAAAGCAATGGTGAGGAAAGACAAGTGCCAATAGATGCATCAAAAGTTTTAGTAATTGATATTGAGAGAACTGACAGAAAGAGAGTTACTAAAAAAAACAAGGAAAGTGAGAAGAAATGAGTAAGAAAGGAGAAAACAAAAAAGCAAAAACAATAAGCATACCAAACGTAATTAATATTAGCCGTAAGAATAATTTTTGGACTGTGAAAACAAAAGCGGGTCCGCATAATAAAGAGACATCAGTGCCATTAGGACTAATAATAAGAGATTATATTGGAATAGTTGCAAAAATGAAGGACGTAAAAAAAGTGCTGAATAGTGGGGAAGTAAAAATAAATGGGGTAGTAAAAATAGATCACCAGTTTCCTGTTGGATTATTTGATGTAATTGCAATTGGCAAACAGAAATTGTATTACAGAGCAATGCTTGATAACAAAGGAAGATTAGTGCTTAATAAGATGGAAAAAGAAAGCAAGGAAAAAGTAAGTAAAGTAAAAAGCAAAATTATGGCAAGTAAAGGAATACAAGTTACAATGAATGACGGCAGAACATTTATAGGAATCAAAGCTAATGTTGGTGACTCAGTAAAAATAGCTCTTCCAGAAGGAAAAGTACAAGAAGTAATTGAGTTCAAAGAAGGAGCATTAGCATTTATAACAAAAGGAGCTCATTGCTCGGAAACAGCAACAATCAAAGGAATTGTTGAAGGAACAGCAAGAAGAGCTAAATTGGTAAAACTTTCTTCAGGAAAGAAAGATTTTGAAACAGTTTTTGACAATGTAATAGTAATTGGAAAAAACAAATCAGAGATGACTGATGTACAATGAACAAAATAAGGATTGATGGTTATGAAACAAGTATTGATGGATAAAGTTGTAGTCAACATGGGTGTTGGTTCTGAGCCTGAAGAAATGAAGAAAGCTCAGCAAATAATTCATTTGGTTACTGGAAAAAAAGCTGCAAAAACAAGTTCCCAGGCAAGAATACCTGATTGGGGATTAAGGCCAGGGGTAGAGATAGGATTGAAGGTAACTCTTAGAGATGAAGAAGCGATTGCTTTCTTAAAAAAAGCATTGCTTGCAAAAGGAAACAAAATGCTTGAAAAGAGCTTTGATAATGCAGGAAATTTTGGTTTTGGAATAAGAGAATATATTGATTTACCGGATGCAAAATATGATCCAAAGCTTGGAATAAAAGGGTTTGATGTTTTAGTTTCACTAAAGAAAAAAGGATACAGAGTGAAAAGAAGAAAAATAATGCCTGCAAAAGTAGGTAAAAGACAAAGAGTGACTAAAGAAGAAGCAATTGAATTTGTTAAAAACCTTGGGGTAGAAATAGCATAAAGAATAATTTGAGAGATTTTGTTTAAGAGGAAGATGAATATGAGTTACGCGGATGAAGTAAAACAAAAAACGGTAAAGAAAAACCAGAAATCAAGGAACGAAAAAATGAAGAAAAGAATCATTGGCGTAAGAGAATGCAGGATATGCGGAACAAGAAAAGGAATGGTACGAAAGTACAATCTTGGGGTATGCAGAAGATGTTTTAAAGACAGGGCAAAAGACCTTGGCTGGGAAAAATATTAGGTTGTGAAAAAATGGCTCAAACAGATCCGATTGTAGATGCATTAACAAAAATAAGGAATGCTGAAGAGGCTTCAAAAACAGACTGCTTACTCAAACCAGCTTCGAACTTCTTGGGAGAAATTCTAAGAATTGCAAAAGAAAATGGTTACGTTGAAGAATATGCAAAAAAAGATGAAAAAGGAATAATTGAATATGAAGTAAAATTAAATGGAAAAATGAATCAATGCAAAGCAATAAAGCCTAGATATGCAGTAAGGAAAGACGAGTTTGAAAAATATGAAAAAAGATATTTGCCTGCACGTGATGTAGGATTAATTGTTGTTTCAACATCAAAAGGAGTAATGACTCACACAGAGGCAAAAATAAAAGGACTTGGGGGAAGATTAATAGCATTCATGTACTAATTGCATGTGCTAATGATTGAGTTGATAATTATGTCTGAAATTGTAAAAACATTAAAGCTTCCGGGCGAAATAAAAATTGAATTAAAGCCTGAGAATATTCTAACACTTGTTGGGCCGAAAGGCACAGTAACAAGACAATTCAAAACACACCGAGTAAAAATGATTCAAAAAGGAAATAGTATTGTTGTTGAAGGAAACCCTAAAAACAAGCAGACAGATAAATTAGTTGAAACAATTATTTCCCATATAAAAAACATGGTTGAAGGGCTAATATATGGTTACAAGTATAAATTGAAAATGGTTTATTCACATTTTCCAATGTCAATACAAGTAGAAAAAGAAAATGTAAGTATAAAGAATTTCCTTGGGGAAAAGTTTCCAAGAAAAGCAAGGATTTTAGGCTTGACAAAAGTAGAAGCAAAAGGACAAGACATTACAGTAAGTGGAATAAACAAAGAAGATGTTGGGCAAACATCATCTAACCTTGAAAGAAAAACAAAAGTAAAAGGCAAGGATATTAGAAGATACCAGGATGGAATATATTTGGTAGAAACAGGGAATATTGAAGCATTGAAAGGTCCTGTTCTTGAAGTAATAAGAGGACGCGAATAATATTATGAGAATTGAGTTAAAGTTAATGTTTAGAGTGTGATTTTATGGCAGAAAAAACAACAAAAAAAGAATCAAAGCCAAAAACGGAAGAAAAGAAAGCTGAAGCAAAACCTGAAACTGGCAAGCAAGTTAAAAAGAAATTTATTTCTTACATAAAAAAAGAAAACAAGAAAAAAAGCAACGAAGCATATAATATACAGAAAAAACTTTCAGAAAAAAAGCACACTCCTGTATTTAGAGGAAGATTTGGGAAAAAGAACATACGAAGAAAATCAATTGCTAAGTGGGATAAGTGGAGAAAACCGCACGGAATTGATCTTGATAAAGGAATAGAGCATGGTTTCAGACCTAAAATAGGGTATAGGAGTAATGTTGAATTAAGATACTTGCACCCGTCAGGGTACAAAGAAGTTCTTGTATGCAACATGAATGATTTAAACAAAATGGATTCAAAAACTGAGGCTGCAAGAATATCAAGGGTACTTGGAAAGAAAAAGAGAAACGAAATAGTTACAAAAGCAAATGAAAAAGGAATATGGGTGCTGAATTAGAAAAAATGATTTAGTAGAAAGATTTGTAATGGATTGATTTGGTTTTAAAGGTGTTTTGATGGAAGCAAAAAAAGTAAGAGAACTCGCAGCAACAATACTGAAAGTTGGCGTAGGCAGAATATATATTGATCCTACAGGAGTTGCAAAGGTAGCAGAAGCAATGACAAAGGATGATATAAGAGGATTAATAGCTGAAAGAATAATAAAGAAAAGACCATCAAAAGAACAAAGCATGGGAAGAGCAAGAATACTTAAAGAAAAAAGGCAAAAAGGAAGAAGACGCGGAAAAGGAAAAAGATCCGGTACGAAAAAAGTAAGAATGGAGAGAAAAAGCTCTTGGATTAATAAGGTCAGGGCACAGAGAAGGACTCTTAAAGAATTAAGAGAAAAAAACCCTGAGCTTGTAAAAGAAAAAGGTTATTCGGATATTTACAAGAAAATAAAAGGAAATTATTTCAAAGGAAAAAGAGGATTAATTGAATACATAGAAGGGGCGAAAAAATAATGGCTACAAAAGCAACCTACAAAACAAAATTCAGAAGAAGAAAACAAGGGAAAACAAATTACGAAAAAAGACTAGCAATGGTTAGGTCAAGAAATATACGCTTAGTAGTAAGAAAAACAAATAAAAGAATTATTGCTCATGCTGTAAAATTCAATCCAAAAGGGGATGAGACAATTGCAGCAGCTACTTCAACTGAATTAAAAAAATATAAGTTTTACGGAACAAATAATACTCCTTCAGCTTACTTAGTGGGTTATTTGCTTGGCAAAAAAATTGGAAAACAAAAATGCGTTCTTGATATTGGGAGGAGAAGCCCAAGCCACGGAAGCGTTGTGTTTGCAGCATTAAAAGGATTAATTGATTCAGGTGTTGAAGTTCCGCACTCTCCTGAAGCTTTGCCAAGCGAGGAAAGAATAAACGGAAAAATACTTGATGATTATGCAAAAAAAATCGGAGACAAAGCGAAAATAGTTTTTGCTAATTACATAAAAGAAGGAATACAGCCAGGCGAAATACAAAAAGCGTTTGAAAAAGCAAAAACTGAAATCTCGAAGGTGAAAGAATGAATAGGAGAGATGAAGCACACGGCAAAAAATCAGGCAAAAGAGGTAGAGTTGAGGAAACTGAAATTGAGAGAATAGAAAGAGAGATAAGTGAAAGACAAACAGTTTTGAATAACTGGGTTCCGAAAACAGAGTTAGGCAGAATGGTTAAATCAGGAAAAATAACAACTATTGATGAAGTGTTTGACAAAGGATTGAAAATACTTGAATCAGAAATAGCTGATTCATTATTGAAACTTGAGGATAGCCTTGTACAGGTTGCAAGAACAACAAGAGTAACAAGAGCTGGAAGAAAATATTCCTACAGAGCAGATATGCTTGTCGGAAACAGAGCAGGATTTATTGGAGTTGGGTCAGCAAAAGATGCTGATAGGTTCCCTGCAATAAATAAAGCAAAAAGAATAGCTAAATTAAGTTTAATTAGGGTTTATAGAGGATCAGGATCATGGGAAGAACAATCAACGGATGACAAACACTCAGTTCCATTTAAAGTAACAGGAAAAGCAGGAAGTGTAAGAGTAACATTAATGCCTGCGCCAAAAGGAACAGGATTAGCAGTGGGAAAAACTATTAAGCCTGTATTAGAACTTGCTGGAATAAAGGATGTTTGGGCAAGAACAAAAGGAAGATCCACAATACAATTGAACTTTGTACAAGCTGCAATTGATGCACTCTCGCAAACATCAAAAATGAAGGCATCAAAAGACATTGAAAGAAAAGTTATGAAGGATTCAAAAATAATGTAAATTTATAAAAATAAATATGGTTAAAGGTTGTGATGGAATGTATGCAGTAATAAGAATAAGAGGCACAGTAAATATTGCTCCAAAAATAGCTAAAACGCTTGAATTCTTGAACCTTAGAAGAATTAACAATATGAGTATTTGGACGGAAGATGTTCAAATGATGAAAATGATTAGATTAGTTCAAGATTATGTGGCTTATGGAAAAATAAGCGATGAAGTATTAAAAGAAGTTATTTCGAAAAAAGCTGTTTCGGTTAATGCAGGAGAAAAAATTGATGCTAAAAAAGTAGTTGAGGAAATAAAGAAAGGAAAAACAATGAATCAGATAGGGGTAACTAATTGTTTTAGAATGAGTCCTCCAAGAAAAGGATTTGAAAGAAAAGGAATTAAGGTTCCATACAAATTAGGTGGAGCTTCGGGGGACAGAAAAGAAGAAATTAATGATTTAATAAAAAGGATGCTGTGAATTTTATTAGCAAAAAAATTAAATGAAAGGTGAAGCTTATGGTTGAAAGAAGAAGACGAAAGAAAAATAAATTACGCGGACAAAGAACAATGGGTGCAGGAAACACTAAGAATAGAAGAGGCGCTGGATGCAGAGGCGGAAGAGGAAACGCAGGCGCAAACAAATCCAAGTTTCACACAATTGGAAGATTAAAAGACAAAAAATACAGGTTGAAAGGAGAAAGAAAAGGACTAGCAATATCAGCAGGCAGACTTGATGAAATGCTTGATGAATTAGTTGCAAAGAAAAAAGCAGTAAAGGAAAAAGAAACATATATTGTTGATGCAAAATCAGGGTATGCGAAAGTGCTGAGTGAAGGCGAAGTAAAGCACAAAATTGTTTTAAGAATAAATGCTTCAGAAAAAGCAATTAAGAAAATAATTGCTGCGGGCGGAAAATTTGAGTATGCAAAAAAAGATTATAAGCCTGAAGAAGTAAAATTCGAGGGAGAAGAAGATCTTGAATTTGAGGAATCTGAAGAAAAAACAGAGGAAAAAGAATAAATCTCCTTTGGAGAATTGATAAAGCCCTTGAGGGGGGCTTGAGCAAAAACATGCAAAATGTTTTTTTGATAGCTGAAAAAAATGATTTTTAGCAGAAATTTATATTTAAAGTTTGGGTGAATTTTTTTGGGTATAATAGATTTTTTGGTTGGAGTATCTCAGTATCTTCCTGAAATTAAAAAACCCGAAAAAGAAGTGCCTTTCAAATCAAAATTGCTTTGGACGGCATTAGCTCTAGTTATTTTCTTTATTCTAGCAAACATTCACTTGGTTGGCCTTGACACAATGTCACAGAGTGTCCAACAGATAATGTTTGCCCAGACTTTGCTTGCGAGTGAAATGGGAACACTTATTACAGCAGGGATTGGTCCAATAGTAATGGCATCAATATTTTTGCAATTATTTATGGGAGCACAGTTGTTGCCATTAGATATACATTCTCCTGAAGGAAGAGCAAAGTTCCAGCAATTACAAAAAATTCTTGCAGTACTCTTATGCTTTATTGAAGGATTTATTTATGTTGGCTCAGGCTTATTGACGCCTATTGGTGGCGCAGGAATAATGAATCCTGTAACATGGTTCCTAACATTACAAATCGCAATAGGCTCACTGATATTATTATATTTAGATGAAGTAGTTTCAAAATATGGAATTGGTTCAGGAATAAGCTTATTCATTGCAGCAGGAGTTTCAGGAGCATTATTCTGGCAAACCTTTTTGCCTCCAATAGAATCAGCATTAAATCCAGCACTAGCAAGTGGAGGAATATTATGGAGAACAATGATAACGGGAGATTTGTTATTGATTCTGCCTTTGATAGGTGCAGCAATAATATTTTTAGCAGTTGTATTTGCTGAAGGAATGCATGTAAATATTCCAATTACAATGGGTTATAGGGGTACTGGAGGGAGATATCCTGTAAAATTCCTTTACGTAAGCAACATGCCAGTAATACTGGCAATGGCATTATTTATGAACGTAAGATTATGGGCTTTGTTTGTAGAAAAAGTGCCAATTGTTGGTGAATTAATGAAAGGGCTTTCATGGGCAGTGCAAATACCAAACATTGGTGGAATGAGTCTTTTACAAGGAATAATTGTTCAAGGAATTAATTCAATTACTATGTTAGCATTATTCCAAGGAGTATTATTTTTGATTTTACTTTCAATAGCTTGTGTTGTTTTCGGTTGGTTCTGGGTACAAATGGGAAACCAGAGTACAGAAGCAGTAGCTGCACAACTTGAAAGAAGTGGAATGCAAATACCAGGTTTCAGAAGAGACAAAAGAGTAATAGAAAAAGTGCTTGAAAGATATATCCCTCCAATAACAATACTAGGATCAATATTTGTTGCATTGCTGGCAGGGTTAGGAGATTTTGTACTTGCAGGAGTAGCATCAGGGACAGGAATACTGCTTACAGTGGGAATAATTTACAGGTTTTACGAAGAAATAGCAAAAACACAGCAGGAATTGTTATCAAAAGTGTTGGGGAAATTTAATTAAAAAATGAGGGTGAAAAAAGATTGTTTTTAAGGCAAACAAAGGGTTTATGCTGAAAAGCATTTTTTGGGAGTTTGTAAAAGCAATTGCTTTCGCAAAGTCTTTAAGAACCTTTTAAAATGTTGCCTTTAAGAAAATTGTTATCTGGTGAGTTTGTTTAAGGTGTGTAATAATTGGAACCTGCAATAGTAGTTCTAGCAACGACGATTGCTCTTGCAGTGCTTACAAAAGTATTACAAAGAAAATTGATTGATAAAGAGAAAATGAAAGAATATCAGAAAAAAATAAAAGAAGATCAAGCAAGATTTAAGGAATTGTTAAAGGAGGCTGAAAAAAATAAAAAAGAGATAGAGGAATTGCAAGTGCAAATTCTCAAACAGAATACTGAAATGTTGAACGCGAATATGAAATTAAGCATGTTCACGATGCCTGCGTTTCTAATAGCATTCTGGTTTCTCGGCACTTTGTATGGCGGGCAAAACTTGGTATCAGTTATTCCATTGCCAACGTTCAACGGTTTTTTCTTGTTGAATCCGGCATCATGGATTCCAACAGGATTGAGTACCGCAACAGGATATTACAAAGCGTATTTTTTTTATTACATGATTTCAGTTATTGTATTGAGTTTTATTGAAAAAGGGTATGATAAAGTTAAACAAAAGAAAAAATGATTATTGGATTGATTGAAATGGTTTCACCAGGCGAAAGAAGAAAACAGTACAAGTACAGAAAAACAGCTACGGAAACGAAAAGAGAATATTTTAAAGGAAAGCACAAGAAATCTAAATGCGCAATAACAGGAAATGATTTGCATGGAGTGCCTAATGACACAAAATGCGAGATGGGAAAATACAGCAAAACAGAAAAACGTCCTTCAGTTCCTTTTGGAGGAATACTTTCAGGAGAAGCAAGAGCAAAGGTTTTTATTGAATTAGGAAAAGTAGTTGCTGGAGTAAAAAAACTTGAAGATGTTGATGAAAAATATAGGAAATATGTAAAACAAGCAATGAAAAGACCGGAGCTTGAATAATTTTTAAATTGAAATGAGCTGGTGTTTATGGAAATAGGACAGGTTTGCATTAAAACAAGAGGGAGAGAGGCAGGAAGAACAATTGTTGTTTTATCAAAACCAAAAGCAGGAAAAGTTCTTGTTGATGGAACAAAAGTAAAAAGAAAACAATGCAACATGCTTCATTTGTTTCCAATAAACAAAATAGCTAAAGTAAAAGAAGAAGAAAATCATGAAGGGGTTGTAAAAGCACTTAAAGCTTTAGAATAAATCGGTGAATGAAATTATTTTTGTGAGTTGATGATATGGCAGAATTTAATTATATTGTTCGTGTAATAGGAAAAGACCTTGATGGAACAAAAAGCGTTGAATCAGGGATACAAGGAATAAAAGGAATAGGGCAGAGAGTTGGAGGATTAATAGCAGTACAATTTAGGAAAGAAAATAAAATACCTGCAAATAAGAGACTTGGGGAATTAACTCCTGAAGAAGTAAAAAAACTTGAGGAAGTAATATCCGCTCCAGAAAAGCATTCTATCCCTGTGTGGTCATTGAACAGACAAAAAGATATTGAGAATGGTAGTGACAAGCATTTGACTATGAATGATTTAGCATTTTCATTAAGAAATGATTTAACCAGATTGGCTGAAATTAAGTCCTACAAAGGATTAAGGCATATGTGGGGTTTGCCAGTAAGAGGACAAAAAACAAAGAGTAGACACAGAGGAAAAGGCGGTGTTGTAGGAGTAGCAAAGAAAGATGCTACAAAGGCAACAGCTCCTGCAAAGGCAGCGGCTCCCGCAAAAGCTGAAAAGAAGTGATTGTTATGGGTGATCCAAAAAAGAAACGAAAACAATACGAAAGACCGAGAAAGTCCTTCCAAAAAGAGAGAATAGAAAAAGAACGAGACTCTAAAAAAGTTTATGGTTTGAAGAATAAGAAAGAATTATATAGAGCAGAAACAATAATCAGGACAAAAAGAGGAACTGCAAGAAAATTACTTGCACTAAGCCTAGAAAACAGATTGAAAAGAGAAAAAGAATTGCTTGATTCACTGAAAAAAATGGGAATATTAAGAGCAAGCCCAAGCCTTGATGATGTTTTAGTATTAACACCAGAAGCATTACTTGAACGAAGATTGCAAACAGTTGTGTGGAGAAAAGGATTAGCTAACACGCCTATTCAGGCAAGACAATTCATAGTTCACGGGCACATAGCAATTGAAGGAAAAAAAGTTGATAAACCAAGTTATATTGTTGGGGCAGATGAAGAAGACAAAATAACATGGTACGGAAAAGAAATAATGTTTGAACAAAAAAAACATTCTAGTAAAAAAGCAGGAAAAGAAAAAGCACAAGAACAAGAAAATGAATTGAAAAAAGATTTTGAAGAAGCAAAACCAAAGGAAGAGGAAACAAAAGAAATAGTAAAAAAATAGTTATGTTAAGTGTGAGTTGATGATATGGTAGAAACAAGAGGAATAGTGCATGTGTATGCGACACACAACAATACAATGTTGTTGCTTACAGATATGACTGGTGCAGAAACAATATTCAAAGCGACTGGTGGAATGGAGACAAAAGCACAGCATAAAGAAGGATCTCCTTACGTTGCAATGAAATTAGCTGAAAATATTGCAAACGCTGCAAGAGAAAAAGGGATAAGGGAAATTTATGTAAAAGTCAGAGGACACGGTGGAAACAGGGCTCCTAGTCCTGGAACAGGCGCAGAAGCAGCAATACGTTCATTGACAAGAAACGGTTTAAGGATAGTTTCAATAGAAAATGTTACACCTCTTCCACATGATGGGTGCAGAAAACAGAAAAAATTCAGGGGAAAAGCGGAAAAGTAAAATTTTGAAAATGATTTAAGAAGGTTGTATTTATGGATATCAAAAAAGTTTACGAAGATGGAAATATTTCAAAATACCTTATAAAAGGGGTAAACTATAATTTCATGAACACTCTGAGAAGAGCAATAATGATTAACGTGCCCTGCCTTGCTATTGATGAAGTTCAAATATATGAAAATGACTCGCCAATATTTGATGAAATGCTTTCAAACAGATTAGGATTATTGCCAATAAAAACTGATACAAAAACATACAAGAGAGGAGATACAGTAAAGCTAGTGCTTGAAAAAACAGGGCCAGGCACAGTTACAAGCAAAGACATCAAATGCACAGATCCAAAAATAGAAATAATTGACAAAAAAATAATAATTACAAAGCTTGGAAAAGACCAAAACCTCAAGCTTGAAATGACGGCTATAATGAAAGCAGGAGAAGAACACGCAAGATACCAACCAGCAATAGTATCCTACAATGAACTATTAGAAATAAAAAATGACAAAAGTTATGATACTAAAGCAATAATTGCAGAAATGCCAAAAGGGACAATAGAAGTAAAAGCAGGAAAATTGTTTTTCTCTGACCCTTATAATACAGGACACCAAAACCAGCACTTGGACATATTGAGAAAACACAGCGTTGAAACAGAGTATAGTTCCACAGATTTTATACTTACAGTAGAAACAACAGGGCAATTAACAACAAAAGAATTGCTTGATTCAGCTGTAGAACAATTAACAGCAAAGCTAGATGAATTAGAAAAAGAAATTAAGAAATTATAAATGCTTTGCAAAGCAAAGCATCGTTGGGTGAATCCAAGAAACATAATGGTTTATTGGTCAAGTTGCTACGTGCAACCACAAGGTGGTTGTCGATATGCAGGGGTTCCCGAGCGGTCAAAGGGGCAGGACTTAAGGAGCCTTTTTCTTTTCTCTGCGAGAAAAGAAAAACGTTCACGAAAAAGAAAAGAGCGCGCTTTGAGTTATCCTGTGGCTTAGTGCCTTCGAGAGTTCGAATCTCTTCCCCTGCATTTCTTTTGCTTACGCAAAAGACCTGCACTAAAGGAAACCTTTGGTAAGTATTATTATAATTAAAATAAGATGAAGTGAAAAATATGGCAAAAAAATTGGAAACAATAAAGCTCGTTGCGAGTTTGGAAAAAGCTGGGAGAACGACAAAAAAAGCTATTTGGGACGATTTGGCAGAAAGGCTCCAAGGGCCCACAAGAAACAAAGTAGCTGTTAGCATTAAAAAAATAAATTACTTAGCAAAAAAATTTAAAGGAAAAACATTAATAGTTCCAGGAAAAGTGCTCTCACAAGGAGAATTAACTGAAAAAGTTAATGTTGTTGCAGTAGCAGCATCAGAAATTGCAAAAGAAAAAATTAATTCCTCAGGAAAATTTATCACATTGGCAGAGTACTTAAAAAATGCAGCAAAAGCTGATGTAAATAAATTATTAATAGTAAAATAAAAGCGATGGTGTTGACATGATAGTAGACGCAAAAGGATTGGTTGCAGGAAGACTCGCATCAAAAGTAGCGAAAGCAGTAATAAGAGGAGAAAGTGTTACAATTGTTAATGCTGAAGAAGCAATTATTGTGGGAAACAAGGAAAGTACATTGGCAAAATTCAAGATGAGAGTTGATGCGGCAGTAAAATCAAACCCTCATTATGGACCGAAATACTCAAGAATACCAGATAGGATGCTAAGAAGAATGATTAGAAACATGTTCCCTACAAAGAAAAGAGCAAAGAAAAGAATGATTGAAAGATTGACAATATTTAATTCCATTCCAAAAGAATTAGAACAAGAAAAAATGGAGAAGTATGAGGACATAAAGTGCAACGAAAGATATAGTTTTATGACTCTAAAAGAACTCGCTTTATTGTTAGGCGGAAGATGGTAATAACAAGGTGTTTATGATGGAAGACGAAAAGAAAATGAAGCCTGCAGCAAAAAAAGCAGGAATGATAGTTAAGGCAAAGAAAAAATCCGCTGTTGCCAGAGCTGTAATAAGAAAAGGTACTGGGACTATTAAAGTAAATAAAATAAATGTAAATGCTTACGCACGAGGGTATGTCAAAGATTTACTGCTTGAGCCAATAAGGCTCGCAGGGGATTCGGCAAAAGAATTTGATATTGATGTAACGGTTTCCGGTTCAGGATTCATGAGCCAGGCTGTAGCTGTAAGGTCATGCATAGCAAAAGCCTTAGTAAAAGCAAAAGGCAAAAAGCTCAAGGAATTGTATACAGCATATGACAGAGCATTGCTTGTTGATGATGTAAGAAGAGTAGAAACCAAGAAACCTCTTGGAAGAAAAGCAAGGAGAAGAAAACAGCGTAGCAAGAGATAATAGCCATGGCTGTAATCTCTGCCAAATAATGGCGAGAATTATTGAGAAAATGTTTGCGGTGATGAAATGATTGTACCAGTAAGATGTTTTTCATGCGGAAAAGTTTTAGGCGGATTATACGCTGAATTCAAAGAACGTACCGAAAAAGGCGAAGATGCAGGAAAAGTAATGGATGATTTAAAGGTAATTAGGTACTGCTGCAGAAAAACACTGCTCACACACGCAGAATTAATTGATGATATAATGAAGTACAAAAAATAAGTTGCATTGATGAAGTGATACTATGGAAGAAAGACCTGTTGAAAAAGAAATGAAACAAGAATTCGATGATACAGAATTCTATAAAGGAAAAGATTTGTTAATAGATATAGAAACATACTTGAAAAGCGGAGTACATATTGGCACAAAGTTTAAGACAGGCGAAATGAGGAGATACATATTCAAAAAAAGAAAAGATGGATTAATGGTATTTAATATTGAAACAATAGACAAAAGAATAAGAATGATTGCAAAAATGCTTGCAAAGTATGAAGGAAAAGACATAGCAATTGTTGCAAGAAGAATGTATGGACACAAGCCTGCACGCAAACTAGCATCAATGATTGGAGCAAGGGAATTCATTGGAAGATTTATTCCGGGGACTTTAACTAACCCACAGGCAAGATTATTTCATGAGCCAAAAATTGTTTTAATTACAGATCCAATAGCTGATTCACAAGCACTGAAAGAAGCATCAGAAGTAAAAATACCTGTAATAGGGATAGCTGGTTCGGATTCACCATTAGCAAACATTGACCTTGTTATTCCAGCAAACAATAAGGGAAGAAAATCACTTGCATTAATATTTTACTTGCTGGCAAGAGAAATACTTGTGGAAAGAAAAGAAATTTCTAGGGAAAATTTCTCAGTTCATGTAAATGACTTTGAACAAGAAATAGATGAGACACAAGAAGAGAAGCCAAAGAGAGCATTCCAAAGGTTCAGACGCGGCAATGACAGGAACAGAAGACAAAAAAGATACTGAATAAGGCTAGCATTGGCAAAAACTTTTCAGGGTGAAGTATTAATTCGGTGAACAGTGTTTTTTTTTGTGTAATTCTCAAAAAAAG
This sequence comes from archaeon, assembly GCA_041650735.1. Lineage (GTDB taxonomy): Archaea > Iainarchaeota > Iainarchaeia > Iainarchaeales > JAAZKV01 > JAAZKV01. The sequence goes on along the minus strand of JBAZKP010000006.1, from coordinate 14,788 downwards.
CTAATTTAAAAGCCCTAATTAACGTTTTAAAGTAAATTTATATACTTGTTTGTGCATTATTAACTATACAATAAGAGCTTTTTTGAGTGGTTGGGATGAATAATTCTGAAGCCTATGGATTACTAGAGAAACTTGGTCTCACTGAGTACGAAGCAAAAACGCTAAACACACTATTTACCCTAAAAGAAGCTGAAGCTCCTGAAATTTCCAGAACCGCACAAGTCCCAAAAACAAGGGTATATGATGTACTCGAAAAATTAATGGCAAAAAATCTTATCATTGAAATAAAAGGCAGACCAAAATTATACAGAGCAATAGAACCACAAAAAGCAATTGACATCCTGCTTATTAGCAAAAAAAATCAGTTAAGAGACCTCGAAAATGAAGCAACCCAAATAAAAGAAAATTTCCTTGATTTTGAAGAAGGGAAAGAAGAAACCGGGGAAAAAGTAATGAAAGTAAAAGACAGACAAGACTTTGAAAGAATACTTGGACAAGAATTATTAAAAGCAACTAAATCCATCCAAGGGTTAACAGAAATAAGCGATGAACATGACATAATACACGAAGCACTGAAAAGAGCAAAAGAAAAAAATGTTACAATAAAACTCCTAAACTCATTTCCATCCAAAAGACTCAAAGAATCTGCAGAAGTAAAACACCTTGTACACGGAATGAATGCATTTATTATTGACAACAAAAAAGTTGTTATGGCTATATCCGATTTCAAAAAACAGAGACCTGATTATCATTTTACAATTCTGAATGACCACGTGCCAATGGCAAACACACTATGCCACTACTTTGACAAAAACTGGAAAGAAGCAAAAAATTATTGATGTGAGAAAATGCCTGTGATAAATAGAATAAGAGGAGCAATTCAGAAACGCTCAAGGTTAAACAGAATTGCACGCAATGAAACATGGAAGACAATAGGTAAAATGGCAAGAGCGGACCCTTATACAAAACTGTCACTGCTTGAAAGAAGCCGCATTTTAAAAGAGAAAAAGAAAAAAATAGCTAAAAGAGCAAAAAGAATTTTTAACGGTCAAAAAGCGCATACTGAAAACACTAGACCTATAACTACCCAAAAAGAATGGTAAAAAATTCAAGTCCAGATTCTAATTAGGAAACTAGGAAACCAACAACAAAACTCTTAAACTCTATTGAACTAATTCTTTTCATGGAGCAAATAAAACAAACAGCTTACAAATACGCGGTAAAGAATGCTTACGAGCATGAAGGAAAAGCACAAATAGGGGCTGTGGTGGGAAAAGTAAAAGCCCTTTTTCCCCAAACTGATTTGAAAGAAGCGATGTCCCAAATAAGCAAACAGGTTATGGAAGTAAATAAAATGAAAAAAGAGGATTTGGAAAAGGAATACAAAGAATTTGAAGCACAAGGATGGGAATTAAAACACGTTGAAAAAGAAAAAACTCTCCCTGAATTAGAGTGGCTTCCACAAGGAGAAAAACTAATTACTAGAGTTGCGCCAAACCCGAGCGGAGCAATGCATTTTGGGCATGCAAGGCCAGCAGTGCTCACAGATGAATATGTAAAAAAATATGGTGGAAAATTTATTCTAAGGTTTGATGACACTGACCCAAAAATAAAAATACCTGTGGCAGGAATAGAAAAAGAATTTTTGGCAGAATTTGCGTGGCTTGGAATAAAAATTGATGAAATACAAAAAGCATCAGACAGGCTTGACAGATACTACCATGTAATAGAAGAATTAATCAAACAAGGAAATGCTTACATTTGTGATTGTGATTCAGAAGAATGGAGAAAACTAATTTGGAAAAGCAAAGGATGTAAATGCAGAGACAAAACACCAAAAGAACAACTTGCTCTTTGGAAAAAAATGCTCGCACATGAAATAAAAGAAGAACAAGCAGTTGTAAGAATAAAAACTGATTTAAAAAACAAAGACCCTTCGACGCGTGATTGGTGGCTCGCAAAAATAGTTGATGAAGTGAATCATCCTAATGTTAAGGTAAAGGACAAACATGTCTGGCCTTCATATAACCTTGCAAGCGCAGTTGATGATTATGATATGAAAATAAATTTTATTATTCGCGGACAAGAACACGTGGGAAACGAGGAAAAACAAAAAGCACTTTACAAATATTTTGACTGGGTTTACCCACACACAGCATACCACGGAAAAATATCCAAAGTAGGGGATATGATTCTCAGCAAAAGCAAAATAAAAGTTCTCATGGAAAAAGGAGGGCTCACAAGAGATGATGACCCAAGATTAGCAACACTAAAATCATTCAGGAGAAGAGGCTTCTCCCCAAAAGCAATAAGAAAAGTAATACTTGATTGTGGATTAGCGCTAAAAGAAGTAAAAATTTCTTTAGATGCGTTTGCTGCAGCAAACAAAGAAATACTTGGGGAAGCAAAAGAATTTCCTTTCTTTGAAGAGGCTGCAGAGATTGAGGTTTACAATATTGCACCGGGCGAAGGAGAATGCTATGGAGAAAAAATTAATTTTAACAGCGGAGTAGCAAAATTGTTTGCAGACAAAAAAGAGCTCCTAAAATACAAAAACAGAATTGGGGCTGAAGTTAGGTTCAAAAAAGCATTTAACGCAAAAATGAATGAGATAACTGAGTTCAATGGGAAAGCAACTTTTATTTCATACTCAAAGACAAATAACCCTGTAATATCTTGGATAAAGGAATTAATTGATATTGAGGTACTTATGGGAGATGGGTCAATAAAAAGAGGCTTCTCTGCTCCCTCAATTCTTGAAGCTAAAGGGATAATACGCCTAGAAGGATTAGGATATGTTAACATAGAAGCAAAAGAAAGAGGAATAATCAAATGCGTTTATTCTTATGATTGAAGTGTTTTAGACTATTTCTAGCATATTTTTAAAGCTTTCTGGATGGAATTATTTTAGATTAAACTGGTTTCTGCCAATGAAACTGATGTTTTTCGGGGAGACTCGGAAAGCAGTTGAAGTGGAGGTGTTTTCGATGGCGGACTATATAAAGGTTCAATTAACGGATGAGCTTAGAGAAAAGACTCTCGATTTGCTCGAAAAAACAGCAAAGAAAGGAAAATTGAAAGGCGGTATTAACGAAGTAACAAAAGCTATTGAAAGAGGCACGGCAAAATTCGTGGTAATAGCTGAAGACGTTAGCCCAAAAGAAATAGTAATGCATTTGCCATTACTATGCGACGAAAAACAAATTCCTTTCAGCTATGTTGCAACAAAAAAAGAGTTAGGCGAAAAAGCTGGATTGAAAACAGCAACAGCCTCAATAGCAATAGTTGAATCAGAAGCTGAAGCAGAATTAAAAGAATTAGGCAAAAAAATTGCGGAGTTAAGGAAGTAGGGGGGTTTTGAATGGGTGATGAAAGAGGAACTCCTGCTGAAGTAGTTGAAGTTGTAAAAACAACAGGTGTTCACGGCGAAGTAACACAAATCCTCTGCAAAATACTTGATGGCCCAGAAAAGGGAAGAGTCAAGAGAAGAAACGCACGAGGGAGTGTGCAAAAAGGAGACGTTTTGATTTTGCTTGACACAGAAAGAGAAGCAAAAGAAATAAGGTCAAAGAATTAATGGAAGGTGAAATGATGGTTAAATGTAGTTTTTGCGGACAAGACCTTCCCGTTGGCGGAGGCAAAATGTATGTAAAAAGAGAAGGCACAGTCTTCTATTTTTGCTCCAACAAATGCGAAAAAAACCAAATCGTTTTAGGAAGAAAACCGATTAATACAAGGTGGACTGAAGCATACAACAAGCTAAAGAAAACTTTGATGTCAGCAAAAGACAAAGAACAAACAGACAAAAAATCTGCAAGCGCTGAATAAAATGCCAAGTAATAAGGGAAGCGATTGAGCACTAAACTGTTCAATTGCTCCAGATTTTTTTGTTTCAGCAAAATTGCTGTTTAAATTTTAGGCAAAATGAGTTGATGAAATGGTGAGTCAAAAAGGAGATGAAACAATGAGAAGAACACTAGTTATTTTTAAGCCTGATGCGGTAAACAGAAGCTTAATTGGAAGAATCCTTACAAGGTTTGAAGAAAAAGGATTGAAAATAGTTGGAATGAAAATGGAGCGCCTAAATGTTTACAAATTAAAACAACATTATGAACATCTAACAAATAAACCATTTTTTGAGGAACTCCTTGACTATATGTCGAGTATTCCATGCATCTTGGCAGTAATAGAAGGAAAAGATGCGGTTGCAGTTGTCAGAAGACTTGCAGGAGAAACATGTGGAAGAGATGCATCCCCTGGAACAATAAGAGGAGACTTTTCAATGAGCACACAAACAAATTTAATACACGCATCAGAAAATGATGAAGTTGCAAAATATGAAATAGATAGATTCTTTAAACCTGAAGAAATGTTCAGCTATGATAAAATGAATTTCAATTGGATATACTGTAGATCAGAAAAAGGAATGTACACCGAAATAAAAGATAAAGGAAAAAGTGTTGAAGAAATAGAGCATGCGAAAAAGAAAATGATGGAAATGGAGCAAAAAAAAGAACAATAAAGTGAGTTATTATGATAAGGCAGCCAATAATTACAGTGCTTGGCCATGTAGACCATGGCAAAACATCCTTGCTGGATGCAATAAGAAGCACAAGAGTGGCTGCCAAAGAAGCAGGCGCAATAACTCAGCACATAGGCTCCACAGAAGTACCAGTTGAGATAATACAAGAGTTAGCAGGGCCATTAATAAAAAAATTTGGATTCAATCTAACCATTCCTGGACTTTTATTCATTGATACGCCAGGACATGAGGCTTTCACAAATCTAAGAAAACGTGGGGGAGGGATAGCTGATTTAGCTATTTTAGTTATTGATGCGGTTCAGGGAATTCAACCACAAACTGTAGAGGCAATAGAAATTCTTCGCTCATACAAAGTGCCATTTGTAATAGCAATGACAAAAATAGATTTACTAAATTTTTATTCCTCAAAAGAAGGAAGTTTTCTCGAGAATTTAGAAACTCATAATGAAAGAAGCAAGCAATTATTTGATGAAAAAATTTATACCTTAGTGGGAAAACTTTATGAATATGGTTTTGAAGGAGAAAGATTTGACAGATGCGCATTTGGGAAACAAATACCAATAGTGCCTGTATCAGCTCACACAAAAGAAGGACTGGCTGAGTTACTTACTTTACTATCAGGATTATCACAAAAATATTTGGAAACAAAATTAGAAATAAGTTGTGACGAAACTCCAAAAGCGGCTGTGTTAGAAGCGAAAGAGGAAAAAGGATTAGGAAAAACAATTGACGTAATACTTTACCAAGGAACATTAAAAGTTAATGATGAAATTGCGGTAGTAGGCAGAAAAGGAGTAATAACAACAAAAATCAGGGCACTGCTTGAACCAAAACCATTACAGGAAATGAGGCTCACAAAAGAAAAATTCAGTTCAGTAAAAAGCGTTTCCGCTGCAACAGGGGTAAAAATTTCGGCTCCAGGATTAGATGATGTTCTTGTTGGAGCAACCATGACAGGAATAAAAACAGGAAAAGAAGTTGAAGAATTAAAAACAGAGTTCAAAGAAACACACTATGAATCTGACGCAAAAGGATTAATCGTAAAAGCAGATGCTATAGGCTCATTGGAAGCAATAATACATTTACTTAAAAAAGAAGGATTTGCAATCAGGAAAGCAGATGTGGGGGAAGTAACAAGAAAAGATGTGATGGAAGCAGCTTCACTCCAGTGTGATGATTTCCTGCTTGGAGTAATCCTTGGTTTTAATGTCATCATTGATTCTGATGCTACTCAAGAAGCAGAAAAAAGAGGAATAAAGATTTTTAATGAAAAAGTTATTTACCATTTAATTGAAAACTACAAAAATTGGGTGCAAGAATCAAAGAAACTTGCAAAACAAAATGAAATAGCTTGTTTGGTTTGGCCAGTAGAATTTGAATTATTGCCCGGAAAAGTATTCAGAAACAATAAGCCTGCAATTGTTGGAGTAAAAGTGCTTGAAGGAAAATTAAAAGAAGGATGCGGATTAATGAACGGAGAAGGCAGATTTATAGGGAAAATTGAGGGACTGCAAAATGAGGGAAAAGCGGTAAAAGAAGCAAAAAAAGGGGACGAAATAGCTGTTTCAATTGATGGTGGAAACGTGGGCAGAAACCTGTTTGAAGGAGACAAGCTTTATTCCTGCATACCAGAAAAACATTACTCTGTGCTAGAAAAATATTCAGCAGATTTTAGTCCTGGAGAAAAACAATTACTTGAAAAAATAAAGGAAAAACAAATCATTGAGGAGAAAGAATAGGAAAAATCGGTTCCTGCGAAGGAATAAAAATGGTTTCGCAGGAAATTATTTTTGCAGAATGGGGGAATAATAATGAAGTTCGCAATAAGTGACCAAAAATCAGGAAAAGCCTATCCAGCAAGTTCTGAACAAGACTTGTTTATAGGTAAGAAAATAGGGGAAGTAGTAAAGCTAGACGAAATAGGGTTGAGCGGCTATGAAGGAAAAATAACAGGGGGAAGCGATAAACAAGGCTTTTCAATGAATGTATCCATGCCTGGTTCAGCAAGAAAAAAAATATTCACTGGAAAAGCTCCAGGATTCAGTGCAGCAAAAAAAGGAGAAAGAAGAAGAATATCAGTAAGAGGAAGCATGGTAAGCAATGAAATAACCCAAATGAATATTGTAATTACAAAAACAGGGAATGTTGCTATAGACCAGGTTCTTGCAAAAAAAGCTCCAAGCGCAGATGAACAAGCATCAGCAAAAGAAAGAATGATTAAGCAGAGTCTTGAAATGGCTGGAAGCGCAGAACTTGGAAGCGGAGTAAAGAAAGCAAAGCACTAAAGTGCTGAGAAAAGGTGTTGAAAGTGGCTGGTACTAAGAAAAAAGAAAAAGAGGAAAAAATTACAAAGAAAATTCCTAAAAAAAAGACCCAGCCGGCTGGGCACACAAGCGAAGCAAGAACAAAAATTAGGAAAAAAGTTTCTGAAAAAAAAGAAGAACATGCAGACCTTCGGCAAAAAACCCATTCTGACAAAGTTGAAGCAGTGCATGAAAATAAAATAGAAATAAGTCCTGAACATGTTCATGAACACAAGGTTCATGGAGAACAAAAAGAACATCCTGAAAAACACGCACCTTCTCCTCATATAGGTGTGGCTGTTTGTCCTCCTGTGCAAGTGCCTCTTAAAAAACCAAAGGAAATTGTACAGCCGGAGATAAATATTGGTATGATAGGACATGTTGATCATGGCAAAACCTCTCTTACCAAAGCACTTACAAACAAATGGTGTGATACTCACAGTGAAGAAATGAAGCGAGGAATATCAATACGATTAGGGTACGCTGATATTGTTTTCTATAAATTAAAAACTAGTTCAGGGGTTGTTTACAGTAATAAGGCTGAGTATAGTGGGCAATCTGCGGAAGTATTAAGTAAAAGAGTAGTGAGCTTTGTTGATGCCCCTGGGCACGAAACATTAATGACAACAATGCTTTCAGGCGCTGCGTTAATGAACGGAGCAGTGCTAGTAATAGCTGCTAACGAGCCATGTCCGCAGCCAAGAACAATAGAACACTTAATGGCGCTTAAATTTGCAGGAGTAGAAAAAGTTGTTGTAGCGCAAAACAAAATAGATCTGATTACAAAAGAACAAGCATTGGAAAATTACAAAGCGATACGCAATTTCTTGGACATTTATGGGTATAAGGAAGCCCCAATAATTCCAACCGCAGCTAATTTTGGAGCAAATATTGATTCACTAATTGAAGCAATTGAAACGCATATTCCCACTCCTAAGTTTGACGAATCAAAACCATTGAAAATGTTTATTGCAAGAAGCTTTGATATAAACAAGCCCGGAACAAAATCAAAGGATTTGAAAGGAGCAGTTATTGGTGGAAGCATTGCACAAGGGACTGTAAGCGTTGGAGATGAAATTGAATTATGCCCTGGGTTAAAAGGAAAAACAATTGCAAAAGTAATGAGTATAGCAACTGACCAAGGGTTAATACAAAAAGCAAGGCCAGGCGGATTAATTGCCATAAGCACCTCGCTTGATCCAAGTGTTGGGCAAAACGACCAGCTTAGGGGACAAATAGCAGCAAAACCAGGATTATTGCCTGCACCAGTAAAGGAATTAATTTTGAAAATAAATCTGTTTGAAAGAATGATTGAACAAAACATAAAAGAAAAAACCGCAATAAAAGTTACAGAACCGTTAGTTATTACAATAGGTACAAACACAGTTGTCGGATTTGTGATAAAAACTGATTCCAAAGCGACAGTACTTAATCTGAAAAACGAGGTTATTGTTGAAAAAGGAGAAAGAGTAGCAATAAGCAAAAACATTGCGGGGCAATGGAGACTAATAGCATTCGGGGAAGTGCTTTAAGCTTAAGAACTAATTAAGTTTTTTTTTAGTTTAAGAAAGGCGAATTTTGAATGGCGAAAATAAAAATTCTATTAGATACTAATTTTCTTTTAACAATGGTTCGGCAAAAAATCCATGGGCTTGAAGAAATTAAGGAAAAGGTCCCGGCAGAATTCTATACTCTTGGCAGAGTGCTTTATGAAATCAAAGGGCTTGCGAAAACTGACAAAAAAATTCAAAATGAGTCACGCATAGTGGAACAAGTACTGAAAAACAATAATGTAAAAGTAATTGACAGCACAATGGAGGATGTGGATTCAGAACTTGTAAATATGAGCAAAGAATATGTGATTGCCACAAATGATAAATTTTTGAGAAGAAGAGTAAAAGAAGCGGGCGGGAAAACAATTTTTATCAGAAGCCTAACTTATATTGATACAGGGGAAATAGTGGGAGAATGACTCAAATTCTAGGACAATTTTTGGGTTGGATACATTTTTTGAGGTTAATTTTTGCCCAAAAGAGATGGTTTTTAAACATGGCGTTTTGTTAATTAATTAATCCTGCCTTAGGGTTAAGGCTAGCTAAAAAGCTTGGTGGATTTAGATTTTTTTATTATTTTTTGAAGGTGAATAAATGTTTTACAAGACAAAAATAGTGGACAAAGTAAGGGTTCCTGCTAAAAAACTTGGGACAAAAATAAAAGACTCATTAATGGATATTTGCAGAGAAGATTATGAAGGAAGAATAAAGGATGAATATGGGGTAATAATTGCAGTAACTGGGATAGGAGAAGTTGGAGTAGGCCATGTAATCCCTGGTGATGGAGCAGCTTATTATGAAGCAGAAATAGAAATGCTAACCTACAAGCCTCACGTACAAGAAGTAACAAGAGGAACAATAACCGAAGCAACTGAATTCGGTGCATTCGTAAGAATAGGGCCTATTGAAGGATTAATTCACGTAAGCCAAATAATGGATGATTACATAAACTATGATGCGAAATTGCCAGGATTTATTGGCAAAAAAACTGATAAGAAATTAGTTCCTGAAGACAATGTGCTAGCAAGAATAGTTACAATTTCATTGAAAGGAGATACATCTTCATCAAAAATAGGCTTAACTATGAGACAGCCATTCCTAGGAAAATCAGATTGGGGCAGAATTGATGAAAAATCAGTGAAAGAAGTAAAAGGCAAGGGAAAAAAATCCGCTGAAGAAAAGCCGAAGAAAGAATCAAAATCAAAAGAGGAAAAGAAAGAATAATTTTATTTAATAAAATACAGTAGAGGAGATTGAATGTTAAAAGAAAAAGCATGCAGAAGTTGCAGATTCATTGTTGAACAAGGAGATGTCTGCCCTAACTGTAACGAAAAAGTGTTCACAACATTTTGGCGCGGATACGTAGTAATACTAAACCCTGAACAATCAGAGATAGCAAAAAAAATGGGTATAACAAGGAAAGGAAAATTTGCTTTAAGATTAAGCAGATAATTTTTTTTAAAGGTGAAGAAGAATGGATTTGAAAATAATTGAAAAAAAGAAAAACGATTTATTGAAAAGAACAGAAATGGTTGCAGAAATGCATGAAAAAACAATCCCCTCAAAACAGCAAATAAGGGAAAAACTTTCCGCAATGCTGGATATTTCTCCTGAAAAAATGGTTATTACAAAAGTTGATTCAAAATTCGGTTCCTCAAAAGCAAAAGTATATGTAACAAGTTATGAGAGCGCTGAATCCTTGAAAAAAACAGAGCCAGATTATATTGTTGTAAGAAACTTCGGGAAAGAAAAGAAAGAAGGTGCAGAAGAACAAAAAAATGAGGCACCAGCAAATTTCAAAAAATAATCAGATTAATGGTGATTTGAATGACTGAAAAACAAGAAAAAAAAATATCAAAATCAGAAAGATATGATGTTTCAACAGGGGTATTAAAAAGAAAAAATAAGTTCTGCGCAAAATGCGGACCAGGCGTTTTCATGGCTGAACACAAAGACAGATCAGCATGCGGAAAATGCGGATACATGGAAATGAAGAAAAAATAATAATCTAATTCTTAAAACTCCTTTGCCTTTTGTTTCAATTCTTTGTTGATTTGAAACATTTAAAACAACTTGTCCTTCAATTACATTATGCTTTACTGGTTCTTAATATTCTTTTTAATTATTTTTCCCTTATTCTGGTTAAGGGCAATTAAAAGCTATTCTTGGAAAAAAACAATAAGTGATTTGCTCCCAGAACCCAAAGGATGGAAAAAAGAACTAACAGGTTCAATGAAATTACTCTCTCTCCTCCTAGTTGCTTTTATTTTATTGTCAGTTGTTTTGACATTACTAAACCTTAATGATTTGGACAAAGTTGGGGATGTAATTAAAGGAGATTTGCAAAGCGGGATAATACTTTATATTGCACTTTTAGTTGTAATAATGTTTGTTGAGGAATTCTTTTTCAGAGCATTTTTAGTAAAACGAACAGGGGTAATTATTTCAACAATAATATTCTCACTCGCACACATTGGATACGGCTCAATAGCCGAAATAATAGGAGTACTAGTTTTAGGATTCATAATAGCTTACTGGTACAAGAAAAACAATTCAATAATACAAACATACACAGGGCATTTAATTTACAATTTAATTGCAATTACATTATATTTAATTTTTTGAAAAGTGATTAAATGAATTGCCTTGGGATAGAAAGCACTGCGCATACTTTCGGAGTTAGTATTGTGCAAAGCAATATTGATCAAACAGATTATGAAAAAAGCTCTTGTGAAATACTTTCAAACGAAAAAGATTCTTATACAACAGAAATTGGGGGAATGATTCCTCGCGAACTTGCGGAGCACCATTACAGGGTTGCACCCTTAGTTGTAAAACAAGCGCTTGAAAAAGCAGGAGTTTCATTAAACGAAATTAATTTAATTTCCTTCTCCCAAGGACCAGGAATAGGAAACCCTTTGCGTTGCGGAGCAATAACTGCACGCCAACTTGCTCTGAAAAAAAATATTCCTCTAATAGGAGCAAATCATTGTATAGCTCATTTAGAAATAGGTCGAAAATTGTGTAATGCTTTTGACCCAGTAATGTTATATGCTTCAGGTGCTAACACCCAAATAATTTGTTATGAAAATAATTATTACCGAGTATTTGGAGAAACCCTTGACACAGGAATAGGAAATTTTTTGGATTCATTCGGAAGAAAACTCGGATTAGGATTTCCTGCAGGCCCTATTCTTGACAAAATGTATTTTCAGGGAAAAGAATTAATTGAATTACCTTACACAGTAAAAGGAATGGATTTAGCTTTCTCCGGTTTATTGACTTCCGCGGAAAAAAAAATTCCATTAATAGAAAAAGGGTTGCTCCGCAAAGAAGATTTAGTTTACTCTGCTCTCCACACTGCTTTTGCCATGTTAACCGAAGTAACTGAAAGAGCATTAGCACACACCCAAAAAAAAGAAGTTGTTCTCGGAGGGGGAGTAGGATGCTCAAAAGCATTACAAGAAATGGTTGAAAAAATGTGTTCCGAACGCGGAGCGAAATTATTTGTCCCGCCTAACGGGGTAATGGTTGACAATGCTGCACAAATAGCCTGGCTTGGGCTATTAATGCACAGCAAAGGCAAGAAAACAAGTGTTTTTTCTTCAGAAATACTTCCAAAACAAAGAACAGATGATGTTAAAGTCACTTGGCGAAACTAACCCTTCTTAACCTGATTAAGGCTTTTCATAATCAACAGGTTTTTATTCAACAAAGAAGTATTAAATGTGAGAACATGATTACTGATGACAGAGTAGAAGCTTTGCTTGAAAAATATATTACAAATAATTCAGTTGTATCTTTTGGCACAGGTCCCTCAAACGAAGCGTTTTTGAAAAAACTGGCACTCTATGTTGAAAAAAATGGTTTAAAAATAAAAATAGTGCCAACAGCCCACTCAATGGGTCTTATTTGCTCCCAACTCAAATTACCCACAGTATCCCTTGATGATGTGGAAATAGATTTAGCATTTGATTTCGTTGACCAGGTTAATGAAGACTTTGATTACATTTCAAACGAAACAACCTCTTTGATAAGAGACAAAATGATTGCACTAGATGCAGCAGAACTCGTTGTTGTATGCGAAGAAAAAAATTTTGTTAAAAAACTAAACTGCCCAATAGCAGTAGAAATAAGTTCCTTTGCAATGAACAAAACCCTAACACAATTAATGAACCTCGGTGAACCAAAACTAAGACAAATAAAAGGAAAACCAGTGCTAAGCGAAACAGGACACTACTTTGTGGATATTAAATGTGATGACATATACTCAATAGAAGACCTTGACTACCAAGCAAAAAGAATCCCTGGAGTACTAGAAACCAGCTTGTTTATTGGCTACGCTGACAGAGTAGTATTATACGGAAACAACCTAATAGTGAAAAGCAGGTTAACCAATTTAGAATAACTCTTTTTACCTCCCCCAAGCAAGTATTAAAACTTTTCTAAGAAAGATTTCTTTAATGACCCGGTTTTTGAGCAAGTCTATCGAGCAAAGCGAAGATAGACTCCAGATGTGACCTAGCAAAAGCATTGCTTTTGCGGGGCGACGCAAAACCCATGGTTTTGCTACGACTGGCTGGGCAGTTCAGCCACTGTAGATCAGCAGTTAGATCGCCTGACTCATAATCAGGAGGTCGGCGGTGCGATTCCGCCCAGTGGCATTATAATTATTTCTTTTTTTACTTGTATTTATGACTGATAGCATTTATCAGAAAATAAAGATGGCTGTTGCGAAAACAGTTGATACTGGTGCGCATTTGAATGCTGCTTCTGCAGCAGAAGGAATAGGGAAATCATTAGGTTTGAGCGATGCATTAATTCAATTCACTCATGTTGAATTAAGAAATGCTGTTTATGAACCTGAGTTCAAAAAAATTCCTTTCGATGAAAGAGCATTGTTTTTGCCTCACTGTACAAGAAACCTTAAGGAATGTAAAGCCACTCATGATGATGAAGGTTATCACTGCAAACAATGCGGAGCATGTAATATAGGGGAAGCAGTAAAAATAGCAAAAAAATTTGGCTATAAACAAATATATATTGTTCCAGGCGGGAGCTTGTTAAAAAAAATTCTTGAAAAAACCAAGCCAAAAGCAGCTATAGGGGTATCCTGTTTTCATGAAGCGGTAATGGGTTTTGAATTAACAAAACAAGTAAGCATTATCCCACAAGCAGTTTTATTGCTTAAAGACGGATGCAAAGACACCCTAATCAATCTAACCTTATTGGAAGAAAAATTATCCTTAATAGACGAAAACGTTTTAACAAAAGAAGGAAAGTTGAGAAAAATAAAAGCTCAAACAAATTAAATATCTTCAAGCAAATCAATAAACCTTTTAACTTCCTCAAAATTTTTTGCAACAAAAGCAGGATTGTATTTCCTTAATTGGTTCTCAGTAGAAATTCCTCCAAGCTTAGCAATAAACTTTACTCCCAAGCGCTGGCACATCAAGCCATCCTGTTCAGAATCCCCAACAAAAACAATTTCCTCTTTCTTTGTTTTTAATTTCTTAATAGCTTTAACCAAAGACTCAATATCAGGCTTTTTATGCTCAACATCATCACTAGTAACAAAAAAATTTATTTTATTAAAAGTCTTTTTATCAAAAACAGCATTAATGAATAAATGCCTAGAACCAGTAATAACTGATAGGGAAAACCTTTCAGACATTTCGCTAATGAACTGTTTTGAATCAGAAAACCATAAGTTCCTTGCTTTGTGTTTCTTTAATAATTTTAAGAAAATTTTTCTCCTAAACTCAACAAAACTAAATAAATCAAAAACCCTTTTAGTTGAATCCATTAAATAATAAGCAATATCCCTTGAATGCAATTGCGATAATTCTCTCAACTTTTGATGGGTAACCTTAAAACCAAACTCTTCCATAGCAGCCTTATCACTCGCCATAATCAAAGGAATGGAATCAATAAGCGTACCATCAAGATCAAGAAACACAGCACTAATCTTCATGAAGAGACTAAAACCATTAACCAATATAAACTTAACCAACACAAAATCTTTTGAGAAGCCCTGATAGTGTAGGAATTTTTTAGGAAAAAATTCAGTAAAATTTACACTATTGGTTTTCTAGTGCAGGTTTTGAGCTGAAAGCTCAAAAAGTGCAAGCGCTTAATAGCGCATTTTCTAGTGCAGGTCTTTTTCGAAGAAAAAGAAGTGCCCCGATAGTGTAGTGGTCAAGCATACTGCCTTCTCAGAGCCTTACTAAGGCCTAGCAAAATAGAATTTTGCTGGCTCCGCAAAATCGCAAGATTTTGCTTGGGCTCGCGAAAGAATTTGGCTATTTCTTACGAAACAGCCAGAAAGCGAAAATTAGTTAAAGCTAAAATTAGGCAGTGACCCGGGTCCGAATCCCGGTCGGGGTATA
>JBAZKP010000005.1:0-61551 GCA_041650735.1 archaeon | reverse complement strand
TACACCTTATTGTTTTTCAATTACTTAAATTTAACTATAACAGATGCTTTTCTTTTAAAAAAAATTAACTTTCCTTTCCATAAGTATCCTCTATTGATACTCTTTTTTGGATTGAAAACATTTTTTTCACTTCTGTGGTTGTTGTTGCGGTTTCTGGTTTCTTGTCGCTTCTTAATTTAATCATTCTTGGGAATCTCAAGGCATATCCTTTTCCTTTTTCTTTTCCACAAGAATGTAAAGGACTTAATGTTATTTCATCTGCCCTTGTTTCTACAACATATTTGGGTATTACCCAACAATCAGGCTCTAATTCTGAAACAACTCTTACTGGCTTGTTTTTTGAAATTGTTTTTGATAATAGTCCTTCAAGTTCTCCAAGCATTTCTTCGCTCATTCCTGTTCCTATTTTTGCCACGCTTTCGAATAAATCTTTTTTTTCATTATATGCGGCAACAAGCAGTGCCCCTAATCCGAATTGTGTTCTTTTTCCTTTCCCTTTATAGTAACCAATTATCACTAAATCAAGTGTATCATCTAGTGTCCCTTTGTATGAGCGTTTTAGTTTTATCCATGCAAATTTTCTCGCTCCTGCTATGTAAGGGGCATCTAAATCTTTTGCCATTACCCCTTCTAGCCCTTGAGAAATTTTTTCTTCAAAGAAAGCTTCCAGTTCTTTTGGGTCATCAATTATTTTTTGTTCGCTTAACTGTATGAGTTCTCCTTCCTTTACTATGCTTTCAAGTTTTTTTCTTCTTTCCCACAAAGGTTTTTCCATGTAACTTTCCCCTTCGCAGAACATTAAATCAAATAAAAATAGTTTCAATGGATATTCTTTAGCTTTTTTTTCTATTTCATATTTTCTTTTTCTTTGAATTGTTACTTGGAATGGATAATATTCCTGTGTATTTTCATTGAATGCAAGTGCTTCTCCTTCCACAATGCATTTTTTTGGAGTAAGGTTTGTTTTAACAGCTTCAATTATTTCAGGGAACATTTTTGTTATATCTTCGCTTTGTCTTGAAAATATTTTTACTTTGTCCCCCTCTTTTGATATTTGTACCCTGAATCCATCGTATTTGCTTTCTACAGCGCATTTTCCAAGTTTTTTGATTATTTCCTCTGCGCTTGGCAATCTTTCTGCTGCGGTTGGCCTTATTGGGGTTCCGGGTTTTATTTTTATTTTTTCAAGCCCTGGTATTCCTTCTTTTTTCAATATTTCTGCTATTTCCCCTAAATCAGAATCAACATTGTATGCTCCCTCAATTTTTTCCCTTATATTTACTTTGAGTTTTCTTTGCATGTCCTCTATTCTTTTTTCCTCTTTTTTTTTCACAGCCTTTCCTTTTTCTTTTTCAAGTTCTCCTTGTTCTTTTTTTGTTAAAACCATTGCGAATGCATCCATTATTGTTGGGTCCCCTATTCCTAATCTAATATTTCCTAATGGTATTCTTGCTATGTACCTTGCTTCTGTTGGGGAAGAAGAGTTAAATAATTCTGCTAAGAGTTTTGTTTTTGATTCCTGGCTTCCTGTTCCTTCTGTTTGGGACATTTTTTTTAGGTTTGAAAAAACTTTTTCTACAGTAAGCGGGTTTGCGAATAGTGCTTGTTGGGTTCTTTTTTGCATTAATTCTTCTGCTGTATTCCCTAGGTCCCCTGATTTGTTGAATAATGCATCAACTTCTTCTCTAGTAAAGCCGGTTGCTTTTGCTATTCCTTCTGCGATTAATTTTTCCCCGAACCCTATTTCTTTTCCCTCAAATTGTGGAGCAATTCTTCCTTGGAGTAGATACACTACTCGTTTAGCATCATTTGCAGGGGTTTTTTCAAATAATTCAGCAAGGTAATCAGTCATTACTAATCTTGAGGAGGCTTTCTCTATTTTGTCAAAGTATTTTGCTGTTTCCAGGAACTGCATTTCATCGCCTTAATGATTAATTTTTACTTGTTTATATACTTGTTTTGTTTCATTAATCTTTTATATTCCTCGAACAAAGTATTTCTTATGGTTTGGGGGCTTGAACTAATTTCAGGAATGAATCCTTTTCCTTTCGGGCCAATGTCTATTATTGGGGCGTTGATTTTTTTCTTTATTTTTGGTTACATTATTAACAGGAATAAGCCGAATCCTGTTGAGATTTCCCTTGAAATAACAGGTTATTCTTTGTTAATTGGTTTTATTTTGGTGTTGCTTGATCTTCCTCCATTGTATTTAGGGACTTTATATATTCTTGGTTATATTTTAGTTAATAAGCATGTTTCAAAGTTTAAGGCAAATTTTGAGTGGTTTTTCTCGGTATTTTATTTGATTATTATTTTTACTATTTATGCCCTTCTTGATGATTTTACCAGGTTGTATTGGCTTGTTTTTGTAATAGTTGTTATGGTTGCATTAAGTGAATTGGAGAGGCATGAAAAAAAGAGTGAAAAAGAAAAGCCTAAGAAGTAGTTTTTGCTTTTTCCATACTTTTAAAAACCATTTTGAAGCTTTTTTCTTTATTCATGGGGTATTAGTCTAGCCTGGTAGGACCGGCGCTTTGGGAGCGTCAAACCGGGGTTCAAATCCTCGATACCCCATTATTTGTTGGACAGGTTTTTTGTTCAACAAAATTTTTTTAGTGGTTTCATGGCAAAGAGGCTTTTTCTTGAAGATTCTTATTTGAAGTCTTGTGAAACGATTGTTGTTAGTGTTAATGGCTGTGAAGTTGTTTTTGCTGAAACTGTTTTTTATGCACAGAGTGGGGGCCAGCCTTGTGATACTGGAAAAGTAATTTGCGGAGCAGAGGTTTTTAATGTTCTTTCCGTGCGGAGCAATGGTGTTGATGTTATCCATATTTTAGATAAGCCTGGTTTGGTTGTTGGGGATAAAGTTAGGTGTGAAATAGATTGGGAGAAAAGATATAAACATATGAGGATGCATTCTTCTGCTCATGTTCTTGCAGCTATTTTGAATCAGGAACGCAGAGCATTAATTACGGGTAATCAACTTGGAGAGCAAGAATCAAGAATGGATTTCAGTGTTAAGGATTTTGATAGAACTTACTTGAAAGGAATTGAGGATAAAGCTAATGAAGCAATTCAAAGAGATTTTGAAATAAAAATTAGTTTTGAAGAGAGAGATAAAGCTTTACAGAGAAAAGAATTATTTCGCCTGAAAGATGTTTTACCAAAAGATATTCCTGTTTTTAGAATACTCTCAATTTCTGATTTTGATATTCAGGCTGATGGCGGAACGCACGTTGCTCACACAAAAGAAATTGGAAAAATAGTTATTACTGATATGAAAAACAAGGGTGCGGAAAACAGAAGGATTTATTGGAAACTTGAGTGAGCTTTAGCTTGGTTTTGCTTAGTATGCAGGTTTGTTAAAACTTTAAATAAATTTTAGTTTAGGCTTTTCCCTCACTAAAAGGAATCTTTTTTAAACTCCTTTTTCCTTATTCATTCAGAATTTGGAGGTTTGTTTTATGAAAAGAGAGGATTATGTTTCAGGAGGAGAAAGCAATTCTAGCCAAAAGTTTTGGTTCATTGTTGTTGCCGTTCTTCTTGCCGGAATACTTGTAGCAGTTTCTTTTAATGCTGGTTTATCTGCTAACCCTAGTCAAATAGTTTTGGGTGCTGATGGTAAGCCTGAAGTAAAAACAATGAGTGTTTCAGGATCTGTAACAAAATATGTTACTCCTGATAAGGTTGATATTGTTTTGAGTGTTGAGACTCTTGATTTGTCAGCACAGAAAAGTCAGAGTGATAACGCTGTTATTGCTGATAAGGTGAGAAAAGCTTTGAGTGGCATTGGAGTAATTAGTTCTGATATAAAAACTGTTTCTTATTCAGTGAATGAAGATTTTGAATGGAATGATTATACAAGAAAGTCAGAATCAATTGGATACAAGACAGTTAATCAAATTCAAGTTACTTTGAGTGATACAGCAAAGGCTGGAACAGTTGTTGATGCTGCTGTGCAGGCAGGCGCTAACAGAGTTTCAAGCATTGCTTTTGGTTTGAGTGATAAAAAAGAACTTGAGGTTAAGAAAACTGCTTTGAGTGAAGCAGCAACTACTGCAAAAACAAAAGCGGAGAGTATTGCTTCCGGTTTGGGTGTTTCGCTTGGAAAAGTTTACTCAATCAGTGAGTCATCATACTATTATACGCCAAATTATAGTAGTTATGAAATGGCAAAGGATGCAAGCGCAGGTTCTGCTCCTACACAGGTAAGTGCGGGGGATGTAGAAGTAACTGCAAGCGTTTCTGTAAGCTTTGAAATAAATTAGAAGATAATTAATTAGGGGCTTTTGAGCCCCTTTTCTTTTTTTAAACTCTTTCAATGTTTATTTTGTTATGGATATTTCAAAATACGATTTAATCATTATTAAAGTTGGTACTAATTCTGTAATGGATGAAAATGGGGTTAAAAATGAATTTTTGACTCAACTTGTTTTTGAAATAAAATCTTTGCTTGAGGTGGGCAAAAAAGTTGTTATTGTTACTAGCGGAGCAATTGGGTTTGGAAAAAGGAAAATTGGTTTTGGGAAAAAAACCGCTAACATTAAAGAGCAACAGGGGTTGGCGGCTATAGGACAGATTAATTTAATGAGCGAGTATTTGAAAAGATTTGATAATATAGGTATTTGCGGAGCCCAGATTTTGGTTTCCCAGCATGATTTAATGAATAAGCATTGTTTTGATAATATAAAAAATACTTTTGATTTTTTGTTTGAACACAAAATTGTTCCTATTGTCAATGAAAATGATGTTGTTGCGACAGAGGAACTTAGAATTAATGGTTCTTTTTCTGATAATGATGAGTTAGCTGCTTTGCTTGCAAAACAAATCCATGCTGATTTACTTGTAATGATTACTACAAAAAATGGTTTAATATCAAGAGATGGTTCGGTGGTAAAGAATCTTTCTGATTTTTCAATGGTTTGTCCAATGGGTGAAACATCAAAAGATGGGCGCGGGGGAATTTATTCAAAGCTTTCTTCAATCCAAACAGCAACCAAATCAGGGTGCGATGTGTTTGTTTCAGGTCCTGATTCATTCAAAGGCTTTTCAGAAGGAAAATCAAAAGGTACTTTTGTTAAAGGAAATTTAACATAATGATTAATTTAAATAAAGAAACAGCCTTTTTATTTAAGGTGTTTTTATGCCTGTTACTCTGAGAAGACATTTAAGGACAATAAAGGTTAGTGGAAAAAGAGTTGTACCTATTTCTGCAAAAAAAGAAGGGATAAGAGCCGGAAGAGAATTAAGAGCTGAACTAAATTCAGAACTTGGTTTTGGCAAGAGTATTTCTGATTATTATTCCAAGGGGAAAATTAAGAGTTACTCAAGTGAAGTTGAGAGAGCTGTGCTTGGTGCAAAAACTGCCCAAAGAGCTTTTGGGTTAAAGAAAGGTAAAGTAAACTTAAGAAAAGAAATTGGGTGGGCCGGTTTTTTTATTGATGAAAAGAAAGCAATGGATTTATTAAAAAATAAATATGGTGGTGATGAGATTAAGGCAAGAAACGCTTGGCTTGCAGGAGACACTTGTGAAGGTTCTTTGCATCCTGCAAAACAATTTGCTGAAACCATAATCAAGCGCAGGTTCGGTTTGGCATTAGCTGCTGAAGCAGGCAAGGCTGGTTTTGGCAGGAAAGCTGCTCTAATAAAATATTTAGTGCAGGATAATGTAACTCATAGTTGGATAGTTGAATCAGTAGTAAAAAGACTCACACTTGGAATGAAGAATGCCCCAAAGATAGCAGGTCTTCCGAAAGAAACAACTGGAATAAAGATGGCTTTTGTAAGGCAGCCTAACGGAAAATTCAGGGTTCAGATGTCTTATGAGGAATTTATTGGGGATGTTACAAAGAATTTTTCTGAATGCATGCTTCCTTCAATGAAAAAGTATTTGGATGCTTAAATTATTCAAGTGCAAACTAAAATTTTAATTTTTAAGCACTTTGGTTTTCAACTACTGTAGTTAAGGAGTTGTTTTTGTTGGAACTAACTCGTTTTTTTAATGAAATTTCAAAAAAAGATGTTGGTATTGCTGGTGGAAAAGGTGCTTCCCTCGGGGAAATGACTCAGGCAAAGATACCTGTTCCTAAGGGTTTTGTTATTCTTTCTGATTCTTTTGAAAAGTTTTTAGAAGAAACTGATTTGAATGTAGAGCTTGACTCAATTCTTGACCAAGTTAATCATAAAGAAATGCAGTCAATCGAAAATGCTTCCGAAGAAATCAAAGCCCTTATTCTTAGAGCAGAAATGCCTAAAGATATTGAGAAAGAAATTGTTAAGGGGTTTAAAAAACTTGATTCAAAATTTGTTGCAGTTCGTTCTAGTGCAACAAGTGAAGATTCTTCCAGCGCAGCATGGGCCGGACAATTGGATAGTTTTCTTAACACTAAAGAAAATACTTTATTGGAGAATGTAAAAAGATGTTGGGCTTCTTTATTCACTCCACGAGCAATTTTTTACAGATTTGAGAAAGATTTGCACAAGACAAAAATTAGTGTTGCGGTTGTTGTTCAAAAAATGGTTGAGAGCGAAATAAGCGGAATAGCTTTTTCTGTTCACCCTGTAACACAAGACAGGAATCAGTTAATTATTGAAGCAGGCATTGGGTTGGGTGAAGCAATTGTTTCGGGGCAAATAACTCCTGATTCTTATGTTATTGAAAAAGAACCAAGAAGAATAATTGATAAGAATGTTAGTGAGCAGGAAAGAGGATTATTTAAAGTTGAGACTGGTGGAAATGAATGGAAAAGTACAAAAGAAAAAGGGGGCGAGCAAAAACTCTCTGATAAACAAATTGAAGAACTAAGTGAAATAATTTTGAGAATTGAGAATCATTATGATTTTCCTTGTGATATAGAATGGGCATATGAGAAAGGAAAATTCTTTATTGTGCAATCAAGGCCGATAACAACGCTTACTGATAATAAGGTCTCTCTGGATGTTGAGTCTGGCCAAAAGAAAGATTCTGCAATAATTGACTTTCTTGAAGATAATAAAAAAAAAGAAATAACAAAACAAGAGGGAAATTTATCGCTGCTTATTTATGGTTTATCTTTTTCTTTTCAATCTGCACCAAATTTTAGCAAGTATTACAAAGAGGATTTTGGTTCCTTGCTTTTACTTTCAGAGGATAAGAGAGGAATAGGATTTTTTAGTCATGATGATTACCGCAAATCTGCAGATATTATTTTGGAAAAATATTTAAAATCAAGTAATTTTACTACAATGAATGAATACTCGGAAATAGTGAAACAAATTGAAAAATTTTATTCTAAATATAACCCTGCACAGTTAAAGGCATTGTCAGATGAGAAAGTAAGAGAAGTTATTGTAGAAATATACCATCTTTTGCAGCGTTGGCAGGTAGCAACGCTTTTTGCCGAGGCTCTTGATGAGCAAACTGTAAAAAAGTATTTTGACAAAGTTAATGATAAAAAAACGAATTTTAATGAATTTTTTGAAAAAGCTTCTCTTCTTGATTTTGAATCATTTATTTTCAAACGAGATGGCTGTTTGCTTGCACCGCAAAAAGATAAATATCGTGACATGTGGATTCATGCAAGTTATCTTTGTACGCCGAAACTTTCAGAAGCTGCAGAATTAAGAAAAAAATTGTTGAATGATTTGGGCGGAATTGGGCAAATAAAGAAGGAAAGGGAAGGCATTAAAAAAGAAATTTCTAAAAACAAAGTTTTAAGCAAAAAATTTGAGAAAAACCTTTCAAAAAAACTTTCTAAATTATTTAATTTTGTTAAAATTTCGCTCAGTTTGAGGGATACTCGGAAGGAATCCTCTTTCAAAGGAATAACTGTTTTATCAAATGCTATTAGAGAAATATTTGTAAGAATAGGATTGGATGAAGAGGATATAGTTAATGCGCGGGGAGAAGATTTTGAGAATAACTTGGATAAGAAATCAAATTATGGGGGGATAATAGCTAAGAGAAAGAAAGGAGCAATTATTTACTTTAGCCGAAAAAAGAATTTTGAAGAATATGGCGATTATGATAAAACAAAGGAATATATTTTCAAACAAATAGACAAAGAAGTTAATTCAAATGTCCTTAAAGGAAGCAGTGCTTTTCCGGGAATTGTAAAAGGCAGAGCTAAGGTAGTTCTTAATCAAAAAGGATTTGCAAAATTCAATAAAGGGGAAATTCTGGTTACTTCTATGACCCGCCCTGAGTTTGTTCCTTTAATGAAGAAAGCTTTGGCAATAATTACTGATGAAGGTGGCATAACATGTCATGCTGCAATCATTTCCAGAGAATTGAAAATTCCTTGCATAATAGGCACAAAAAATGCTACTCGGTTAATAAAAGACGACGACTTGATTGAGGTTGATGCAAATCACGGTGTTGTAAAAATTTTAAAATAACTGTGTTGTTTTATTAAATTGATTTTGAAAGTTGTATTATTATGAATTCTTTAAGTAAAGTTGATTTGATTGAAAAATTTATTTCAGAGATGAATGGCGAAAAAATTATTCAACAAGCGGGCACGATTTCTTTTTTTACTGTGGAATATTTTGTTGAGGGTTGGTTTAATAATAAATGCAAATCCTTGTATAAATCAAGAATAGGTCCTTTTATTTCAGTTAATGATGGTTCAAACGGAAGCGTGTTTTTTGCGGAAAAACCTTGGGTGGGAGTAACACTTGACAATTTAGAACATTTTTTTGAAAAAAAGGTGGAAAAAAAACTTCTTGAATATAAAGAATTTTATAAAGTAAAGAAAGAATGTGCAAAATTTTATTCAAAGATTAATAATGAATCAGTTTATGAAAAAGCTACTCAAAAGGAATTAATTGGATTCATAAAGGAAGGAGAGAGGTTTGCGCAGGATGCGCTTGCAGCCTCAACCTTTGCAGAAGCGCTTGATGATGAGCTTTTGCTTAAAATATTTAAAGAAAACAATACGGGCGAAGAAAAGGCAAAGAGAATTATTGAAACGCTAAAAAAGCCTTCTTTTGAATCAATCAGCCTCGCCACAGATAAAGGGATTTTGAATTATAAAAATCTTGGTGAAATACAATGGTTGTTTTCGACTTATTACTCAACCTTGAAGTTTGGTGAGATTAAAGAAAAAGTGTCATTGCTTATAAAGGAAAAAGGGGGAAAAAAGAAATTGGTTTCAGAAGTAAAAAAAATTGAATCAGAGATTATAAAGAATCGTAGAGAAATAGAAGGGATGAAGAAAAATTTAAGTGAACGAGAAAAGATAATAGTTGATTTTGCAATTTTTAATATGCGCATGAGGGATGAACGAATAGAACCAATAAAAAAAGGGATGACGGTTATTTATAATTCTATTAAAGAATATGCAAAGAGAATTGGTTTAGATGAAAAATATGCCCCCTTGTTAGCAATTCATGAGTTAATTAACCCAAATTTTAGTAAAAAGGATTTGGTTATTCTTGCTGATTCGAGGAAAGGTGGGCAAATTATTTTTGTTAGCCAGAAGGAGAAAATTGTTTCTTCACAGGATTACTCAAAATCAATTCAAAGAATAGAAAGCATGATGCATAAAGAAATTAACGCTTCTGAATTGAAAGGTTTTGTTGCAAACAAAGGTTTTGCAAAGGGTGTTGCAAAAATAATACTTAATGCAAATGATTTTTTCAAGTTTAAAGAAGGAGACATTCTTGTAGCATCAATGACGAGAGTGGAATATGTTCCTTTAATGAAAAAAGCGGGGGCAATTATAACAAATGAAGGGGGAATAACATGCCATGCAGCAATTGTTGCGCGAGAACTCAAAAAGCCCTGCATTATTGGAACGAGGGTTGCTACTAAAGTTTTAAAGGATGGAGATATGATTGAAGTTAATGCTAATACTGGAATTGTGAGGAAGATAAAATGAGTCAGGGTGCTAAAGATTTGGTGAATTCTGAAAAGGTAATTGCCTTGTTTCATAAAAAGGGATTAAAAAAAGCGACTCACCGTGAACTTTCCCTTTTAACTATAAGTATTGTTGGTTGGGCGTACAATGTTTTGTTGAAAGAAAAAGTTGGATTTGGTTATGATTTAGTTGGGGCAGTGGGAAATGAAAAAGAGTTTTATAGTTTGTTTAATGAGTCGGATATTGCCCAGAAAATGGGCAAACTCCTTGTATCTAATCCAAAATTAGCCTTTAGCAGACTTAAGGAAGCAAGAGCGATTTCTGAAAGCAAATTTGCGCAAATTAAAAAATTATTAGGGGATAAAACTAATCTTAAAAAATTTTCAAAAGCAATTGGCCAGTATTACCCTGAGTACATGGTTTGTCTTGGAGTGTATAATTGTTTTTGGAGGTATGCAGGCGATGAAGAGTCAAGGGCTCCTCTTACAAAAGAAGATGTTATGAGGATATCAAGTGAAAGGCAGAGAGTTGCAGAGCTTTATTCGCAAACAGAAGAACTTATTGAAAAAGCAATAAAATCTCTTTCAACTAAGTACGGAAAAAATGTTAAGCTTGTTAAGAGCGTGACTGTTAGT
This sequence comes from archaeon, assembly GCA_041650735.1. GTDB lineage: Archaea > Iainarchaeota > Iainarchaeia > Iainarchaeales > JAAZKV01 > JAAZKV01. Next base: position 51,077 of record JBAZKP010000005.1, on the reverse strand, counting down.
GAGTTGAGGCAATTTCCTTTGGGTAGTTTTCCAAAAGAACTAATATTGAGAGCGAAAAAACGCCAAAAATCTTATCTTTATATGATTTCGAATTCAAAAGAAATGGTTCTTACCGAGGATAAGATAATTGAGGGGGTACGAAAAGAGTTTATTGATGAAAAAATTAATTTAAATGAGCCTCTGAAAGGAAAAAGTGCTTTTCATGGGAAAGCAGTTGGAAAAGTAAGAATAGTTAATAATACAGAAGAAATGCTGTCCTTCGAAGAGGGAGAAGTTTTAGTTTCAATTAATACAAATCCTTCTCTTCTGCCCGCAATGAAAAAAGCCTTCGCAATAGTGTGTGACGAAGGCGGAATAATGAGCCACGCAGCAATAATTGCTCGTGAATTAAAAAAGCCGTGCATTATTGGGGTAAAGGTTGCTGCGAAAGTTTTGAAAAATGGGGATTTGGTTGAGGTTGATGCGGATAATGGAATTGTAAAACTATTGCCTGCTAATAACATTATTCCAGATAAGGTGGATGAAAAATTAATTGAAACAGCGCAGGTGATTCTTTTTAACCAGCTTAATGTCAGAAAAAATACTAAAGTTCTTTTGATTAATGACCATTTACCTAATACTATTTTTGATGCTTTCAAATCTGCCCTTTTAGAAAAAGGAATTTTTTTCAAAGAATTAATGTTGAGTGAGAATAGGAATAATAGCGAGCCGATTCCTGATGCGTTAGATGAGATGCTTAAAGCAAAAGTAATTATTGCTCCTACAAAGAAAAGCATTACTCATTGTTTTGAAACAAAAAAGGCTGTTGAGAAAGGCGCACGAATAATTACTCTTCCTGGGATTAATGAAGAGATTTTTTTAAAGATTTTGGAAGCGGATTTTAATGAAATTGAGAAAATTGGGAAAAAAATTGTTAAACAGTTAAAAGGAAAAAATATGGTTCAGATTAAAACTCCAAGCGGAACTAATATTTCTTTTTCAATAAAGAAAAGAGAGCTTGTAGGATTGAAACCAAAAACCAAGGGATTTGCAATGAATCTTCCTTGCGGAGAGATTTATTGTGCTCCAATAGAAGAAACAGCTGATGGGGAAATATTTATTGATTATTTTAAGGATTTAATTAATCCAGCTCAAAAGGCTTGGTTAAAGGTTGAGAATGGAAAAATAGTTGAGTGGAATGATGCTGCAAAGCCGTTTATTGCTTTTAACTCTGTGGAAAATGGTTTTATTATTGCTGAGTTTGGGATTGGTACGAACAAGGCTCACAAGAAACCGATTGGGAATGTTCTTCATGATGAAAAGATTTACAAAACAGTGCATATTGCATTTGGAAATAATACTGGTTTTGGCGGAAAAAACAAGAGTCCTGTGCATAATGATATTATTCTAATTAATCCAATGGTTCTTGTTGATGGGAAAAAGCTTGAATGGTAAATTAGATTTCCTGTGCCCAGACCTCTACTTCGCTTCCATCAAGTATTTTGTCATGCATTTTTTCAAAAACAAATCCTGTTTTTTCATATAAATATTTAGCCCCTGTGTTACCTGTTTTTACCAAGAGGAATAATCGCTGGATTTTTTTGTGTTTGCATTCGTTTATGCATTGTTTTACAAGCGTTGTCCCTATTTTTTGGTCACGCCACCCGTCTTCCACGTAAAGTGCGTTCATCCGTGCTTCTTTTTTTTCCAAAAAAAGCTCTAATTCTGTAAACCCTGTGTAAATATTTACTTGTTTTGAAATCAGTATCAAGTATTTTGGATTATTTATTCTCTCAATTATTTTTTCAGGGGTAAATTCTGTGTAAGGGAATTCTCTTTTTATTACTTCGTCTAGCCACTCTACATCATTAGGTTTTGCTTTTTCAATATTCATAAATTCACTTTAATTTGATTTATTGCTTTGCTTTGGAATTGTTCAAGTATTCATTGATTTCGTTTTCGCTTACCGCGCATCCTGCGAATTTTGTAGCCCATAGTGCTGCTTCTAGCTCTAGTTTTCCGTGTGCGAGTTCGTGGTCGAAAAGGTTTTGCTCAAATGCGGTTGCAATTAAATCTACGCTCCTGAGCATTAACAGGTTTGGAAACATAGCTTTAATTGTGTCAATGTTTTGCTGATTTACACGTATGGGTGCTTCTTGTTTTCTTTCAAGCACTTGTTTTAAGCGTAAAGGATTTTCAATTAAAGTGCGTGTTGTTCTTTCATCAATGAATAGTATTTTTGCCCCAAATATTTTTGCAAGAGCCAGTGCTTCTGCTTCCCCTGCTTGGATTATTTTCAATGGGCCATCTGCTGTAAAGAAAGAATTGTTTGCTAATTGGAGTATTTTTTGTTGTTGCTGAATTATTTGGTTGCTTATTGGGATTACTTTTATTGTTTGTTCCGAGAAAGCGTATTTTATTCGAGCAGCGTTTAAAGCGAATCGTTTGTTTGTGATTGGTTTCCAAACGCTTTCTTCTGCAACAGCGTTTGAAATAATTAATTCTATTCGATTTGTTTTAACGAATACTTTGAATACATTCATTAGGCATGTCCCTGAGAGGGAAATCATTGTTCCTGTATCAATAACTGCTTTCATATTTCATCAACCTTTTATTCTTTCATCAAGTTTAGAAAATCTTTTACTCTTTGTGAAATATTTTTTGTTTCCGGTTCATCATCATGCATTGTTGTGAAGCCAATGTATGATTGTAGTTCTTTCTGGTCTGCTCCTGTGAGTGCTGAGGATTGTTCTATGCTTAGTCCGTAGCTGTATGCGAGTGATGCTTGTTTTACTTTTGCTTTGTCATAAATGTTTTGGGCAAAGTTGCCTAATTCATTATCTATATTTGTAATGCTTTGGATTACTGTTTTTAGTGCATTCAAAAACTTTGCTTGTTCGTTGTTTTTTACAGCGTTTTCTGCCTCTAATAAGTGTTGTGATATAGATTGTTTTACTTTCCCCCATTTAGGGTTTCTAACAAAGTGTTCTTTTGATTCTAATTTGTGTAAAGCATATGCAATAACCCCTAGTTCTGCTTTTGCATAATCATTACTCATAGCTGCTTCTCTTATAAGTCTGTTGCTTATTCCCCTTAAATCAAACACTTTTTTTTCATCAAATAACCTTAGCACTTCTTCTATGTCAAAGCTTAATGGTTTCATGAAGAAACAATGCTTTTTGAATATATAATATTTAGCTTGTGGTTGTTTCCTGTTCTCAATGCAATGCTTTTTAATTTATTTAACCAATGATTATTGTGTTGAAAGTGGTGTTATGAAGGTTTTGGTCCCCTTGCTTACTGGAAAAGAGAATGATAAGGATTTTGTAGAGGCTTTTACTTTTAAGGTTGATGAGGTTGTTTTGTTACAGATTGTTGATAAGGATTTTATGGTGAAAACTTCTTCTGCTCTTGGAGAGGTAAGGCAATCAAGAACCGAGATGGAGGAAATAAAAAAAATTGTTGGTGCAAAGAAAAAGAAGTGTGTTGAAACAACTGAGTGGGGTTCAACTATTCAAAAGATTCTTGCTAATGCTGTTTTGCAGAAAGTTGACAGTGTTTTTTTGGTTAAACAACGTAACCAGTTTTTTGAGGATATTTTAAAAGAACTTAAAAAGAATAAAATAGTATGTGAAGTTATTGAGGTTAAGGAACAAGAAGAGGAAGAAGAAAATTAGGGTTTGTATGGGGTTATGGAAGGGAAGAAATAAATTGTTTTTGTGATTTGTATGGTTGAGAATATGGATGCATTATTATTGGAAAATAAGGTTCTTGTAGAGGACTCTACTTTGAAAGGAATGCTTGTTGAAAAGGGTTTTGGAGAAAGCAAGGGTAGGAATCTTATCCTTGATTTGTTTGAAGCGCTTTACTTGGTTCAAAAGGACAAGCTTAGTATCTTTGACAAGAAGGGAAAAAAAGTTTTGGAAAAAAAGCTTCTTTCTTTTGGCCTTGACCATGATAAGAATTTTTATTCAAAATTTATTGTTTATTCTGATATAAAGGAAAAAGGTTATTGCATTAAGACAGGATTAAAATTTGGTTTTGATTTTAGGGTTTATCCTAAGGGCAAAAAAATGGGTGAAGCGCATTCACAATTTGGTGTGCATGTTGCTCCTGAAAACGAAAAACTCTCTATGACTCAAATAAGTAGGATGACTCGTTTAGCAGGAAACATTCACATAAAAGCATTGATTGCTGTTGTTGACAGAGAAAATGAAATAAATTATTACAGCTCTGAAAGAATTCTTTTATGAAACTTAGCCGTACGATTATTTTGCCTTTTCAGCATTTTTCCAAAGGGCATTGAAGTACTGTTTGAAGCTTTCCGCGATTAATTTGTTTTTTATTGCAAAAACAAACGGTTTTTCTTCCCATAAAAATATGTAAGTATAATCCTCAAATATGTCTACAGCTGCGGGGCTCATGTAGTCATCGGCAATATAACGCACTTCTGAAAATGGTTCTCTTTCCCTTGATTTTCCGGCTGTTTTGCGCACGGATTCTGAGAGAATTATTTTTAGTTTTTGCTTTTTTGCCGCACCAGTTTTGTTCATTTTTGTTATGAATCCTTCTAGGGATTTTGAAGCAAAGGAGGGTTGTGAAAAACCTAGAACACTGATTGTTCCTCCTTGTGGGCAGTCGCCAATTATTTTGGCAAATGCGGATTTAAATCCATTAAATCCCTCATAAACAAGTGTGTTGGTTTTTTCTTCTTTTTTTTCAGTTCTTTTTAGTTCTTTTACAAGTTCAGCTAATTTTTGTTCTTTTTCTTTTTGTTTTTCAATAAGGATGCTTGGATCAACTGCTGAAAAATGTTTTCCTTCTTTCTGAATTGTGTAAGTAACAATGCCTTTTTTTATTAAGCTCTCAAGGGCGGCATATACTCTTGAGTTAGCTATTCCCGTTGCTTTGAGTATTGGTCCGGTGGTAATGCTTCCCCTTAGGAGAAATCTGTATATTTTGGCTTCATTCTCTGTTAGCCCATATGTATTTACAAGTTCATCCACATTTACCTAAATGTTAAAGATATATATAAGTTCTCCTGATTGGGAGAACTTTAACATAAGTAGCATTATTGGCGAGTTTTTTTATATGAAGACTTTGCCAAAAATAACTCAGGAATTTATTAAGGAAATAGAATCAAATTCAGCTAGTGGGGATGTAACAAATGTAATAGAACTCCCTAGCGGAAGAAAGCTGGTTTTTTCGGTATTTCCTTTTGTTTTTCCGATTGAAGCAGATTTTTCCGGAAGCTCTAATATAATTTATAGGAATCTTCTTGGGTTGGAAGGAAAGTCAGTCCTTGATATGGGTACGGGTTCTGGTGTGCAAGCGGTTTTTGCATCTATTGCAGGAGCAAGCGAAGTTCATGCGGTTGATGTTGATTCTAATGCAGTTGAGTGTGCTTATACTAATATTATTTCAAATGGGATAGAAAATGTTTTTGTATATAAGAGTGATTTGTTTGATTCAGTTCCTAAAGGGAAAAAATTTGATTTAATAATAGCTAATCTGCCAATAGTTGATTTTGATTTATCTTCTGATTGGCAAAAAAGTATTCTTGACCCGGACTTTAATATTCATAAGCGTTTTTTTAGTGAAGCAAGGAACTATTTATTGGATTCGGGAAAGATTTTTCTTTCTCATTCAGATTTTGGGGATGTGCCTTATTTTGAATCTCTTGTTGACCAGGCTGGATTAAAAATATTGCGTAAGATTCCTTACAATAAGGATCATGGTGGTATTAATATCACTTGGTATTTTTATGAGTTAGGATTATGATTTTTAGAAATAATTTTTGGATTGGTTTTCATGGATTTGTTTTTTCTTGTTTTGTGGATTTGTGCTATTACTGTTTTCTCTGTTTTTGGGGCTTGGTATGCGAGGAAGTATAAGACTCCTGATGCTTTGATTGGTTTGTATGTTGCTTTTGTTTTGATTAGCAATATTTTGGCTTACAAAATAGCTGCTTTTGATTTGGGTTTAGTGACTTTTTTTGCCACTGCCCCTACAATTATTTTTTCAGTTACTTTTTTACTTACTGATGTGGTGAATGAAAGGTTTGGGAGAAAAGAAACCCAGAAAATGATTTTAATAGCGTTTATTACTCAGGTTGCTGTAAATTTTTTTATTTGGTTAATGATTCTTCTTCCTCCTGCTCCTTTTTGGACTGAGCAACAAGTTTTTGAACAAATTTTTGGTTTTGCTCCGCGTTTAATGGTTGCGGGTTGGATAGCTTTTTTGGTTAGTGAGAATATTGATGCTTATATTTTTTCCGGGTTTAAGGAAAAAACAAAAGGAAAGCATTTGTGGGCGCGTAATGCATTTAGTTCTTTGCCTTCAATGGTTATTGATTCAGTTATTTTTGTTACCCTTGCTTTTTACGGTGTCCAGCCTTTAGAGCCTTTGATTATGGGTATGATTGCTTTGAAGTGGCTTGTAGGAATAATCAATGTTCCTTTCATGTATCTAAACAGATGGATAATGTATAGGAAATGATTTCAATGAAACTAGAAAAAGAAGTTGAAGAAAAGCTTTTGCAGTATGTAAAAGAAATTTTTGTGGGTGACGAGTGGGATTACTTGCACACGATTGCTTCTGTTAATGCTATGAAAAAAATTATTGATGTAGAGGGCGGGGACGAGAGGGTTCTTCTTACCGCAATGTATTTGCATGATATTGGTTATGCGGGTTCACTAAAAGAAGGTTATTCTCTTGATGACAGGATTGAGGTAAAGAGTCACCATATGCAAAGGGGCGTAGAGAAAGCAAAACAATTTCTTCCTGCTCTTGGTTATTCTTTTGAAGAAATGGATAAGATTTGTTATTTTATTGGAGTTCACGATAAACTTGATGAATTAACTTCAAAGGAAGAATTGTTGGTTTTGGAAGCTGATTCTTTAGGTCAAATTGATCCAATTATTAAAGAAGGTCATTTTGGGATTAAGGAATACGAAAAGTATGTTGGGATTTTTGAGAATAAGCGTGCTCCAAAGTTTGTGACTCTGACTGGAAAAAAACTTCTTGAAGAATATGCCCGCAAAAATGAATTATTTCAAAGATTTACAAAATTATTCAAAAATTAATTTTTTAAAAATTAGTTGCTTTGAAGGAGCATTTCTGCTCCTCAAAACATCAAATGCATTAAACTTTATTTAGAAGTCGCATGCTCTTACTGTTTTTCTTCCGTTTTCTTTTGCTCTTGCTGCAGCATCTTTAATCATTTTAGCTACTTTTGCGCTCAAAGCGTCAACAGCGTCTCCTGCTGTGTTACAATCCTCTGCTTTGATTGCGTCCTTTACTTTTGATGCTACTACTAATACTTCAGCCATAATTATCTCCCCCATGCCCATACCAGGCATTTTGAAGAAAATAGCTCTAAAGGGTATTTAAATTAAATGGTTCAAACAAGCGTTTTGTGGCATTTTAAAGGGTTTTTCTTGTTTTGTTTTATTTTTTGCTCGTTGTTAAAAGCTTTTTCTTGCAATAATTACTTGCCTGTGATGAAGCTTAATTTATCTGATTTATGATGAATGATGGGCGAGCTGAGGCTTATTTTTGTTTTTCAGTGATTGCTTTTGTTGGGATTATTAAGCATTTTTTTTAGGCGTTTTTTCTTTTTGCAGTGGTTTTAAATACTTTTAAACCATCTTTATTTCACAGTATATTGTAAGGTTTTTTTATGGAAGAAAAGAATGTTTTTGTTCCTTCTAATCAAGGTTCTCCTGAATCTGGGTTTTCTATTAAAGTTAATGATTCTGGCTCTATTCAGTCAAAGCCTGAAAATGATTCTATTGGAAAAGAAGATTTTTCTGAGTATGAGTCTAATGAAAAAACTTTGGTTATTGAGAGGGTTAATGATGGTTCTGACAAGTCGCGTGTCCGCACTGGGATAACTGGTTTTGATGAATTAATTGAGGGTGGCTTTGAAAGGGAATCAATTGTTCTGACAGTTGGTTCTTCAGGCACAGGAAAAACTATTTTGAGTATGCAGTTTTTGTACAAAGGGATTACTGAGTATAATGAGCCAGGAGTATTTATTTCTTTTGAAGAAGAAGAGGAATCATTGTACAAGCATGCTTTGCAGTTTGGCTGGGATTTTGAGAAACTTGAAAGTGAAAATAAATTCCGGTTGCTTGTGTTTAAGCCTCATCAGGTAACAAAAATCCTTGAGGAGGGAGGCGGTCAGATAAGGGATGCTTTGGCCGAAATTTCCGCAAAAAGAGTGGTTGTTGATTCTATTACTGCTTATGGGTTGCTTTTCCGTGATGAGTACAAGCGGAGAGAAAAAATACTTGAGTTTTTTAATTTGTTGAGGAAATGGGGTGTTACCTCAATGATTGTTTGTGAGGATTCCCCGAAGGATATTGAGGAACAAGAAGGAAGTATCGGATTTATTAGTGATGCAATTATTTCTTTGTATTATGAGCATGATAAAGAGAAAGGTATTAGGATTCATTCTCTGGAAGTGTTGAAGATGAGGGGCACGAAGCACACTAATAAGGTTTGTGCAATGAATTTTGAAAAAGAAGGGATTACAGTTTATCCTGATGTTGAAGTATTCTGATTTTTAGGAACTTTTTTCTTCAGCTTTCAGCTAGTGCGATTGCTGAGACAAATAAATCTGAGTAATCATATGACTTGTCAGAGAATTCTTTAACTAAATCAATTATTTCTTGGTCAGTGGATTCTTTTACAGTGAATATTATTGAAGAGTTTCCTTGGAATCTTGTTTTGTTGCTGAATAAGTGCAAAAATTTTCCCAAAATTTCTTTCTTGTTATATATTGCCAGAACATTTAGAGCATCAATAAGTATTGTTTTTTCCCCCCCTAGGATTTTTTGTGCTTTCTCTATTGATATTTGCACGCTTGTGAGGTCAGAGGGATTGCTTACGTGGATAATGTTTTTTGTTGAAGGAAGTTCATCTTCTTTTGAGAAAGCATCTACTATTATTAATCTTTCAGCATAATTGCTGCTGACATTACCCCTTATTTCTTCCCCGTTTTCGGAGAATGAAACGAGTATTACCCCGTTTTTTTGCTTAGCTAGGATAGTATTTATGCTGAAATCTATCGCTGACCTTAATTGTCTTTGGTTCAGTGCAACGAATGAAATATTTTTGTCCGCATAAATTAATGGCTCTTTCATGAAGAAAACGTTTTGCATGCAAAAATTAGTGTTTTCCCTAATAAAAACTTGATTGTTGGCAGGTTAAACAGTAATGCAGTAATTAATAAATACTAAAAATCCTTATTCTTTCTATGCATTCGCAAGGGCAGACAACCATTGAATTGCTAATTATTTTAGCGGCTTCTCTTGTTGCTTTAGGAATAATTTATTATCTTTATTCTGAACAAGTATATTTTTCAGTGGAAGCACAGGAGCTGGCTACAGCTAAGAGCACTATTGAAAGAATGGTTAATGCTGCTAATTCTGTTTATATTTCAGGAGCTGGTTCAAAAGCAAGAGTTTTGATTAATATTGATTCTTCTTTTGACATGGATAACTCAAATATTGTTGGGCGTTCTATCTTAATCCGCTTATCAGATGGTACTGATATTGCCGGTTCTGCTGATGTTAATTTATCAGGTTCGTGGAAAAAATTTGACGACCAGTATGTTCTAGATGGTTATTATGCAACCCTTGTTTTTGATGGAAATATAGTGAATATTTATTATGATGATTTTGAATTGAGTAATGAAAGTATTTATGTTTCCGCTTTGCAGGGAACCACAATTTCAAAATATTTTAGTGTGCGAAACCTTTCAGTAGATACAGCATATTTTTTGGTTTCCAATAATTTCTCCCATAATCCTTTTGCTGAGCTTTCGATTGACCCAAGTGATGTTTATTTTTCTCTTACTAATAATGAATCAAGGGTTATTGATTTCAATATTATTCTTGATGATTCTTCTTCAGGTAATTATGCGGGTTCAATAGAAATTATTGGCGAGATAAGTGATGGTGTTTCTGATTCAAATTTTACAAAATATGTGAATGTTTCAGTGGAATCCTTTCTTGAGATGAATGATTTATTGATTTACCCAAAAACAACTTCTTTTACAACAATTCCTGACAGTAATGTAACAAAGAGTTTTTCTGTTTGTAATTCTTCTTCTACTGATATTTCAGGCATTTCCTGGTCCCGTGATTCAAATGTTGATGCTAATATGCTTTCTTGGTTTTCTTTTAATCCCGCTGATTCAGAGGGTGTTGTTATTACAGAGGTGGCTGGCGGGGTGTGCAAGGATTTTGATTTGACGTTTGTTGTTCCACTTGGGGCTACTCCTAAAATCTATGATTCTAATTTTACTGCTACTTATAATGATGGAAATGCTTTCACAGCTTATATTTATGCAACTATTGTTGCCCCTTAGTCATTTACTCGTTTTTCGGCTTGTTTTAGAGATTTTTTTGGTTCTAAAAACAATTTTAAATTCGAATTCCTTTATTATAATGGGTTTTTAGGGTTGGTTTTTTTGTGTTTTAATAACAAATTTGGTTCAAAAAATAGGGCACAGTCTTCTGTTGAAACCCTGATTATTCTTGCCACAGGATTGTTTATTCTCTCTGCTTTAACAGTAATGGTTTATGAGCAACTGAATTCTAATTATTACCAGCAGCAACAAAAAATTGGTTCTAATGCGATTAATACTCTTGCAAAAGAAATTAATGATGCTTATTTTCTTGGGCCGGGTACAGTAAAGAATGTAATTATAACAATGCCTTCAATGGTTGATTATGACAAATCTTACATTGAAGGAAAATACCTTATATTGAATGTTGCGGGCAGTGATTTGTTTGCTTCCACAAAGGTTAATGTAAGAGGCATTTGGCCTAACACCAGCGGTTCTTTTGTTTTTGTAATCACCTCCTTCGATGATTTTGTTTCAGTTTCTACTCAGCCAATTAGTTTTTCGCCTTCGCAGATAAGTGAGGCTTTGCAGCAAGACTCTTCAATGGACGTTAATGTTGTTGTTACAAATAGTTCTGCTTCAAACATGGACTACAATTTGGTAATTAATTTTGCAGGAAATGAATCAGAACAAATGGTTTCTTCTTCTGTTTCACAGATTTCTTTTGTTGCAGGCACGGATACAACAGTGCCTTTTTCTCTTGCTTGTTTGAGAGATTCTTTTGGCTCTTATTCAGGTTCCATAGTTTTTGTTCCCCTGAGTTCTTCTGATTCAAATATTTCTTTTCCTGTTAACCTTGTTTGTTCTTCTTCGCAAACAAAACTCAGTATTTATCCTTCATTAAAAACAATTAATTCTTCTCCTAATGGTTCTTCGACAGTGAATTTGCTTGTCTGCAATAATTCTTCAACAAAGTTTTCTGGTTCAAGTGCTTTAGTTAGTGGGGAAATTTCTTCTTACGCTTTTACTTCTTTTTCCGGTGATATTAATGCTAATTCATGCAGGACTCTTTATTTAGGAATTCTTGCTCCTTCTACAGAAGGAGCTTATTCTGGTTTGCTGAGAGTTGATTCTTCTGGTTACACTGCTTACTCTGACCTTAATCTTATTGTTACACAAGCAGTGAATGATATTGTTTTTGATTGGAATGGAGCGTATTATTTTGATGACGGTAATTCAGTTATTGATATTAATATGTCTAATAATGGGTCATTAGTTACTGTAACTGAGCTAGCTGTTTTGTTTGTTAATGATATTGATGATGCTAATTTAGTTTCTTTTTCTGTTAATGGGCAAAACAAATTGCCTGTTGGAACCAAAGTTCCTTCAATGCAGTGGATTAATGTAACTGATTTTAATTTATCTGCGCAAACAATTTATGATGTTAATTTAGTTTTTGATGAAAATATTTCTAATGATTCTGAAAAAATTCGCGTAGTGTTAAAGTTAAGTGATAATAATTCTGTGTGGTCAAGTATTTTTGACCCAACAGAAATGATTGTTGATAATAATCAAGCGCATTTTTCTAATCTTTTGCAAGGACAACAACCAATTTATCTTCAAGACCAGAATCTCGTTGCATTATGGCGGTTGAATGACAAGAATTCTGGTGGATGGATTATGAATTCTGTTAGTGGTGTCAGGGATGGAAATTTGAGAAATGGGGCTGATGTTAATGCTATTGGGTTAGGAGACACTAATGCAGGTTTTTTTGATGGGGTAGATGATTATATTAGTTCAAATTTACTTGATGGGAATACAACTATTTCTTTTTGGGCAAAAGGGGCGGACAATAATTGGAATTTTTTTGTTGATTCAAATGGAACAAAATATGTAAATGGAGTTCAACAGGATTTTAATAATATTTATTATTCTTTAGAAAATTCAGTTTTAAATATTGGGAGGGCGGCGCCTTTGCCAAACAATGATGATTTGGCTCCTAATCTTTATGTTTGGTACGATTTTTCTGATATGAGTACGATTACAAAGGATAGTTCTGGTTTTGTTTCTTATGTTGAGGACAAGGGAGGTAGGAATAATGACCTTATTCAGGCGACGGCAAGCAAGTGGCCTGTTTTTGATTTAAATGGATTGAATGGTAAATCCATGCTGGATTTTAATGGCACACAAGGGCTGGGAATTATCAGTACTGATACTATGACGCAATTTACTTTTTTTGTGGTTGAAATGATAAGCAGTGGTGATCAGGACCATTATCCAGTTGTTTTTGGTGATGGAACCAATACTGCTTGTCTTTATGCAGGGTTTGAGATGGGAGGTCCGAATGCTGGTGGTTCAGGTAATGCTAATAATTTGGATTTGTTTGCAGGTTATGGGCGTGATGATAGGGCAACTCTCACTGATATAACCAAGAGAGGGGAATGGAAGCTCCTCAGCGCAACCTCTGACACTACTGTCCATAATTCTTTTGTATGGGCAGGAGGAGTTGCTGCCACAATGACTCCTCAAAGCAGTGATTGTAGTTGGAGTCTCCAGTTAGGTAATGGCACAGGCACTGGTGCTGGAGGAATAGGGGGATCTCCTGCTTCTTTCATTGGAAAATTTACTGGGTCTATTGAAGAAGTGATATTATATAATCGTGCTCTTTCAACAACAGAAAGAATGGGTATTGAAAAATATTTGTCGCAAAAGTATAATCTTTCTGTTACAGGGGATTATAATTCTGTTTATAGTTACTTCAACGGTTCAATAGATGAAGTCGCGATTTGGGATACTGCTCTTTCTACTGAGGAAGTAAGAGAAATTTATTCTATTGGCTCCGGCGTTCATGATTTCAATACTCAGGCGGATGTTAATGGTTTGTATTTGTCCGGAAGTACTGGGAGTTTTTTGAGTGATGGAAATTTTTATTCAAGGGTTTTTGATTTCAATGGTTTAGTTGATTTTAACAAAATTTTTTTTAATAAATTAGTAACTGATTCTTTGCAGGCAAATTATTATTTAAGCGCGCCTATGAGTAATGATTATTCAAAAAGTAGTTTTGTTTCTCGTCGTCCTGATTCTAATTTGTGGATTGCGAATGGGGAACTTGATTGGAATGCTTTGGATACAGGGTTACAATCTTTTAATGATGGGGACCAGCTTTCTTCAGAAAATCTTTTATTTGATTCTAATCTTGTTGGTTTGTGGCATTTGAATGATAAGAATAGTAATGGGTGGGTTTTGAACTCTGCTACTAGTGTCAGAGATGGAAACTTAATTGGTGGGGTAGATGTGAATGCAACAGGTTTGTGGGATACTAATGCTGGTTGGTTTGATGGGAGTACTGGATATGTTTCTGTTGGGAATTTTGATAAAAGTGTTTTTACTTTTTCTGCCTGGGTTAAAAGGGAAAGGATTAGTGCTTCTGGGCTTGACAGATTGTTTTTGAGTGTTCCTAGTAATGGTTGGGGAGTGTATTTTGAAACCTCAAACAAGTTAACTCTTACTAAAGTCGGGGTAAGTAATGTTTCTTCTATAGCAACTATTGCTGACACGAATGTATGGCACCATATTGTAGTTGCTTATAATGGGTCTAACGCTTTTTTTTATATTGATGGAAACCTTGATTCGAGCCCAGCTTATTCAACGACTTTTAGTTCAGGAGGAGCTTATTCTATTGGTTCAAGAGGAGCCGGCGAATATTTTAAAGGAAACATTGAAGAGATTGCTATTTGGGATCGTGTTTTGACTGAAGAAGAAGTTTCTTCTTTGTATTCTTCCCATGTAGGGGAATATGTTTATCCTAATCTTTCTGGTTTGTGGCATTTGAATGAGTCTGGTTCTAGTTTTGCTGATTCGAGTGGGAATGGTAATACTGCTTCTTGTTCTAGTTGTCCTTCTGTAACATCAGGGTTGTGGGATTCGAATGCGCGGTCTTTTTCTGGTGGAATTTATATTGATGCTAATAATCAGAGTCCTTTAGATGCAACAAACAAATTAACGATTTCTGCTTGGATAAAAATGTCTTCTTCTAATTCTAATAATGGTATAGTGTTTAAAGGACCTTTGAGTTCAAGTCAAGGAGTTTATTCGCTTGGATTTTTTAATGGGAGTTCATCAAACCTAATGCTTAGGTTAAATGGTTCTACTAGTGAGGGTTCTGGTCAATTAACTTCCCCAAATGTTTTGCCTGTTGGTTCTTGGGTGCATGTTGTAGCAACTTACGATGGAGCGAGTATGAAGTTGTATGTAAATGGACTTCTTGATGCTAATAATTCTTATTCTACAGCAATTAGCACTAATACTGATACATTAAAAATTGGTTGTTACTATAACACCTCTTATTGTTTTTTAGGTTCTATAGATGAGGTTGCTGTTTGGAAGCAAGCACTAAGTTATTCTGAAGTCCAAGCCTTGTACCAAGCCCAGAAAGGAATGTGGGTTGACAATAACCTTGTCGCTTATTATAAGTTTAATGAGAAAAGCGGAACAACTATTTTTGATTCAGCAAGAGGAAACAATGGAACATTAACTAGCGGAGCTGATACTAATGCTATTGGATTATGGGATACTAATGCTGGTTACTTTGATGGGGTTGATGATTATGTTAGTGTGCCTGACAGCTCTTCTATTAGGATAGGTGGTAGCGGGAATTCGTTTGCTATTTCTTTTTGGACAAAATTAGCCAGATCTTCTGGAACTAATATGTTAATATCTTCACATGGAGGGGGCTGTGAAACTTTTGGGTTTGTGAGTTGGTTTGACACTACTTATGGGCTTGCTCAGCAAATAAGAGCAGATGATGGTTCGTGCCAAGTTTTGTATATAACTCCTTACACAAGGATTCCTCTTAATAGTTGGATACATGTGGTGTTTGATTACAATACTACTGATTTGGTTACTTATGTTAATGGAACTCAAATGGGAATAACCCATTACGTAGGGTACATGAAACAATCCACGGTAGGAATGAATTTTGGGAGAAATATAAACACGGGAGACGGGTACCTGCAGGGTTTAATTGATGAAGTAAAAATCTATAACCGTTCCCTTTCTGCAACAGAAATCCAGGCTGATTATAATCAGTTTTTGAATTCAAAGTTTGTTGATTCAAATATTGTTGATGCTGGTTCTTCTGTTGATTGGAATAATGTAAGGGTGAATAAGAATGTTGGTTATAGTTTTGGAAAAGAAATTGAGGATTGGAATACTTTGAAACTAATGGGTGTTAATGAGTTGGGGCAAAGTGTTGATTCAAATTATTTGTTTGATTCTAATCTTGTTGGTTTGTGGCATTTGAATGAAAGTAGCGGAACCTCTTTTACTGATTCAAGTGGTAATGGTAATGATGGTTCTTGTACTAATTGTCCTACTCCAGCAACTGGTTTGTGGGATACTAATGCACAGAGTTTTGATGGTAGTCCCTCTCATGAATATATTAGTATTGATAATCGTGCTGGGTTTCCAACTGGGAATGAGGCTTTTACTTTTTCTGCTTGGGTCAGGCCGACGGATATTTCTAATGCAACTAATTATCAGGTTCCATTTATGGTCGGGAACATGAGTTGCCCAAATGGGGTTATGTTTTTTGTTGCTCCTTCAACTTCAAAGATAAGCATACAGTGGCATTGTGGTTATGGAAGGACTGATAGTGTATCGACTTTGAATAATGGCAAGTGGTATCATATTGCCGCGACTTATAGTGGTAGTGTTGTAAAAATATTCCTAAATGGAGTTTTAGAAAATTCTACAAGTTATTCTGGTTCAAATCTAATAAATAATTCAGCTTATATAAGTGATTCTGCTGAATTGACTTCGACGAGAGAATTTTATGGTTCAATCGATGAAGTCGCTATTTGGAATCGCGCTTTATCTG
Organism: archaeon; assembly: GCA_041650735.1. Classification (GTDB taxonomy): domain Archaea; phylum Iainarchaeota; class Iainarchaeia; order Iainarchaeales; family JAAZKV01; genus JAAZKV01. The sequence goes on along the minus strand of JBAZKP010000005.1, from coordinate 34,863 downwards.
ATTCTGAAATAAAGGATTTGTATTATTCGCAGAGTCCTTCTTTTCATAATAGTTTGGTTGGTTTGTGGCATTTGAATGAGACTAGTGGAACACTCGAGGATTTATCAGGGTATAACAATGATGGGACAAATAATGGGGCTGCATCAACAACTGGATTATGGGATACAAATGCTTATGATTTTGATGGTGGAACTGATTTTATTAATGTTCCAAATTCAACGTCATTGCAAAATGTTTCTGGCGGATATACTATTTCAGTGTGGGCATATCCAACTGCTTTGGGAGATAATTATGGGTTAGTGTGTAAGGGAGCGCTTCCATCTAGTGGACCGCAGTATTGTTTATCAATAATGAGTGGGGGATCACTTTGGTTGGGGTCATCAGGAGGGAGCTTAACTAGTAATTCAAAAGTGGTAACAAATAAGTGGCAGCATATTGTTGGAGTGTATGATGGAGCAGGTACGGGAAAAATATATATTGATGGGGTGCTTGATAAGAATGGTTCGCATGGAGCAACAACAGTAAATCAAACAGAACCATTATTCATTGGAAAATGGCGCACGAACTATGAATATTATGGGAAAATAGAGGAGGCTGCTGTTTGGTCTCGTGCTTTGTCTGCTAGTGAGGTTAGTGATTTGTATCGCAAGGGTGTTTCTCGTTTGGATTTGAATGTTTATTCTTGTTCTGATGCGAGTTGCTTGAACAAAGCAAGTTCTGTGTTTGTGAGTGATGCTAATAATGGTTCTCTTCTTGATATTAGTTCTTTGTCTTCTTCACAATACTTGGGTTTTGATGTTTTTTTTAAGCAGGCAAGTGGTTTTGATGGGAATGCAAATATTAATTGGTTAGGATCTTTCCTTACGGATGCAAATGTTTTGTATGGTTCTTCTACTGTTGATTTGAATTTGTTTGTGCGCTCAAGCACTGATGGAGTTACTTGGTTTGATTGGAATTCAATTACAGGTGCGAATCCTCAGGATTTGTTGATTGACAATGGAAGGTTTTTCCAGTACAAAGCTGTTTTGCATTCAGAAAGTGTTGATTCAACTCCGTATTTGCGTGATGTTAATGTTTCTTATACAAGAATAGATAATTAGTTTTCATTGGTTGGTGATTTTTTGAATAAGTCTTGCAGGGGGCAGGTTAGTATGGAGTTTATTGTTTCCGTGATTTTGCTTTTTGCGATTTTTATTTTTGGGTTAATGATTTTTCAGAGTAGGAACGAGTTGAATAATGTTTCTTCTGAGAGGTGGCTTGCCCAGGAAACAGCGTATAGGGTTGCGAGAAATATTAATAATGCTTATTTGCTTGATAATAATTCTGTTATTAGGGATGTAATTTACTGGAATGATTCTGGAGATAGTATTGTTCTTGGGAGAAAGAGTGTTCAGGTTGTTTTTAATGATAATTTTGCTGATGCTTCTCTTGTTACAGGCAATGTTGATTTGAGGGTAACTGATTTTAATGGGCTTATTTATTTTAAAAAAATAAATGGAAGGATTGTTGTTGATTATTCTTGATTTGTGTTGGTGGTTTGTTTGGGGTTTTTGAGTGAGCGTGGGCAGTTTTTTTCCCCTGATTTGGTTATTGCTTTTGGGGTTTTTATTTTTGGGCTTGTTTTGTTTTTTAGTGCGAGTAATTCTGTTTTTGCGCAGGTTGAATTGTTTGATGAAATAAAATCTGCTGATGAGGTTGCCCACATGGTTTTGAATTCTTTAGTTCTTTCTCCAGGAGAACCTTCAAATTGGGATTTGTCAAATTTAAGTGATATTAATGCTTACGGCCTTTCTTATTCACCCAATATGTTGGACAGACATAAGGTTGCTGTGCTTTTAGAGGATTTGAATAGCGCTGATTATTTGGTTGTTAAGGAAAAACTTGGTTTTGGCCCGTATGATTTTTATTTGCAGTTAATTGATTCTTCTGGTTCTGTTGTTGTTGATGGGAATTTTCTTGAGGGTGGATTAGTTGCTTTGGATCCGAAGCTGAAGCTTATTTATCGCAGAATTGTTTATTATAATCAGGAACAGGTTATTCTTGAAGGGATTGTTTCGCTTGGGGAAGAGTAAGGGTTTTTATGAAAAGATTTTTTTCGCAAAGAGGGTTTGTCATTACTGTTGATTCTTTTCTTGGGGTAACTCTTTTGTTTTTGCTTATAGTTCTTTCTTTTTTTTACCTTTCCCAAACTTCAATAGATTCATGGAATACTATTGATTTGAGGGATGCTGTTTTTGATGAAGCAATTGTGCTGGAGAAAAGCCTTGTCCTTGAGACCGCGGTAAAGCAGTCTTCTTCTGAAGGAATTCTTTCAAGCCTTGATTCCACTCAGGCTTCTTATTGTTTTGAAGTTTCCATTCTCAACCCTGATGATTTTTCCATTGCTATTAATGCGTTGAAAACCGGTTGTATTAAGCATGCTGATGAGTCTTTTTCTTTTGAAAAAACTCTTGTTGTTAATTCGAATGGAACTGTTTCTTTTTACGTTGCGCGTATTGAGGGGTGGTCAAAATGATTTCAAATAACTCATTTTCCTCTAAAGGATTCCTGTTTACTATTTCAGTAATATTGTTTGCTTCAACCCTTGTTTTTTATGTGCAAACTTATTCAGCGACTAATTCTTTGAATGAGAGGCAGATTATTTTGTCGGAAAAGCCCGTAAATGCTCTTGTTTTGAATGATGATATTTCATTTGATTTGATTCGTATTCTTGGGATTAATTTGGATTTGAATAATTCTGATTCTAACAGGGTGATTATTTCAGGGGATGTTAACTTGAGTTCCAATATTCCTGGTGTTTTAACTGATTATGAAAGTTTTTTGAATAATGATTTTTTCCCTAGAGTTGGGGGTGACCAGTCAATTGATTTGAGTAATTTGAATGATGGGGTGGGAGAGGTTTTCTTTGGTAATTCCTTAGAGTTTGATTATGATTATTCATCAGGAATTTATCTTTATCCTAAGGATAGTGCTGTTTTGGAGTCTCTTGATCTTAATGTGCATTCTTCTGGAAGCTTTTTGGATTTTGATTGGAATGGTTCTTCTGGTTCCCAGCAGGTAATAATAAATTATTCTGATGATTCTAATTCCATTTCCTTGGTTAAATCAGTTGATTTGAATGCCTTGTCTTCGTTGAAGATTCTTTATTCTGATTGTAATGCATTTGTTTATTTTGGGGAAGTTGATGCTTCGGGCAGTGATTATAATTCTTCTTTGTCAATTCAGCCTTGTTCTTCCCAGGCAATATCTTACTCAATTAATGCTGTTTATTCCGGGCAAAGCGATTTTGTGCCTGTTTTGTTTAATTCTGTTTTTTCAGTAAGATACAGCAAGGTTGATGTTAATTCTTTTGTTGTTTTGAGGGATTAGAAAGATTTCTTTATTCTGTGTTAGGAACATGCTAAATTTACTTGCTTAAAGTATTCTTTGTTACAGAATATTTTTTTAAAAAAAAGAAGGAAGAAGCATTTCTGCTTCTTCGGTTAAATTATTTTTATTGTGCTGTTCCTACAATATCTGCTGTACCTGCTTGTACTTTTCCAGCTATTGTTGCTGAGTTGTAATCAATGTATATGGTTGATTTTGATATGGAGTACTTTTGTCCTCCTGTGCAGACCACGTTTGGTATTACAACCTGATCAGATGTTGTTGCTGAACCTGCTGGAACACCATTTATGGTTCCATCATTTCCTGTCAAGCCCCAGTTTCTGTCTCCGAGTCTAACAGCGTTCAGATCCATTGCTTCATAGGAATTGTTTTTTAGTATTAGTGTTAGGTTACAATCTGTTCCGACATCTTTCATTGTCCAGTCAACGATTGCCCATGGTTCTGCTGATTTCCAAGCTGTTTTAGCAGTTGTCTCCGGCACCCCGCTTCCTTGGTTCATTACCTGTAATAGTAATCCAACTACAACGAGTGCGATTACAACAACAATTGCAATTATTACCAAGTATTCGATTGTACCTTGAGCTCTTTTAGCCATCATAATTTAACCTCCCTTTAAGTTAAAACTGTACATAGAATAATTTACTAGTATTTAAACCCTTCGCAAACGCTTTTTTTTATTAGGCTATAAATGTCCCTAGGAGGCCTCCTATTGCCCCTACGAGTATGATGAATAAAATTAATCCTATTATTGACATTATGGGGGCGAATTTTAATCCGTCACGTATTCTTCCCCCTCCCAATATGCCCATGAATATGCTTGCGAGTAAGGAATTTGTTATTATTATAAAATAAGAAATATTTTTCATAAAATCAGGGGTTATGGTTATTGTTCCTGCCCCTAATCCTGCTTGTTTCATTATTTCGTCATTGTTCATTCCACTTATTCCCCCTGTTTTGAGTTGTATTGTGGATAATACGCTTAGGAATTGAACGCTTACGGCAAGAAGCATCGGGGATGCGATTATTACAACAAACAAAATGAACATGGTGTACATTCTTGTCGAGGTAATGAGTTCTTTTTTCAGTTGGTTTGTTTGTTTTATATCCGTTGCTGTTGTTTCAATTAATTGTGCTAAGTGTCCTCCTGATCTTAATGCTTGGGCAAAGAATTTTGTGGTATCTGATAAAACTTTTGAATCAATTCTTTTTCCTATATCGCGCAGTGCATCAGAAAAGGATTGTACTCCTAAGCTTTTTTGGGTAGCTATTTTGATTTCTTCGCTCAGCGGACCGAATTCCGGTCTTACTGCTGATCTGAATGCATAGAATGGAGACATTCCGCTTTTCAGGTTATTTCCGACTAAAAATAAAAAATCTGGTAGAATGTTTTCAACCATTTTTTTTCTTCCATCAATTACATATGATATGTGCAGGTAGAACAGGATTAGGGTTGATATGAATCCTACTATTGCTAAGGCAATCATTAATAAGATTTTTATTTGTGGTTCAAAATATATTTCTTGGTTAAAAATAACATTTATTAGAGGAAACAAGCTGTATGGTATTAGGAGTCCTACTGTTGCAATTAAGCTGGCAATAAATATTCTTATCCCCACCCATGCTCTTGGGTCATCTTTTGAACCTGCGTATACAAGTGCGGGCCTGATTTTTGTGTCAAGAATTTTTCTAGGCACTATTATTGAAAAAGCATGTGCAATTATTTCAAACATTTATTTCACTACCTTTGGAACTTTTGATCTCACGAGAATTATCATGGCTACTTGCACTGAAAGTGATAACACTAGTATTAGCATTACTGCTTCGGGTCCTATCCCTGATCCCCCTATTGATGATGCTATTACTAAGAAAGTTATTCCTAGTGAGGGCATTGCTGCTGCTATTATCAAGTAAACAAGGGTCCATAAGTTTAGTTCTGCGGAGTAAGCCTTTATTGCATCAACTTGTTGTGCAACAAGTGCTTCAACTTGTGAATTAAGTGCATTTACTATGGAGCCTCCGCTTCTCATTGTTGTTATTAATTGCCATGCAGTTTTTTTGAGTACCTCTGATTTTGTTCTAAAAGCCAGTTTTTCTAATGCCTCTGTTTCGCTTGTTCCTGAATTAATATCTTTGACAACTAAATTGAATTCTGTTGATACTTGCCCGTAATTTGATTTTGAAATTAATTTAATTGCTTCAAACAAGCTTATTCCTGAGCTTAGTTGGATTAGCATTGTTCTCATTGCGAATAATAATTCCTGGTCAACCATGCTTGCTAATTGATAAGCAGCAAGTTTTGGGTAAAACAAATGGAAGATTAGCATTGTTAGGAAAGATGCTAGGCTGAATACAATCATTAGTGTTATTGTGAATACTCCTAATTGTCTTGAGATGATTGTTCCGAAAGCCATTCCAACGAACAGAAACATTATTCCGTAAAGGAGTGCTGAAAGGAAAGAGGCTAAGCAGTATCTTTCAACATCAATATATATTTCCGCTTTTTGGAGATCATATTTTAATGAGAATATTAGTTTTGAAAGGAATTTGCCCAAAAAAAGGTATTTATCACTGAAGGATTGTGCTTTTTCCAGGGGGAAAAGCATCATTACTGGCATGTTTTGTTTTTCCATTAAATTCACTTCTTGAAATTCCTTGTTAAAAATACTTGTTTACTAATAAATAAACCTGCTTGAATAATTGTTTTGAGGGAATTTTTTATTCTAGGGCGCTGTTCAGCCCTTCTATTTCTTTGTCTTCAATTGGGTTATTTCCTGCTTCTTCTTTTTGTATTTGCATTAATTCTAATATTTTTTCCATTGGGGTATTTTGTTTAGCAAATTTTTTGATTTTGTCGGGATTGGAGTAGAATAATTTTACTATGTATCCTATTGCATCAAGCTCTGTGAGGTTTATTCTTTTCAACCAATCAAGTATTTCCTGCCTTTCCATTATTTCTCTGTTAATATCATCTTCAGTCATTCCTGTGTGCATGTTAAGCAGGGTAATTAGTTTTGTTGGTTTATTAAGTTTTTCCCATGAATCGCTTCTTGGGACCCACTTGTATACTGTGTTAACTTGTAATCCTTGTCCTGTTGATGTTTGCTCAATTTCAGCTATTTCGTAGGTTCTTCTTTTGTTTGTTTTTCTGTCACGGTATTGTACAACAATTAAATCAATCATTTCTATTTGCATTAACGGAATGTTTATTGGGGGTTCTGCCAGTCTTCTTAGTACTTGGTACCCTGAGTTTGCGTGTATTGTGGAGTAAATACTGTGTCCTGTTTCAATTGCTTCCATTAGTACTTCAGCTTCTTTTTTTCTTCTCATTTCCCCCACAATTATTCTGTCAGGCCTCATTCTCAGGCTTGTAACCATTAAATCAAGCATGGTAACCTCTCCTAATCCTTCTGGATTTGGTGACCTGGTAACCATTGATATCCAGTTCCAATCCAAGTATTTTGGTAGGATTATTTCTCTTACATCTTCAATTGAAATAATTCTGTGGTAAGTAGGCACTAATGCAAGCAAGGAGTTTAGTGCAGAGGTTTTTCCTGAAGCGGTTCCTCCTGCAATTATTATGTTCATTTCGTATTGCATTGCTAGCCACAGCATTGCAGCCATTTCTGAATTCATTGTATGCGCTTTTCCTATGAAATCAACTATTGTCCATGGTTTTCTTGCAAATCTTCTTATTGTTAGAGTATTTCCTTCTGAAGAAATTGGGAATAAAGTTGCGTTTACACGGTCCCCTGAAAGCAGGTGAGCATCAAGGATAGGGTTTAGGTTAGTGATTTCTCTTCCTATTTTTCTTCCGATTTGTGAGGAAAAATTATTTATTTCTTCTTCAGAGCCCGGCATGAGGTTTGTTTTAAGCCATCCGTGTACTCTGTGATAAATAGTTATGGGTGTCTTGGATGAATTGATTCCTACTTCTTCAAGCATATCATCTCCCATTATTATTTCTATATCCCCTAGACCATACATTTCGTGGAGAAGTACTCCTGAAAGCATATTAAGCGTGTCCTTTGTTACTTTCGGGAAGTATTTTGCTAAATGCTCGTTTAGTTCTAAAAAAAATCTTTCCTTTAATCTTTTTGATTTCTTGGGATCAACAATTTCTTCTAATTCAATAGGCATGGTTTCTGCAACTTCATCTTTAATGTAATCAAGGAATTTTTTAGTGTATTTTCCTATTGAAGGCATTTCTATTGCATACACTGGTCTTGCTTCTTCCGGTGCAAGGATTATTGATATTTGTGCAGGAACATAATCAACCTCTATTTTGTATGTTTCAAGTACCTCTCCTTTAGGTACTTCATTCAGCCTTGATTTCGAGGGGTTTTTTAGAACCAGTACTGGTTTTTTTGTCAGGCTTGTCGGGTACTCTATTTCAATTATGCCGTCTTCTTCAAACATTTTTGAAATTTTTTCAACTACTCCTGAATCAAGATTAATATAAGCGGATAATTCTCCAATATCGGCTTTTTTATATTTTTCCAGTACTTCAAATAATTCATCTATTGATGTTTTCAAGGATATTGATTTGTCTTCTGATTGTTTTTGTTCATTAAGCGCTTTTCTTTTTGCAAAAGGGGATTCTTTTTCTTCAGGAAAATCTGCCGCATATGGTTCCTCTGTTTCAGGGCCTTTCATCCATTCAAAAATTTCTTCATTGTGCGAAAAAAAACTTTCCTCAGGCTTTTTTTCTTTAATTATTGGCTCGAGTTTTTTTTCTTCAGGTTTTGACATTATTTGTTTTTTTTCAAGTGAGCTTTGCATTGAAATTGTTCCTGCATTAACATCAGTTTGCTGTACTATTTTTTCCTGGAAAACGCTTTGTTTTTTGAACTCAGGATCAATAACAGTTTTTCTTTTTGTGTCAGCTGTTATTCCGCTTGATTTTAAATTTAAGAGTTTCTCGAACGAGCTTCCTTCTGGTTTATTATCAGTGCTTGTTTCTTTTTGTTTTTCCTCAGGAACTTGTTTTTTGAGTTCTTCAGGGACAGCATAATCAGGTTCTTTGTTTAATTCTTTTGCTGAAGTTACTTGAGTGAATATTTTTTGCTCTTCTTTGAATGCGCCCACATCTTTGTTTAACTGGCTTTCTTTTTCCTCTTGTACAGGTTTTTCTTCAGGTTTTTTTTCCTGGACAGAATTTTCCCCAGGTTTTGTATTGCCACTAAGTGTTAGGCGTTTTATTTCATCCAGATTTTTTTTCTTTTCCTGGCCGCCGAAAGGAAGTATTCCCATTTAATTCACTCTCAATGCAAGAACTCCATATTAACTAGTCCACATGATTTTATGCCTTAATGGATTTTTTGTCCTGTTATTTTGGCATTCAGTGGGCTGTTCAATATTACTTCTTTCTTGTTTATAAAGCTGGCTTTTGGTTTTGCATTATTGATTATTATAAATATTTTTTTGATAATTATGGAAATTTTGACTTTAAGTTTATAATAAGTTAGTGCCTTTATTTTGGCATGGAGAAAGGCTTTTCTTTAACATCTGAGCAAAAAAACGCTTTTGATGATATTCTTTCCAATAAGAATTCTGTTTCCGCTAATATTGCTAAACAAACAGCTAAATTTGATGCTTTCAAAGCTTTGCTTGGCTCTGAAAGGATTCTTACTGATCTTAAATCCAAGCTTCTTCTTAGTTTCAGGGGCCAGGCTTTGGTTGATTGTGATCCTGCTAATTCAAAAGAAGTGTTGATTGCTCTCACCAAGTTTGTTATTCAGACGGACATGAAACCTGTGCTGGTTTTAATGAATTATAATTACAAAACTGTGTTAAGTGCTCTTGAGGAAGCAGGGGTTAAAGAAAATGTCATAATGATTGATACTATTTCCAAAAGCATTGCTCAGGTTGATGATGAAAAAAATTTGTTTTTTGTTGATTCATTGAGGAATTTGACTCAGCTGCAGATAAAAATGCTTAATGTGATTGAAAAGAATAATGGTTGTGCTTTTGTTTTTGATTCATTGGTTATGCTTGAGCTTTACCATGAACCTGATGTTGTTTTCAAGTTTGTTTATTCTTTGACAAAGCTTTTGCACAAAAACAGGGTTAATGGTTTTTTTATTTCTTCAAAAAAATCTTTTTCCTTGAAATTAAGCCAGTTCTTTGAAGAAGTAATTGAGTTAAAGAAATTTATTTGATTTTGGCTTGTTCTGCATTTATGACAGAACTCCGCCCTAAGCGCTAAGGATTAAATACTCTTTTTTCTTTTATTATTGCATGGTTTATGCTTCGCGGAAACTAGTTTATCCTTTGTTTATAATTATTTTTTCTCTGACTTTTTTTGCATTGCTTTTCCTAGTTTTTTTTAATCAGGGTCTTGAGGTTAGTGAGCCCTCTGTTTCAATTATTGGCTCTGAGGTTGTTCTCAAAATGACTTTGATTAATAAATCAATGCACAGGATTAATGGGGTTGAGGTTGTAGTGTCTAATACTGAAACCAAAAAAACTTTTTATTTAAGAGGAGAGAGTTCTGCGCAGTCTTCTTCCCTTGATGCGAATCAGAGTTTTGATTTTGTTGCTTCAGTACCTTTATCTAAGAGCTTGAAGTATGAGGTTTTTGTTTCTGCTCCTTTTAACAGAACTATTCCATTGAGTTTTACTCTTGAAGAATCAACTATTGACCCTGTTAAGGCAGAGGTTTCTCTTCCTTCCCAGCTTTTTGTTAATGAGGAATACACTTATTCTGTAAAGTTCTGCAATATTTCTGGAAATGATTTGGTTGATGTTATTTGGGTTGAGAATGCTGAGCCTGGTTCTTTTAGGGAAAACTTTTTTGATAGGTCAATTTCGTTAAAGGTTTCTGAATGCAAATCCATTCCTGCTACTCTGACTCCACTGAAAACTGGTAGTGTTAATATTGGCTTTACTTTGCGAATAGGTACTATGGAGAAAAAGACTTCAAAGGTTCTGCAGATAGTGGAGAGAAATTGATTTTTTTGATTGAATAAGAATTTATATACTTGGAGTTTGTTGTTATATTAAAGTGGTTTTATGGCTAAAACGGAATCAATTATTGATATTATTCAGAAAATGGTTCAGGAAGGCCAGCCGAGTGATAAGATTGTTCAGACTCTTCATGACCTTGGGGTTAATGATGACCAAGCAAAGCGTTTGTTGTTGATTGCGGAAGCAGATACTTTTACTTTATTGAAAAAAGAGATAAATAATCTTGTAAGAGAAGAGGTTCTTGCACAGAAAAAAGATTTTGAGGAAATAATAAAGCACGATATATCAATGATTGAAGAGGAAGAAAAATTAAAAGCCGGGGAAATTGCGAGAGCGGAGTTAAAGGATGTGAAAGAAGAGGTTTTGGTGGAATCAAAGGATTTTGAGGGCAGAGTAAATAAGGTTATTGGGGATTCACAGAAATCTGTTTCACTGGTTAAAGTTGCTTTGGATTCGTTGAATAATAGGCTTGCTCAGTCAGAATTAGATATTGAACAAATGAAGGTGCATAAGTTCAGAGGAAAATCCTTGTTTTTTTCTTACGCAATGCTTGGTCTTGGAGCAGCAATATTAATGATTGGGGCTTTTCTTTTGATTACTAATTTTTCTAAAATAGATATTGCGCAAATAGTGATAATTTCTGTTCTGATTCTTGCGAGTGTAACCTTAATGTTTGCCTCAATTCTTGGGTAAAAGCCTTTTTTAGTGAAAAAACCCAAAAAAAGGGCTTTTATTTTATTGAATATAAGGCTTCTTTTTTTGAATCTTTTTTAAAAATGTTGTTTTTTTAGCATGCCAATGCATTTTTAAGTGTTTTCAAAGGGATTTTACTTATACTAGTTTTGGGTTTTAGGGGGGCGGATTTTATGGCACCGGATAATAAGAAATTCGTTGAAGAAAAAGAAGAAGAAGAGGATAAGGAAGAGGAAGAAGAAGAGGAAGAAGTTGAAGAAATAGAGGAAAATATTGTTCCCCAAATAGGTCCTAATACTGAAGAGAGTAAGGATTTAAGTGAAGAAAAATCTATTGAAATTAGTGATGATAAACTGCCTTTCCCAAGAGCTACTATTACTAAACTTGTTAGAAAAAATGTTTCCAAGGGAAAACAAATTAAGGGTAGTGTTAAGGATGAAATGAATTTATGGGTTGCTTCAATGGTGGAGCGTATAGCAAAAAAAATGAATTCCCAACCCTATACTTTTGTTAATTATGAAATGTTAAAAGAAGCTGTTGCCCCTTATGAGGATATTCAAGGGATAAACAAACAGCGCGAACAATTAGTGAAAAAAATTAATGCAATTAAGACTGAATGTGATACTGTAATAAATCAAATTGATTCTGAAATAAAATCAAAATCGGTTTCACTTAAACTTGAAAGCGAGGAAATGCCTTTCCCTAAAGCAACTATTACAAACAAATTAAGGAAATATCTTGGCGACGGGAAAACAATTAAAGGGCCTGTGAAAAGAGGATTAAATGTTTGGATGGGAAGCATTGTTGAAAGAGTATCAAAAAAAATGGATTCCTATACTTACCCATACATTGACAGAAGCATGTTCAAAGAAGCAATTGAACCATACGAAGCTGTTGGGGAAATAGAGCTTGAAAAAGAAAGAATCATCCAGCAAATGGAATCAATGAAAACAGCATGCGATTTGCTTGTAATGGAAATTGAGAGAAAATTCAAATTGTGATTTTTTATAATTTGAATTTCTTTTTTTAATTTTCATTTTCTACAACACTAAGTTTAATTTTTCTTTTGTTTTTTTTGCTATTGCTCCATTTGGGTTATAAAAAAACATGCTTTCTATTTGCCCTATGTTTCTTGTGTGGTTGTTTTCTTTTATAGTTGCTTTTTCAAAATCAATTATTACTGGGAAATAATTTTCTTTTCCTTTTTCAGACCGGCGTTTTTCAACTAAAATGTTTTTTCCTACTTGTAATTGGTTATGGCTTAAATTAATTGAGTCAAGTGCGAGTAATTGTTTGTATAATTCTTTTATAAAAAAATATAATTGTTCTGCGTTGACTTCTTCAAATTCTTTTCCTAAAATCCAGTCAACAAGTTTTTTTCCTTTAATGTAATCCATTATAACAAAGTTTTCTTCAAAATTAATTTCCCTTACTTTTGGTCCAATCCCAACTTTGTTTGCGAGTAAAAGCATTTTTCCTTCTCTTTCAGCCAAGTCTTTTCGAGGGGATTTCTCTCTAACTTCCTTCAAAATAAATTCTTTTCTGTTAGAGTCTTTTACGAGCCAGATGTATGAACTCCATCCTTTTGCGATTTGTCTTTCTTTTACATATTTCATTTAAATTTTTTTGTCTAAAAAGAATTAAATACTCCTTTGTGATTATTAAGTCATGTCTCGCGCTCAAGGAACAGTAGAATACTTAATTATTGTTGGGGTTATTGTTGTTTTGTCTTTGGTTGTTGTGGGTTTGTTTTCTACTCAAACTGATTCTGCTCAAGGAGTTTCTGTTTCTGCACAAAAATTGGCTTCTTCTTCTGGTTCGATTAGTATTTCGGAAGCAGTTGTTGATGTTAGTGGGGATGGTTTGATTACTTTTTCTAATTATTCTGGGGAAAATTTTTTTGTTACTGGGATTAATGTTGGGGGTGTTGATGTTAATTATAATAATATTTTTGTGGCTCAGGGAGAAAAAAAGACTTTTAATTTAAAAGGGGTTGAATCTGGTTGTTCTTGTGTTGGTTTTGAAGGTAAGACAAGGACTTGTGAAATAAGAATTAATATAGAGTCAATAAATGGGTTGGATAAGAGTTTTTCTACTTCTGTTTCTGTTGATTGTGTGGGCAGTGTTATTCCTAAAGACCCAGGCATAGTGGTGTTTGAGAGTTCTTTGTATGGAATTACTTTTGATATTAAGGATTCGCTTGATGAGTTTCCTTTAACTGATTTTAATATGGATTGTGAGGGTTCTGCTTATGATTTAATTGAAGAGGATTCTCCAGTAACAATGGATATTAATGCTGGTAATTATTCTTGTGTTTTATCAAAGGAAGGGTATGATTCTAGTACTGAATCAATTGTTGTGGATAACAATAAATCTTTGACTATTTATTTAGACCCCGTTTCCATTAGTCTTTCCGCTTGTGGAACATTAAGTGAAGAGGATGGTTATTATGTTTTGACTCAAAACATTGGTTCTGGGGGAGAATGCTTGATTATTGATGCAAATAATATCAGAATTAATGGAGCAGATTTTACTGTAACAGGAGATATTAATGCGAGTGCAACTTCAGGTTATTGTGAGTTTAATGATCCTTATTGCAATACTAGTGAAAGTGATTGTGTGTATGGTTGTGGTTCTACTTGGGTTAGTGAAACTCAAAGAGATTTTAGTTTATACAATATTATTTTTGATGGTGGGGTTTATTCTTATGGGGGAAGTGATGTAGCAATAGTTGATTCAATTGTTTCTTCATTGACTTTAACTGGGAATTCTGGTAGAGATGGAGATATGTATGGTGGAACGGGTACTGTTTCTGGTTCAATTAGTCTTTCTAGTTCCTCTGTTCTTGGTGCAATTAGTTCTGTTGGTGGAAATGGCGGAGCTAGTAGTTGGGATACTGGTGGTGCAGGCGGGGCTGTTAGTACAACTATTATTAGTGATTCTATTGTTTCTGGTGCGATTAGTTTATCTGGGGGTAATGGAGGAATAGGGTCTATGACTGGTGGTGCAGGTGGGGCTGTTGGAATACTCACTATTACTGATTCAACTATTTCTGGTTCAATTAATTCTATTGGGGGAAATGGAGGCACTGCTTATGATAGTGGGGGAGCTGGTGGTACTTCTGGTGCAATTACTGTTACTGATTCTTCTGTTTCTGGTGCGATTATTTCTAATGGAGGAGATGGTCAAAGTGGAAATTATTCTTCCGGAGTTGGGGGCGATGCTGGTTCAATAGCCCTTGATAATGTAACTGGATTAACTGATGTTAATTCAATAGGAGGAGATTCTTATTCTACTGCTGGTGATGGAGGGAACATAACTTTTGCCATGCCTTGTCCTGAAATAATGCCTTCTTCAATTATTTCTCTTGGAGGAATGGTTCCTGCTAGTCCAGAGCATTGTTCGCTTAATGATCCTTGGTGTAATGAAAGTGAAGATAATTGTGTTAATGGGTGTGGTTCAACATGGTTACCTGCAACTCCTCTCACTTATGGCGAAAGTGGAACAATTTATCCTCCTGTTGGTATGTGTAATGCAAAAATGATTACTGATTTTAGTTTAGTTGGTGCTGGTTCAGTTGATGTTATTGATGAAGAGAATCATACTATTTCGGTGACGGTTTCGCCTACAACTGATTTGTCTTCTCTTGTAACTAATATTACTATTGTTGGGATTTCAGTTAGTCCTGCGAGTGGGGTTGCACAAGATTTCACTAGTCCTGTTACTTTCACGGTTACATCAGCTGATTCTTCTACTCAAGGTTACTTGGTTACGGTAACGCATAGAGATTTTAGTCCTGTTAGTAATTGTGTTGAGTTACAGGACATGAATTCTTGTCTTGTTTGTGATTATGTTCTTATGAATGATATTAATTGTTACGATGATACTCAGGTTTCAGGAGGCTACTTGTATAATGGCGGTTCAGGATTTTTGCCTGTTGGAAATGATACAAATAAATTTACTGGAAGCTTTGATGGAAATCATTATACTATTAGTAATCTTTACATTAATAGGTCCTCTTTACAAGGAGTAGGGTTGTTTGGTTACACTAATGAGGCATTGATTTCTAACGTAAACATAGTTGGGGGAAATTTTATTTCCGCTGGGCATTTTGGTCCTTTGATTGGTCATGCTACTGATACAACTATTTCAAGGTGTTATAGTCAGGTAAGTATTTCTACTTGCGGAGCTTTTGTTTGGGGAAGCAATTTGGGTGGTTTAGTTGGCTCGATGTATGGTGGAACAATGACTGAGAGTTACGTTGGGGGTAGTTTGTATTGCCAGAATGGATGCGTTGGTGGTTTGACAGGTTATATGGAGGGGGGCACAATTAATAATAGTTATGCAACAGGGACTGTTGGTTCTGGTAGAGAGGGTACTGGGGGTGTTGTTGGTTGCACGAATGTTACTAATGCAACAATTTCTAACAGTTATTCTACAGGCAATGTGAGTGCAGGTTACCAAGGTTATCCTGGAGGAATAGTTGGGATTGGTGTTTGGGGGCCCTCAACGATAACAAATTGTTTTACTACTGGTACTATGAGTGGGAGTAATTCTGGAGGAATTGTGGCGGGTTCATCGTTAGTCACGGTAACAAATAGTTATCGTCTTTTTACTGGGACTTATAATTTAGGTACTCTTGAAGGAGGCGGAGCGAGTGCTTTCTATAATTCTAGTCATGCTGTTTACACTGGTTCTCCTGCTTGGGATTTTGTTAATGTTTGGGATATTTGTGAGGGAACAAGTCTTCCTACTTTGAAGTGGGAGAATAGAACTTGTTGATTTGTTAACAAGAATCTTTTGCTAAGGGTTTAATTTTTGCTGTAACCTCGTTCCATAACCTTTTTATTCCTTTTTTTAGGTAAGTTTTCTATTATAGTCTGATTATTTTTGACTAATTTGTTTTGAAGTCGGAGGGATTTTTTATGGCTGAACAGGAACAACAAAATGCTTTTATGAGTGAGGGTACTAAGAGAACAAGGGGTAGGGATGCTCAGAGAATGAATATTCTTATTGCGAGGGCTGTTGCTCAGGCAGTTAAATCTACTCTTGGTCCTAAGGGTATGGATAAAATGATTGTTGATGATTTGGGTGATGTAACTATTTCGAATGATGGTGCAACTATTTTGACTGAAATGGCTATTGAGCATCCGGTTGGAAAAATGATGGTGGATGTTGCTAAGACACAGGATGAAGAGGTGGGTGATGGTACTACAACTGCAGTTATTTTTGCAGGAACTTTATTAGAAAAAGCAGAGAAACTTTTAGATGATTCTATTCATCCTAGTATAATTATTAATGGGTATAGAATGGGTGCGGAAAAGGCAAAAGAATTCTATGCGGATACTGCTGATCCTGTTAAGTTTGATGAGAAAAAAACTTTGAGGACAATTGCTTTAACTGCAATGACGGGTAAGGCTGCTGAGTCAGCTGAAGTGCTTGCTGATATTGTTCTTGAGGCAGTGAATAATGTGGTTGATGTTGATGGGCCGAAAATGATTATTAATGAAGATAATATTAAGCTTGAGAAAAAGAATGGCGGTTCATTAAAGGATACTCAATTAGTTTCAGGTATTGTTATTGACAAGGAGATTGTGCATACAGGAATGCCTAGAAGTATTTCTAATGCAAAAATTGCTTTGCTTGATTTAGCTTTAGAGGTTAGGGAACCTGAGAGTGATGCAAAAATAGAGATTAATACTCCTGAACAATTACAGGCTTTTATTGATCAAGAAGAATCACAATTAAAGGGAATGGTTGCTTCGGTAAAGAAAGCTGGTGCAAATGTTGTTATTACTCAGAAAGGAATTGATGATTTAGCACAACACTTTTTAGCAAAGGAAGGAATTATTGCTGTGCGGAGAGTAAAGAAATCTGATATGGATGCTTTAGCAAGAGCAACAGGTGCGAGTGTTGTTACAAGCATGAAAGAATTGTCTTCAAAGGATTTGGGTTTTGCCGGAAAAGTTTTTGAGAAAAAAGTTGCTGGGGATGCAATGGTTTTCGTTGAAGCTTGCAAGAATCCAAAGAGTGTTTCAATTTTAATCAGAGGCGGAACACAGCATGTGGTTGATGAAGCAGAGAGAGCATTAGTTGATGCTATTGGCGCGGTTTCTTCTGCAGTTTCTACAGGCAGAGTGCTTGTTGGCGCAGGTTCGTGCGAAGCAGAAGTAGCTATGAGGCTAAGAGAATACGCTAAGACTGTTGGTGGAAGAGAGCAATTAGCAATTGAGTGTTTTGCTGAATCGTTGGAAATAATTCCAAGAACTTTAGCTGAAACAGCTGGGATGGATCCTATTGATGCGCTAGTTAATTTGAGAAGCGCTCATTCCAAGAAAGATGGAAAATATGTCGGAGTGAATGTCTATAAAGGAAAAATAGAGGATATGAAGAATGCTAAGTGCCTTGAACCTTTGCAGGTGAAGATACAGGCAATTGATTCCGCGAGTGAGGTAGCAGAAATGATTTTGAGGATAGATGATATTATCCTTGGTTCTTCAAAAGGAAAAATGCCTCCACAAGGAATGCCTGGCGGAATGGGCGAAGGAATGGGAATGTAATTTTAAAATAAAGTGAGGGAGAAAAGCCCTCACTTTTGTACCTTTTTCTTTATTAAGTACTTTTGATAATCTATTTTCATTACTGAAATGATTTTTTTGTAGGTGTGTGGCGTGGCAGAAATAGTGGTTTGTTCTTCAGGTTATTTTGATCCTCTGCATAAAGGACATGTTGAGTGCTTGCAATTGGCAAAGAAATTGGGGACAAAATTAATTGTTATTGTTAATAATGATAAACAAGCTGTTTTGAAAAAAGGTAAAAGTTATATGGATGAACAGGAAAGAATGATAATTGTTAAAGCGCTTGGCTGTGTTGATGAAGTTTTTTTGAGCATTGATGAAGATAAATCTGTTTGCAAAAGTTTAGAGTTCTTAAAACCAGATATTTTTGCTAAAGGCGGGGATAGGTTTGATGGCGAGGTACCTGAATCAGCTATATGCAAAAAATTAGGAATTAAAATTGTTGATGGGCTTGGGAAAAAAATTCAGAGTTCAAGCGCTATATTAAAATTAATGGAAGAATCCAAATAAGTAATAGAATCTTTGGCAATCGAGTAGGTTTTTATTCACTATCTGTTTAATTATTGTCATGCAAAATAAAAAAACAAAGGGCACAAATTCTAGGACACTTTTTAAAATGTCTGGAAAAGTTTTTGTTTTTACCGGCCCTTCTGGTGCGGGTAAAACAACTCTTGCTCAGGTAATTTTGAAGGAAATGGATTCTTTTCAGCGTATAATTACTTATACCACAAGAGGCATGCGGGAGGGTGAAAAGGATGGAATTGACTCTAATTTTGTTTCGAGAAAAAAATTTGAGCAATTTATTAAGGATGATAAATTGCTTGAGCATGCAATTGTTTATGGGAATTATTATGGTTCTTTGCGTTCTGATGTTGAGAAAATAATTGCTTCTGGTAAAAATGTTTTGTTTGTGGTTGATGTCCAAGGGGCGTTAACAATTAAGAAAAAATTTTCTTCTGCGATAACTATTTTTGTCAAAACCCCTTCTTTACAGGAGCTAAGGGAAAGGCTTGAAAAAAGAGCTTTGGATTCAAAAGAAATAATTGAAAAAAGGCTTACTACTGCGGAGCAAGAGCTGGTTCTTGAGGGTAAATTTGATTTTGTTGTTGTAAATGATGTTTTGCTTGAAGCAGTTGCTAGGGTAAAGGAAATAATTAGTTCTTCATTAAAATCATGATTTTTTCTGTAAACGATTTGTTTTAAATAATTTGGGTTTGAAATGATAATGATGGTTGACTTTATTTCTGATACAATTAATGCTTTTTCTTCGGCTTTAGCACAGCTTAATTCTTCCTTAATTTCTGCTCTTCCAAGTATTTTTGCTGCAATAATATTTATTATTGTGGGTTATTTTGTTGGTTGGTTGCTTAAGCAATTAGTTATTCACTTGCTTAAAATGGCTCACTTTGATGATTTTATGTCCGAACAGCGCCTTGTTGGCTCTATTTGGAATAAAAAAATTTCTGAGTTATCAGGCAGTATTGTTAAGTGGTACATTTTTTTTGTTTTCTTGAAGCAGGCAGTTGAGTTAGTACAGCTCTCCACAATAAATGAGGTCCTTGGTTTTTGGATTAATTTTGCTTTATTGTGTTTAGCCGCTCTGGTTGTTTTAATAGCAGGATTAATTATTGCACGATACATTAGGAATGTAATTGAGTTATCAAAAAACTCTGCAAAAAAGATAGCTGGTTTGATTGTTGAATTAACAATTGTTTACATTGCGGTTGTAATGGCTATCAGAATTATTGGTTTGCCTACGGGTATGCTTGAAGCAGCATTCCTAATTGCATTTGCGGGATTTATTCTTTCATTAAGCATTGTAATAGGATTGAGTTTTGGTTTTGCTCTAAAAGATGAAGCAAAAACAATTGTTAAAGAATTAAAGAAAAGAAACTGATTGGATTCCTTTTTAAATTCTTTTAAATGCGTTTATTTTATTGAAGTGTTGATTTATGGTAACAAGTTTTTTGGGCGAAAGGTGGTTGGCCATACAACCCATTCAATTCTGATTTTGATTTAGTTAGCCTGAAAAGCCAAGTTTTTAAAGATTCATTTCCAATTTTTTGTTTAGTTAATGGGGGTAGTTAGGGGCGGTTAGCTCAGCTGGTTAGAGCATTAGTCTTATACACTAGGGGTCAAGGGTTCGAATCCCTTACTGCCCACTCCCGTTTTGTGATTATTATGTCAAGGTTTGAAGTTGAAGAAAAAATTACCCAATTCTGGGAGCAGAACAAAATATTTGAGAAATCAGTAGAAGAGAGGCCTTCAGATAAGCAATTCGTTTTCTATGATGGTCCTCCTTTTGCAACAGGGCTCCCGCATTACGGTCACATACTCGGGTTGACAAGTAAAGATGTTTTCCCGAGGTATTGGACAATGAAGGGGTATAGGGTTGAAAGAAGGTGGGGGTGGGATTGCCACGGTTTGCCTGTTGAAAGTATTGCTGAAAAAGAGTTGGGGATAAAAGATAAAAAAGAAATTGAAGTAATGGGTGTTGCAAAGTTCAATGAGTTCTGCAGATCAAAGGTATTATACTTTGCGAGCGAATGGAAAAAAACCGTTAGAAAAATGGGTAAGTGGATTGAGTTTGATAATTCTTACAAAACAATGGATAACACTTACATGGAATCAGTTTGGAATATTTTCAAAACCCTTTATGATAATAAATTTATTTATGAAGGAAAAAAGATTCTTCTTTATTGTCCTCATTGTCAAACTCCTCTTGCGAATTCAGAGATAGCAATGGATAATAGTTATAGGGATGTTAATGAAAAAACAGTGACTGTTGCGTTTAAAGTAAAAGGGAAAGATGAGTATTTACTTGCCTGGACCACAACTCCTTGGACTCTAATAGGGAATGTTGCTTTGGCAGTTAATTCAGAAATGGATTATGCAAAAATCGATGTGTTTGGAAAAAAATTTATTTTGGCAAAATCTCTTGTGGAAAAGTTTTTCAAACATTATGAATTGATTGAAGAGTTTAAAGGGAAAAAAATTGTGGGGTTGGATTATGAACCCTTGTATAATCTTCCGACAGATGAAAAAAAAGGTTTTTATGTTATTGATGGGGGCAAAGATGTAACTTCCGAGGAAGGAACAGGTATTGTTCACATGGCTATTTACGGTGAATTTGATTACAAAATGATAAAGAAATATGATATGCCGGTTATTCAGCATATTGGTAATGATGGAAAATTAATTCTTGGTCCGGAGAATTGGAAAGGAAAATGGTTCAAGAAACTTGATAGCGAGGTTATTGGCGATTTACAGGATAGAGGGATATTAATTGAGGTGAAAGATTATTCTCATTCATACCCGTTTTGTTACCGTTGCGATACTCCTTTGATTTACAATGCAGTCGATTCCTGGTTTGTTGATATAACAAAAGTGAAGTCAAAGCTTATAGAACGTGCAGCCGATCTTAACTGGTATCCTGCGCACATCAAGGAAGGTAGATTCAACTATATTTTGGAAACAGCCCCTGATTGGAGCATATCAAGGAACAGATTTTGGGCAACCTCAATCCCTGTATGGAAATGTTCTAAATGCAGGAAAGTAAAAGTTATTGGGAGCGTTGAGGAATTAAGGAAAAATGCTGTTGAGAATCTTCCAGAGGAAATTGATTTACATAAACACCTAGTTGATGAAATACATTTGAAGTGCTCCTGTGGGGAAAAGATGACTAGAATTCCAGAAGTTTTTGATTGCTGGTTTGAATCAGGAAGCATGCCTTATGCAGCAAAACATTATCCTTTTGAGAATAAGGATTGGTTTAAAGAAAATTTTCCTTCAGATTTTGTTTCAGAATATGTTGGGCAGGTTCGTGCGTGGTTCTATTATATGCATGTAATTTCGGTTTTACTATTTGATAAAATCCCTTTTAAGAATGTGGTTGTTTCAGGGGTTGTACTTGCTTCTGATGGCTCAAAAATGTCTAAGTCAAAAGGAAACTTTCCAGATCCTGATACATTATTCAAAGTATACGGGGCTGATGCATTGAGATTTTATTTAATGTCTTCCCCATTAATGCGAGCCGAGGATCTGAATTTTCTTGAGGATAATGTTAAGGAGATGTACCGGAAAGTAATAATGATTCTTGTTAATGTAAAAAACTTTTATGATTTATTTGCCGCAACAGATGTTGATTCAAAAGATTATTCATCGAAAAACGTTTTAGATAAATGGATAATAAGCAGGGTAAATGAATTAGTTAAAAATTCAACAAAGTATTTGGATGATTATGATACCATTACTTTTTGTGCAGAAATAGTTGATTTTGTTGATGAACTCTCCACATGGTTTATTAGGAGAAGCAGAGATAGATTCAAGAGGGAAATTGCTAAAGACCGTAAAGAAGCAATGAATACTCTGGCTTATACAATGGATAATTTATCAAAAATAATGGCTCCTGTTACCCCTTTCCTTTCTGAGGAAATATACCAGTCATTGAAAAAATCATGTAACGGCATGGGGGAATCTGTGCACCTTGAAGCGTGGCCAGAAGCGAATGAAAAACTAATTAATTCAGAGATTGAGACAAATATGAAACTTGTGAGAAATATTTGTAGTAAAGCGCTTGATGAGCGAAAGAAAGCAAATATCCCAATAAGGCAGGCGCTAATGAAACTAACTCTTTCAGGGAAGTCTATAGAGCTTTCAAGGGAATTTGTAGAAATAATTAAAGAAGAATTGAACGTGAAGGGAATAGAATTTGGGAAAGTTGTTTCTGATTCAGTGAATTTAACTGATAGCTTTAATGTTGTTCTTGATACCAAAATTACTCCTGAGCTTTTACGGGAAGGGACTTCAAGGGAATTTATTAGAAAAGTAAATGATTATAGAAAAGAAATGAATCTAACAATAAAAGATAAAGTTGTTCTTACTGTCGAAACCTCGGATGACTTAATTAAAGAAAGTCTTTTGGAATTTTTCGACGAAGTTAAAAAATCAGTGCAGGCAGTTGAATTGACTTTTGCAAAATGCGATGTAGTGGAATCAAAAGAAGTTGAATTAAATAAAGCAAAAATAAAAATGCAAATAAGAATTCCTTAAATTAGTCAGTTTTAAAGCAATTTTTATCCGAGCCTAACAATGTATTTTCATTTGTTAGCGAACTGGCTCTGCATCCGCCGCAATAAGATTTGTATTCACACTTTCCACATTTTCCTGAGTAATCACGTTCACGTAACTTTTCCAACACTTTGTTTTTTTCCCAGACAATACTCATTTTTTTATTTTTTATGCTGTCAATCTTTTTCCTAACAAATGGGCAGATATAAATGTCTTGGTTTGCCGCAATATAAAGAGTGCTTACTCCTGCAATGCATCCCCCTAGGATTGTTCTTTTTGGTTGGCTTTTGAATAGCTCCATTTTATTATTGTCAACAAGGAATAGAAGTGGATCAGAACATCCAATAAAATGGTTTGTTTGCTTTAACTTAGAAATCTTTGTTAGTGCCTTGCGGAGTTCCTTTGGCTGTAAAAGTTCATTTTGAAGCTTAGTTGCGTTCCCGACAGCACTGAGGCGGTTAAACCCGATTTTTATTTTTGTTTTTTCTGCAAATTTAGCTATATTCTTAATTTCTGGTAGAAGAGATTTGTGTATTGTTGCCTGTAAGCTTATTTGGATATGATGCTTTTTTAGGAGGGCGATTTTTTTTTCTAAATCCTTAGTATAATCCACACGAAAGCGGGGAGTTTTTCCCGGAAGGGAATCAAAACTTAATTGTATCAAGTCAAATACTTTTAGATTTCTTATGTTCTCTTCTGTTATTAGTAGTCCGTTTGTCATCATCATGACTTGATTTATTTTGAGTTTTTTTGCAAGTGAAGCATAAGCAAATAATTTTTTGCACAATAAGGGTTCGCCCCCAGTAAATACAATTCTGTAAACATTGAGTTTTTTTGCTTCTTTAATTAATGAAATTATTTTGCTGTTGGGTAAATCAATTTGATTTTTTTTATTTACATAACAGTGTTTACAATTGAGGTTGCACCGAGTTGTGAGTTCAATTTCCAGGATTTGTAGTCCGCTGTTTTTCATTTTAAACCATACACCGTGCAGTAAGGATCCGCTTTGAACGGGTCGCCGAGCAAATGATCGGAAAGTGCTCTGCATCCGCCTTTGCATAAACGCTTCATTGTGCATTGTTGGCATTTTTTTTCAACAGGTTCAAAGTAACGGAATTTTTTCATTATAGGAGCATTTTGCCATACATCAAGCAAATTATCTTTTATAGTATCTCCGCAAATATACTCCTCTTTTTTGAAGTAATTGCATGGCACAATTTTTCCGTTTGCTGTAATAACCATCTTGAATTTTCCTCCCATGCAGAAAGGTGCACGGAGTTGTTTTTCCATTCCTGATAGGAAAAGCAAAGCGTGATTTGGAGTTATTTTAATATTCATTGCTTCAATTTCCATGTATTTTTTATAAAAGTATTCCCACTCTTCTTTGTTGAGCATTAATTTTTTAGCTGACTCATCACAAGGAATCATATCAAGTAAATGTATGTTACGGTAACCATTTTTCTTTACAAATTCAGCAATAGGCAAAAGATCTTTGTAATTCATTTTGCTTACTACGCACGAAATAGAAATTCTGTTTTGTGGGTAATGCTTTGAAAGGGTCTCTAGAGATTTGATTGTTTTCTTTATCAAATTTTTTCCATTTCTTATGTCGTCCTGTTTTTTCAGGCTGTCAATATTTATGCTGACAAGTTCAAATTTTACTGAATTTATGTTTTTAGCAATTTCATCTGTTATTAACAGACCATTAGTGTTAAGGAATATCTCAATGTCATTATCACTAAACATTTTTGCTAACTTAAAAAGAAGTTTTGGGCGAGTAAGCGGTTCCCCGCCAGAAAAAGTTATACTTATAGGATTAAGTTGTTTAATGATTTTCAAAACAACTTTTTTATATTCTTTGTCCGATAACTCCTTGCCCTTGATTGTATTTTGCTTGTTATAACAATAGAAACAATCAAGGTTACAGCCATTGGTTAAATCCAATTGCACAGTTATTGGTCTCTCATACACCTTTTCGAATAAGGAGTCATCCATCGGAAACACAATCGCTGCTTTGTTTATTTATTTATTGAATCGAATTCAGACTATCCAGGACCGTCGCCGTTAATCAAACAACCTTGTCTGAAAACTTGTTTCGCGGTTAGCTTCCATGAATCTTTTTTAGGATAATTCATCGTTCTCACCTTGATTAATATGTGCTTAATGCTATTTAAACCTTTAGCTCTTTTAGGTACTAACGAATAAAGAGGTTTATTTGTATATGGTCATAATAGTGCCTTTTTCTACAAAATTTTTGCGGCAGGTAAGAGATTTATGGGTCAGCAGCGATGTTTTGTCTAATACTGCGATAAAAGCTGATTTGTCTTTAAAAGAAGCGGAATCAAAATTAGTTAACCCTGATGTTTTTTCCATAGTTGCGCTTGAAGGCGAAAAAGCGTTGGGGGCTGCAAGATTATGTTTTGGTAAATCAAAAAAGTCTCATTGTGCTGAATTTGTTGTTTTTGTTGGCAAGCAGGACCGAAGAAAAGGAGTTGGTTCTTTGCTTTTAGAAGAAATTCTTTTTGAGTCTAAAAAGAGGGGGTTAAAGCGTTTGGAATTAACTGTTTTTGAGGATAATTCGCCTGCAATAAAGCTTTATGAAAAAATGGGTTTTGTGAAGGAAGGTGTAAAGAAGGAAGGGTTACAGAGAGAGGGAAAGTTTTTTGACGAGATAATGATGGCACGTGTTTTAGATTGACGCTTGTTTTGCCCTGCGTGTTGTTTAATTTAGAAGAAACAATGATTAATAATATTTTAGCAGGTTATATTTTTTATGATTTGTAAGAATTGTGTTCTTCCTATTTCTACAGGTAAAGATTTTTGTGAAAATTGTGAAAAGCTTGTTTCTGATCCACATTATAAAGAATATTTTTCTAAGAGAACAATTTTTAAAAAAGATTTTGAGGATTTTTTGGGTAAGACAAAAAGAATTGTTTTTGCTTACTCCGGAGGATTGGATAGCACTGTTGTTTTGCACAAGCTTAACTTAAAATGCAAGGAAAAAGGTATTGAGTTGAGCTGTTTTACTCTTGATCATGGCTTTAAAGGGAATTTTGTAAAAAATAATATACAAAGGGTAATTGAATTTGAGGGGCTCAAAAAAAATCATGTTTGGGTTGACATATCTGGTGAAAAAGCCCTTGATGGGAATTCAGTAAAAAATTATTTTACTCTTCTTTCAGTCAATGGAATTATTCCTTGTGGAAAAAAATGTAATACAATAATTGATTTTGCTTATAAAAAAATTCTTGATAGTTTTGGTGAAAAAATTCTTTTTACTGGCGGAGATACTCCTGCATGGAGCTCTAGCCTTAATAGATATTCGATTTTTTGGGAAAAACCTTTGTTCACTGTGCTGCGTGGAGGTATTGCTTTTGGATTAAATAAGAAAATGAATGCGGAATTAATAAAGAAAGAAAATATTCCTTGGCAAAACCCTGATTGCGGAGGGTGTGACACGGATTGTTTGTTGCCTGGAGCGGTTTTAAGGGTTTTACAGCAAAAAGGTTTTGATGTTGGAGTAATTTTTAGTAATCTTGATGCTGCAAGAGATTATTTTTATGAGCGGGTTCGCTGGAAAATAATTGATAGGGAAATTGCATTAAATGAATTAAAGATTCCTCCTCTTTCAGGCAAGATTTCTTTTTCAGAGTTCAAAGATATTACTGGTTATTGTGGGAGGAATTTGTAATGAATCCAAAAGTTGTTATGAAAAAGAATGATGCTCATTTTCACTTGGGTACTGGTGTTTTGTCATATAAAAGTCCTTCATCAAAAGGGTTGAAAGCTACTGTCAGGGATTTTATCCAAATAAGAGGCCCTAATAACAAATTATCTTTGTGGTTGAGTAGAAAAATAAAGGGTACTAGGAAAGCTGTTGTACTTGCCGCACCCGAACCAGGAAATGTTGTTGAGCACTTAGCAAAATCAAGTTTGCGGAGGCGATATGACAGGTTTAACAAAAGAGCGTTGTCCATGAAAAGCAAAAATATTATTCCTATGGTTTTTTTTGATTCCCGGGTTTATTCAATACAAGACTTGAAGCAGCTTTTGGGGAAGTTTAGGGCTGTTAAATTATATCCTTCGCGAGATGTGCGGCTTAAAGAGGATGCTGCTTTTAGGGGAGAAGTTTTGCGTGAGATTGATAAAGTTGGCTCAGTGTTGATGCTTCATGTTGTTCCGGATAACAAATATAGTCCTGGTTTTGTAAATGATTTGCTCCACGATCTTAGCAAGTTTCATAATATGAAAATTGTTTTTGCTCATTTTGGTGCTTTTGATAAAAGGATACTTGAATTTGTTAGGAGTTCTAAAAATGCTTTTCTTGAAACCAGCGGGTATTCAAGTCCTAAAATTGATTGGTTTATGGGAGTAAATGGGGCTAATACTTTTATGGGTTCAAACAAAGAGATTAGTGCGAGATTAAAAAGTGCGCTTTCTTTTGTTGGTGAATCAAAAGTAGTTTATGGTTCTGATCATCCTTTTTTACGATCAATCAGAAAAAAAGAAAGTAATATTCTTTTATCAGTTGCAAAGAATCCGCGGGCTATTTTTGAAGAAAATTTTGATTTAATCTTCAAGAAATAAAAAAAAATTATTTTTTTCACTTTCCCAAGAACTTTAGTAATAATATTAGTATAATGAATATAGCTATTGCTCCTACAACAAAGTAGGGGTTTAGTTTAGGGCTTTTTGAGTCAGCATCAAAGAATCTCATTATTCCTATTGCTGAGCTTGGTCCTCCTCCTGCTTCAGAAGGCTTGTTTTTGATGAATTTAACCATTAAAACCACCATTTTTATATATCCTTAATTATTATTACTTAGTAACTTGAATGTTTATAAATCGTGTGATGGGGTAAAAAATTGTTTTTAGTGGTTTTATGTTTGAGAAAGAACAGGTTGATTTGATTGTAAAAATTGTCGGAGTAATTTTACTTGCTTTTGTTGTTCTTTTTCTTTTAACTTGGTCAGGAATTGTTGCTTGTAAAAGTGTTTCTCCTTATTGGTGTGATGCTTATGATTTTATTGTTGGTGGTCCGCGTGTATTAATTGTCCATGGGGACTCTGGTCTTGGTACTCCTGAGAAATTAAAAACTTATTTGCAGGATCCTCGTTTTGTTGGAGCAAATGCTGTTGATTTGCAGCATGTTGAGAGAATTTCTTTAGGGACTTTGAAGAAATACAAGCTTGTTATTGTTGAACAGGCAAGAATGCTTTCAGTTGAACAAATGGAAATGTTTCAAGATTATGTAATTAAGTTCGGTGGGCGTTTAGTTTGGGTTGGAGATTCAGGAGTTGAAAGACCTGAGGGAGAGGTAAAACAATTAACTGATTCTAATACTGGGCAAACTTTGATTAATAATCCGTGGATTAGGGTTAAGGAAACTGATGAAGCTTATAATGTAATTAGTTTTGATGAATTCTTAGGATTAAGGTATATTGATACTTATTGCAAGGAAGTTGAGTGTAATGCAAATTTTTTTACTGCAGGAACAATTGAATCTGAGCCAACAGGGAATCATCCGTTGATTTTCGGCACTGCTTCTATACTTAATTTCAAAATAAATAAGGAAAGAGATTTTGCAATTGTAAAACAAATATCTAACTCTGCAAATAGTAATATTGTTTTGTACTTGAATTTCGGCGGAAATATTGTTGGCAAGGAAAATACTATAGGGAAAAGTATTCCTCTGATTGCTACTTCTAATATTGGTGCTGGGGGCGCAGAAAGAGTTGCATATTATGCTTATCCTCCCGAATGGTTTTACGAAGACAATAATTATTTTTATTATTTGAAAAATATGTATTATGGAATGCTTGGAAGATGATTTTTGTTAAAGAAAAAAATAAGTTTGTTGGATTGAACTTGGAGTTAAGTTTATTAATGACAAAACGCATTAATTTTCCTGTTTGGTGGTAAACAGAAACCATTAAAAACAGTGAAAAACAATATTATATTAACCAATTAATTTGGTTTAGTGAAAAAGGAGAGGGTGTTGGAGATGTATGAAGGAGAAGAAGCAGCGGGCGCTGGACCAGCATTGGGCGCGGCTGTTAAGAGATTTAATCTGGAAGGATTAATTCCTTTGATTCTATTAGTAATCATTGGAGTTGCTTCTTTGAATTATTTTGGATTAATTGATGTGCCTTACCTTCCGAAGGGAAGCGCAAGAGTACAAGTATTGTTCATTGGGGAACCAAGCCTTGGTGAAAGAGTTGTTTTAGATAACTTGGCGTATTTTTTAACTTATAGGACAAGAGCGGCTGATTCTTTCGGTAACGCTTCTTCCGAAGAATTGTTCCAGTATAGTATAGTAATCCTTGATCAGAGTAATTCTGCTGATAAGAGTGTTACTGTAGCACTTGGTGATGCAATACAAAAGTATGTTGCTAAGGGCGGTAAATTAATTGTTGTAATGAACTCAGGTATTTACCAGAGCGTTGGTTTCCAGGGTTACACTGCAGCTGATGTTGTTGGCTGGAAAGCTACATTCGGAAAAATAATTCCTGCTGATTGTGTTGCAGGTCACGATGGTGTTCCTACATGCGCTGAGGGTAGAGAAGAAAGTGTTGTTGGCAGAGTATGGCAACAAGACTTTGATCACCCAATAATGCAGGGAATTGAAGTAGCTCCACCAATGGGTGAAGCTCCTAAAGCTATGAGAACTTTGGCTGTTCAGGCTGATGAGGGAGCAAGAACTATAGCTTACATCAAAGCTGAAAATACACCAAAAACATATCCAGGAATATTAGAGAAAAAACATTTCCCAATGGGGGATGTAATATACTTTAATTATGATCCAGGCATGACTCCTGGTGTATTCAAGAACGTAATTTATTATTTGAAATAAAGTAAAGCAGAGCAAGGCTAACCCTTGCTCTCCCTCTCTTTTTTTTAAAAGAATGTTTATATTATTCAGAACCCTTATCTTGTTGATTAAGAATGGGTTTCCAAAGAGTTTACAAAACTGATTTTTTGAAAGAAGGGGTTTGGGCTCTTTTGTTTTTTTCAGCTCTCCCCGGATTAATTCTTATTTTGATTGATTTTCTTTTACTGATTTTTGCTATTACTAGTTTTGCAAGCGGCACTATTGATGGGGCAAATTTTGCGATTTGGATAGGATTTTGTCTCCTTCTTCTTCCTAGCGGATATTTAATGGTTTATGCTTTTTGGATGCATTACAGGACTAAAGTAATTTTTAGGCAGGATGAAATGAGTTATTTTTCCACTAACTTATTATTTAGGGAAGTTGAAAAAAAGATTCCTTATAAAAAAATAGTTAGTGTTGTTCTCGGCTGGCACATGATGGAAAAAGCTTTTCCTGAAAAAATTGAGGAATGCAGGTCTTTTTTTGGAATGATAAGAGAAATAACTATTGAAATTCATTATGAGGAAGATGGTAAAGTAAAAAATTTGGTTCTGCCAATAATTCACAAAAAAGAATATTATGATGAATTCAGACAATTAGTTAAGCACCTTGGATTAGAGGCAAAAGAATTTCCTTTCGCGTTTAAACAATAAGGATATGTTTCAAATGTTTTTTGTGAAGGAATATTTATATTGTTTGAAGTCTTATTTCAGTGAGTAGTTTTTATGAAACCAGCGTTTTTAAGTAATAGTTTTTTTGATGAAAAACCGATTGCGCAGGGTACTATTGAGTATTTGGTTATTGTTGGGGTTATTGTTGTTTTGTCTTTGGTTGTTGTTGGTTTGGTTTCTTCTAGTTTTGATTCTTTTTCTAATATTGGTTCTGTTTCTTCTAGGATTGCTCAGTCTTCTGGTGCAATTAGTATTAGTGAGGCTGTTGTTGATGGTGGTGGGGATGGTTTGGTTTCTTTTTCAAATAATTCTGGTGGTTTGTTGATTATTACGGGTATTAGTGTGGGTGGTGTTGATTCGAATTATTCTGATGTTTCTTTGTCTCAGGGTGAGTCTAAGACTTTTTCTTTGATTGATGTTAATTCTGGTTGTGATTGTACTGGTTTTGAGGGTCAAACTAAGACTTGTGAGGTTATTGTTTTTGCTGAGTCTGAGTATGGTTTGGAGAAACAATTTCCTGTTTCTGTTTCTGTTGATTGTGTTCCTGATGCGGTGGCGACTAGTGAGAGTGTTGTTGTTGAGCCTTTGCCTGGTGGGGAGGGTGTGGTTCCTTTGGTTTTTTTGTTGTCTCCTGAGGATAATAATTTTTGGTCTAGTGGTTCTGTTGTGGTTTTTGATTTTAATGTTTGGGATGAGTCTAGTGTTAATGATTGTAGTTTGTTAATCAATAGTGTTGATGTTAATGGTATTGTTCCTGTTGTGGGTTTGAATAGTGTTTCTTTTCGTTTGGATGATTTGAATAATTTTTCTTGGGATGTTAATTGTGTTGATGAGTGGGGTAATAGTGGTGTTGCTTCTAGTGTGTTTGGTTTGTCTGTTGATGCTAATGCTTATCAGATAAATAATTGTTTGCAATTACAAGACATGAATCTTAATTTAGATGGTGATTATGTTTTAATGAATGATGTTAATTG
Source organism: archaeon (assembly GCA_041650735.1). GTDB lineage: Archaea > Iainarchaeota > Iainarchaeia > Iainarchaeales > JAAZKV01 > JAAZKV01. The sequence goes on along the minus strand of JBAZKP010000005.1, from coordinate 3,654 downwards.
TTACGATGATACTCAAGTTGCTGGAGGGTATTTGTATAATGGTGGTTCAGGGTTTTTACCTGTTGGAGATGTTGCAAATAAATTTACTGGAACTCTGGATGGAAACTATTATGTTGTCAGTGAGATTTATATTAATAGACCTTCTTTAGGAGGGGTGGGGCTTTTTGGTTACACTTACGGTGCGTCAATTTTAAAAGTGGGAATTTTCAAAGGGGCTTTTATGAGTTCTTATGCGGCTCCTTTGGTTGGTGATTCAAACAACTCTACAATTTCTAAGTGTTATAGTGATGTAAATATTTCTACAGGTGTTGCTTTTTCTTGGGGTGCTGGAATGGGTGGGATAGTCGGGCATATGGTTGGAGGAACAGTAGAAGAAAGTTATTCAAAAGGCAATATTTATAGTACTGATTGGGGTGTTGGAGGAATAGTAGGTTATATGGAAGGGGGCACAATTACTAATTGTTATTCTACTGGAAATATTGGTGCAGGAAGGGAAGGTGCCGGAGGTATTATTGGGTACAGGGGGGCAGGGGTTGCTGTAACGGTTTCCAATAGTTATTCAACAGGAAATGAAAGCGCCGGCTATCAGGGTTATGTTGGAGGAATAAGCGGGCATCCTACAACTGGTTTAACTATGCTAAATTGTTTCACTACTGGAAGCATGAGCGGAAATAATACAAGTGGACTTGTGCCTACGAGTGGGTCCGCGCCCACGATAACAAATAGTTATTATCTTTTTACAGGAACTTATAATTATGGTACTCTTGAAGAGGGGGGAGCAAGTGCTTTCTATAATTCCACTCATGGGGTATATACTGGTGCATCTACTTGGGATTTTGTTAATGTTTGGGATATTTGCGAAGGATCAAGTTTTCCTACTTTGAAGTGGGAAAATAGAACTTGTTGATTTATTGTTGAAACTTTACTTAATTATTTTACAACTCCTTTGTTAAGGAATATTTAATTATTTAATCTTATTTTTAATGGTTTTTTATGCTGTTGGTTTGAGTGAGTTTTTGTATTGTTTTTCAAAGCGTTTGACTAATAGTTTTGATAGGGCATGTGCTGAGTTTTCTTTATCGCATTTTCTTAGGGTGTTAAAGTATTTTGCTTTTTCTTTAGTTTTGATGTCAATCATTTGGTAGCCGTTTTTGTTTAGCAGGTGGTTCATTATTATTCTGCCTATTCTTCCGTTTCCGTCTTGGAAGGGGTGGATTTTTTCAATTCGCCAGTGTGCCCAGGCTGCTAATTCTAAGGGGTGAAGTTTTGCCTTGAGTTTTTTGTATTCTTCAAAATAATTTTTCATATCAGGTATGACGTAAATTGCGGGTGTTGTTTGGAATGTTGCTCCTTTAACGAAGTTGTCTTTTGTTTTATAGTGCCCTGCGATGTACGGTTTTGTATCTTTAAAATACATTTCGTGAAGTTTGTGTAGTAATGAATCTGAAAGGTCTTCTTTTGATTCTTTTACATATTCTAATACTTTTCCTGCATTTTTTGCTTCGAGAACATCTTCCAAGTCTTTATTTGGCGAGATATTTTCCTCTAATATGAGAGCTACTTCTCTGGCTGTTAGGGTTGATCCTTCAATTGAGTTTGAGTTGTAAACAAAGGCGTTTACAAAGTTGTGCCAAAATTGTTCTTTTTCAGTAGGGTTTAATTTGCTAAATCTTGACAAAAAACCAGAGTTTATTTCATTAATTTTATTTATCTCTATGTTAGTGAGATAATGGTGTCCGAAAATGTTTTTTCTTTGTTCTTCTACTTGTGTTTTGAATGATGCGAATAGCCTTTCAAGTTTTTCATCAGATGGTTTGGCTGTTCCGATATATTTCCTGAATTGTTTTCTGCTTTTATTAGGCAAAGTAATTGCCTCAACAAGGTAATAGTAAGTTTTTTGGCCTCTTTTTGATTCTGCTAAGTAAACCATACCATTGTGTTACACAAAACAATATATAAACATTTGTGTAACATTCATATTTGTGTAACACTACTTTTGTTCATTTTATTCTTTCCCTTTGGATTTTTTTATTTGATTAGCAATTACTTTGATATAGAAGTTGTTGATTTTTATGGTTTGGATTTCAAGGTTTTTGTTTTTAAGTAGTTACTATTTCTTTATCAAAAAGGTTTATATATATCATGATACTATCATGATAGTGCATGACTAATCATGATTCTTCGTATGACGCAAACAAATTGTTGTCTGACCTTAACGCGGTAAAGCGTATTTCTCCAGAGTTCAATGATTTGAGCGTTGATATGCAGGAAGTCATGAAAGAGTCATCAAATCCAGCTTTCTTAGCAGCCTTGTTATTCAAACTAACAAAAGAGAGAGAACAAACAAATCAAATCCTTGCAAGGTTAGAACAAAAATTCGCTAAGATTGAAGAAATATTACTTAAAACCTCCTCTAACCCCAATCACAAAGAGGAACGAGTCTTGTCAGAACCAGACCAACACATCATGCAATTAATTGATGAAATTGGAATGGTTTCTGCTCAAGATGTTCAAATTAGACTTGCCTATAAGAAATCAAACGCTGCATCACAGCGTTTAAACAACCTAGCACGAGAAGGTCACTTGAAAAACATCCGTTCAGGAAAAAAAGTCTTATTCATGCGCCCAACCCCAACCCCAAGCATGATTGGAAAATAATTCCTGAATAATAATTACTCAAGTGACCTCCTCCTTTGCCAGAGCCCTTTTTTGCTGTTGCAAAAAAGCCCCGTTGCAAAATCCTTGATTTTGCGATGCCTCGCAAATGCTTCGCATTTGCTTGGTCGGGGAAAGAGCCTTCAGCCAGAACCCTTTTTATTTTTTTTAAAAAATTAAAAATTTGAATAGTACTCTTATTAACGTAATTTAGTTAAATTTATGATTGGAGAAAAGTATAAATACTCTAACAGGAGCTTTATTATTTATGGTTGGGAAGTTTTTTTGTTTTGTTCTTTTATTCTTAGTTTTAATTAGTTTACCTGTTTTTAGTAGTGGTGTTTCTGAGCAGGATTTTGATAATCTTGTTTTTCTTTCTTGTTCTGATGGTTTTTCTTGTTTTGGTGAGTGGTTTTCTGGTATTGTTAGTAATGTTCAGAATGTGGTTTCTGGTAGGCCTATTGTTTTGCCGAGTAGGGATTCTGGTTCAACTGTGACAGAAATTGTTGGACCATCTTCAAAGCCAACAGTGGTTATTTCTGGTTCTTCTGTTAGTGTAGATTCTTCTGGTAATCAAAGTAATACTAGTTCTTCTAGTACTCAAAATAGTGTTTCTGGTTCTTCTGGTGTTTCGGATTCTTCTTCAAGTAGCGTTTCTTCTGTTTCAAATAAAAATATTGTTTCAACAAGTAATGGTGTTTTTGTTCAAGATGATTCTGTTGTTGGAAAACTTGTTAATTTAAGAAGTGAATTAAAAAAAGAAAGAAAGGTTCTTGAGGGTTATAAGGGTTTTTCTAAAAGCCTTAGCGCAAATGTTTTATCTGCCCAGGAATCAAAAGTTGTTCAACTTGAAAATAAAATTAATGATTTATTAGTTGCTAATAATATTTCTGTTGAATTGGAGTCTGAGTTGGATGAGATTGATTCTAAAGCAACAACATGGGAAGCAAATTATACATCCGTTTCTATTCTTGATGAAGCATCAAAGAAAAATTTGTT
>JBAZKP010000004.1:0-78788 GCA_041650735.1 archaeon | reverse complement strand
CCTTCAAGAATATTCAAAAAACCCTTTACATTGCTTTCCTCATAAATAAAAGGATTCTCTAAAGAATACCTTACTCCTGCTTGGGCAGCTAAATTAAGGATCCTATCAGGCTTTTCTTTCTCAATAACAGAAAACAATTTATCCTTATCAGCAATATTAGCTTTATAAAAAACATAATTCTTATTAGATTTTAGGATTTTATTCCTTGCTTTCTTTAAAGAAACATCATAATACTTATTCAAAGAATCCAATCCAACAACTATATCTCCTCTGTCAAGAAGGGCCTTACTTACATGAAACCCAATAAAACCAGCTGAACCAGTGACAAGAATCTTCAACAATAATCCCCTTAGAAGCAAGAAAATAAGGTTACTTAAAGGTTACTAAAACGACCTTCAAAGAAATGAACACAATTACCTATAATCGGCAAAACACCTCAGAAGCATTTAAAAACAACAAAAATAGGCAGTAAGTAGTAGTTTTTGGTTTTGAATGAAGAGTAGTACAAAAAAAATAGAGTGGGCTTTGCATGGATTTTAAAGAATTAAGTGATTTAATCAAATTAGGTGAAGGTTATACTATTGAATTTAAGCAAAACATTAACGATTCTTTGTCAAAAGAAATGTGTGCTTTTGTAAACTCTTCTGGCGGAAAAATAATTTTGGGTGTAAGCGATGATGGTTCAATACGTGGTTTTGATTTAACTAACTCAAAAAAAGCGATTATTTTGGATTATGCAAGAAACATTGACCCGACTTTAACAATATCTGTTGAAAAAATTAATAACTTGGCAGTAATTTGTGTTCCTGAGGGAAAAGACAAGCCTTACTCTGCAAACGGGGTTTTTTATTTAAGAGAGGGGGCATCTACTCAAAAACTAAAACGAGATGAAGTAAAAAAGTTTTTTCAAAAAGAAAACAAATTATCTTTTGAAAAACAAATTAATTTTGAATTTAATGAAAAAATTGATTTTAATAACCAATTACTTAATGAATATTTAACAAAAACAAGCATTTCAAAAAATATTGAAAAAAAAGTAATCCTAAAAAATCTAAATTTATTAACTAACAATAAAATTAATAATGCTGGAATCCTCTTCTTTTCTAAAAACCCTAAAAAATTCTTTCAAAACGCAATAATTACTTGTGCGTTATATGAAGGAAACGAAAGAGTTGAAGTAATTGACTCTAAAGAGTTCAATGAAAACTTTTATTCAAACTACACTAACGCATTCAATTACATTCTTTCAAAATTAAACACAAATTATATAATAAAAGGAATCCAACGAGAAAATGTTTTAGAAATACCCAAAGAAGCACTAAGAGAAGCACTAATTAACGCAATGATTCACAGAGACTATTTTTCTTTAGGAAAAATACAAATAGATATTTTTCTAAACAGAATAGAATTTGCCAATCCTGGAAAACTACTCTTTAACAAAAAAGATTTTGGAAAAACAAGTATCGCAAGAAACCCCATAATAATGGATTTAGTACATCGATTGAATTGGATAGAAAAAATAGGTTCTGGAATTAATAGAATAAAAAACACTTGCAAAAAACAAGGAATTAAAACAAAATTTGAAACAAACACAGATTACTTCAGACTAACTTTTTATAGAAAAATACAAAACCAAAGTTCAAACAAAACTGTGGAGAAAACTGTGGAGAAAACTGTGGAGAAAATATTAGTCTTAATAAAACAAAATCCTCAAATAACAAACAAAGAATTAACACAAAAAACAGGGTTAACAAGAAGAGGCATAGAGTACAATATTAGAAAACTCAAAGAACAACAAAAAATCAAACGCATTGGCCCAGACAAAGGAGGAAAATGGGAATTAATTAAATAAACCAATTTAGAAAAATTACCTATAATCGGCAAAACACCTCAGAAGCATTTAAAAACAACAAAAATAGGGGTAGTATGAGGAATATGAATGGAAAATGATTTGTCTGTATTTGATGGAACAAAGTCAAAAGACTTTGTATCCCAAAAATCATCAGTTTTTGATGGAAGCAGAATACGAAAAATTTGGAATAAAGAAGAATGGTGGTTTGTTTTAGAGGATATTATAGTGGCTTTAACTGATTCAAATGATCCTAAGCAATACGTTAATAAAATGCGTCAAAGGGATGAAGAATTATCTAAAGGGTGGGTACAAATTGTACATACCCTTTCAGTTGATACTGTTGGGGGAAAACAGCAAATGAACTGTGTTAATACAGAAGGAGCTTTTAGAATTATTCAATCAATTCCTTCTCCAAAAGCAGAGCCATTCAAATTATGGCTAGCTAAAGTCGGTTATGATAGAGTAAAAGAAATTCAGGACCCTGAACTTGCTCAAAAAAGGATGCGAGAAATTTACAAAGCAAAAGGTTACTCTGATGCATGGATAGAAAAAAGAGTAAGAGGAATAGCAATAAGAGACGAATTAACTGAAGAATGGAAAAACAGGAGTGTTGGAGCAGAAAAAGAATATTCAATACTAACCGCAGAAATAAGCAAAGCAACTTTTGATATGACTCCAGGCGAATACAAAGAATTCAAAGGATTAAAAAGAGAAAACCTAAGAGACCACATGAATGATTTAGAACTTATTTTCACAATGTTAGGGGAAAAAGTATCAACAGAGATTACAAAAAAAGAAGATTCACAAGGATTTATCCAAGCAGAAAGCGCAGCCAAAAAAGGAGGTAAGATTGCGGGTAACGCGAGAAAAGAAACAGAAAAAGAATTAGGCAAACCAATCACAACAAAAGAAAATTATTTACAAGAACCAGAAAAAGATAAAAGAAAAAAATTATTATAAAAAAAGAGGGGTTAAGAATGGAAAAACAATTGATTACTAAATTAGTTAAAAATTTTGAGGATTTTGTTCACGAAAAAGAAGGAATAGAATATTGGTTTGCCAGAGATTTACAAAACTTACTCGGGTACACAGAATGGAGAAAATTTAAAGGGGTTATTGAAAAAGCAATTAATGCTTGTGAAAACTCAGGAGTTAAATACCAAGACCATTTTGTCGGAGTCGACAAAAAGGTTAGTTTGGGATCACAAGCAGAAAGAGAAATAGAAGATATAATACTCACCAGGTACGCTTGTTATTTGATAGCTCAAAACGGGGATCCAAGAAAAGAAGAGATTGCTTTTGCCCAAAGTTACTTTGCTATTCAAACAAGAAAACAAGAGTTAGTGGAGGAAAGAATAAAACTAAAAGAAAGATTTGATGCCAGAGAAAAATTGGCAAAATCAGAAACTGAATTATCAAAACTCATTTATGAAAGAGGAGTGGATGATAAAGGGTTTGCAAGAATCAGAAGCAAAGGAGACGAAGCACTATTTGGAGGAAATAATACAAATAAAATGAAAACTATTTTAAAAATCCCTGAAAAAAGGCCTTTGGCTGATTTTCTGCCAACAGTAACCATTGCAGGAAAAAACTTTGCAACAGAAATAACAAATTTCAACGTTAAAAAAGAAAACCTTCAAGGAGAAAACAATATTACTATTGAACATGTAAAAAATAATTCTAAAATTAGAAAAGTTTTGTTAGAAGACAACATTGTTCCAGAAAAACTGCCTCCTGAAGAAGACATTAAAAAACTACAAAGAAAAATAAAAATCAATGAAAAAAAATTATCTACTAAAAAAATTAACTCTTCCTCTTAATTAACCAAAACCATTTTTGTACAAGATAAGTTTTAATAGGTTCTTGGGTTATCTTTCTTCATGAATATAACTATTGTAGGAACAGGATATGTTGGATTAGTTACAGGAGCTTGTTTTGCCAAAGTCGGGAACAATGTTACTTGTTTGGATACAAAAAACGGGATTATTGAGGATTTAAAGAAAGGAAAAATCCATATTTATGAACCAGGATTAGAGGAAATTATTAAAGAAGCAATAGCAAAAAACAATATTCACTTTACTTCTGACAAACAACACGCATACAAAAACCCAGAAGTAATACTCGTATGCGTACCTACCCCACAAAAAGAAGACGGCTCGGTTGATTTGAGTTATATATCAGCAGCAGCGAAAGATATAGCTCAAAACATGCAAAACGAAACAATAATTGTAAACAAATCAACAGTGCCAGTAGGAACAGGAGAATTAGTTGAAAAAATAGTTAAAGAAGAATTAAAAAAATTAAACAAAAAAATTAATTTTACAGTAGCAAGCAACCCTGAATTCCTGGCAGAAGGCTCAGCAGTAAAAGATTTCTTGTCCCCGAACAGGGTATGCATGGGAGTAGAAGATAAAAAAACAGAGGAAACAATGCGAAAACTATACCACCCATTCACTCTAAACGGCGCTCCAATAATAGTAATGAACAGAAGAAGCGCAGAAGTAGCCAAATACGCATGCAACGCTATGCTAGCAACCAGAATAAGTTTTATCAATGAACTAGCTAACTTTGCAGAAAAAGTAGGAGCAGATATTGAAAACATTAGAAAAATAATGCAAACAGACCCAAGGATAGGCGCCAAATTTCTTTACCCTGGAGTAGGATACGGAGGAGCATGCTTCCCAAAAGATGTAAGAGGAATAATAAAAACAGGGGAACAAAACGGAATACAATTAGAAATACTAAAAAGCGTTGATAAAGCAAACGAAAAACAAAAAACAATACTAATGCAAAAACTAGAAGAATACACAAAAGTAAAAGGACTAGGAATAAGCGTATGGGGATTAGCATTCAAAAAAAATACTAACGATGTAAGAGAAAGCCCATCAATAAAATTCATTAACGAAGCACTTGCAAAAGGAGCAAAAATAATTTGTTATGATCCAGAAGCAATGCAAGAAGCACGGAAAGTCCTTGGAGAAAAAGTAATTTACGCAGAAACAAAAGAAAAAGCACTGAAGAATTCTTCCGTACTAATGATTTACACTGATTGGGACGAATTCAAACAACCAAATTTTAAAGAAATTAAAAAACAAGGAATAAAAGCAATCTTTGACGGAAGAAACTTGTTAGAACCAAAAGAAGTAAAAGAAAACGGATTAGAATACTACGGAATAGGAAGAAAATAATTACTTGTATTGTTTTCTAATCAAATAATTCTTTCTATCATTAACTTTGTAATAAATCTTCATCTGCATATCTGCAATTATTCCAAAGCAAAAGAAAATTATTCCAATTAAGAACAAGAGACCAGCAAATAAAGGTAAAATAGAATCAACTAGACTAATCCTTCCAATTAACCTAAGAATAATTAATGCTATTCCAACAATTCCCCCTAAACCCATTGAAATTAATCCCAACCCACCAAAAATATGCAATGGGCGAGTAGAGTACTTTAACCAGAACCAAATAACCACCATGTCAAGCAAACCCTTTGGAATTCTTTTCCAATTATACTTGGTTTTACCATGCTTGCGAGCATTATGAGAAATTTTTACTTCAACAATCTTGTACCCTCTCCACCTAAGCATAGGAGGAATATACCTATGCATTTCTCCATAAAGCTCAAGGTCTTTTATGCATTCTCTCCTAAAAACTTTAAACGGACAACCATAATCATGTAATTGTGCACCTAAGAAAAAGTGCCTGAATTTTTGAGCAATTTTTGAAGCAAGTGTTTTGAAAAAAGAATCCTTTCTTTTGCTTCTCCAGCCAACAACAGCATCTGCTCCACTATTAATTTCATTCAAAAACAAAGGCAATTCACTAAAATTAACCTGCAAATCCCCATCAATATAACAAACTAATTCCTTTGAAGCCAAATCAAAACCAGCTTTCATTGCAGCTGATTGGCCAAAATTAGTGTAAAAATCAATTACCTTTACTTTCTTATCCTTTTTATTTAACTCAACCATTTCTTTTAACGAATTGTCTCTCGAACCATCATTTACAAAAATAAGTTCATAATCAAAACCCAGTTTTTTTAGTACTCTTGAGACCTCTTCATAAACCGGTCTTACATTATCCTCTTCATTAAAAATTGGAATAACCACTGAAATTGATTTACTCATGAAAACACACTAATTAGTATTAAACAAAAAGAATACTTAAAGCTTACTAATACCAAAAACAAGCATATTTAATTACACTCAAAAATCCCTAAATCACTGTTCTCATAAATCAAAGAACACTTTTCTTTCATTTTTGAAACAAAAGTTATTTGCTCGCTCTTTAATTTAGAAAAAGCAAATCCTTGCTCAATATAATAAAACTTTTCTTTAGGCAAAGCATTTGCATCATAAATCATTGGAGCGCCGGAATAAATATCAACAAATAAACCATTTTTGTCATAAGAAATGGCATCATTTCCTTGTCCAGTCATGGTAAAAGGCATTACCAAATCAGGTTTCTTAATATACCACTCAACAGGAGGAGAGTAATGAGTAATTATAATGCTTTCAGGATTTTTTAACTCATTCAAAATTTCCAAAGGAATTGTTTTGAAATTAATTTCAGGAGCAGAAAAATCATTCAAATTATTTTGAGAAGGAACAAGCATTGTAACATAAGTAAAAGGATAAAACAAATTAGAAGGAATTAATGCTAAAGCAATTATCGCAATGAATAATATGTTTCCATATTTTTCAGCCAAAAAAACCAATAATAATGAGGAAAATAAGATTACTGGAAAAGAAAAGAAATAAGCATACCTAAAAGCAAAAACATCCAGGAAAAAAATTCCGCTTAAAACAATTAATGAAGGTAAAATAATTAATGAGGTAAGAACCTTATTCTTGAAAAAAGACCAAATAAGCCCGGGAATGAAAAATACCAATAAATAACGCATATTTGTGGTAAAAGAAAAATAATTAATCATATACAAAATAGACATTTTTTGCAAAGACCCTTGCTCCAGCACAGTACTAACAGAAGAACTTGAGGTAATACTAAAAAAAGTTAATTGATTAAAAATAAAAGTTGCTATTGGAACAATAGAAAAAAACCATTTCTTTAAATTAAACAATAAAATATGTGTAACAAAAAATGGAACTAACACTAATCCAGCTGGTTGAGTATCAACTGCAACCAAAAAACAAGCTAACGCAGGATAAATCCATTTATAGTTTTTTCCTGATTTATACAAAAAGAATAATGAAGCAAAAAACGCTAATTGAAATAACTGGTAAAACCTTGCTTGTTTTGAAAAAAATACTTCAAGAAAAAATATTGAAACAAACAAAGCAGCAACCAAACCAGCTTTTTTTGAATATTCTCTTCCAACAAAAAAAGCCAAAACTACTGTAAGCAAACCAAAGACAACTGAAGGAAATCTTGCAGCAAAATCATTTACCCCAAAAACAATCATAGAGAGAGCTTGAGAGTAATGAAAAACAAGGGCTCTATCATAAATTACTCCTGAATCAAGAACAGGAAAACCTTTTTCCAAAATATTCAAGGAAGCAACAGAAGAAATGCTTTCATCCACCCAAAAAGGAGGAACACCAAGAAAACCTATTCTCAAATAAAAACCAAGAATAAGAATAAGCAACAATAAAACAAACTCTACTTTAACAGAAAACTTGTTGAATTTGATTTCCTGTGAAAGAAAATCTTTTTGATTCAAATGCATAGAAAAAAGAGAGAAAATAGGTTTTTAAAACAGGTTTTTCAAATTGCGATGCCGACATAATTCATTATCTATATGCGTTATCGTGATGTGTGTAATCTTCTACAATTATTGTTTTTCTTGCTTCATCAATTGAATAGATTAAAACAAAAGATTTCAATATGTGTACTCTCCACCACCCACGCATTGGAGCTCTCAATGGCTTGAATCGCTTTGGGTTTTCAATAATTTCGACCAACTTTTTCTTAATCGCTTCTTCCTCAATCGGCGACCTTTTTGCTATATGCTCAAACTCTTTCTCAACGTGCTTTCTAAGTTCCAATGAGTAAGGCATTTTATCGCCTTTTTAACTCATTAAAATATTTATCTAAATCAGAAACTTTAGTTGTTTTTTCATTTTTATAACTTTTTAATTTTTCTATATATTCAGGCTTGAGTTCTGGTTCCAAAACTTCTTCAGCATATTCCAAAGCCAAAGCATTAATGGCCTCACTCTTATCTTTCAAGTCATACTTTGCCTTAACAATATTAATCACATGATTTGCTTCATTACTCAACTGAACAATCGCGGTAGGCATATTAACATCACATTAATACTAAGTTAATACCTTATTAAAAAGCTTTGTTTGGTTCCCTAAAATTTACAATTCCAACCATAACTCCGCCTAATATAAAGTTAGTTAAAATTATTTTGAATCTTTCGGAGGGTTTCCATCTGTATAACAAGTATTATTTACACAAGAACAATACCAACCTCTGAAATTATCGCAAGGATCATGGTATGTCTCGGCCCAATTCACATTTACGCAACCTGCTCCGCAAGTGCTGGTGCAATCAGATTTTTGATTGCAAGAAAATTGACTTGTTTCATTCCCATTACAAACATTATCCCCACAAATAGACGGTTGAGTACAACCAGATAATAAGACAAATAAAATAATAGAACCAATCAAAATAATAAAAATTGATTTTTTCATATTAAAATCAATGTCTCTCTTATATAAAAACTAAACCTTTACCAAAGCTTGTTGTAAGGAAACATTGACTAGGCAAGTAACTTAACTCAATCAGCACTAACAAGTAATTATAGAAACAGATTTATTTCTTTTTCTTCTTTTTAGAAGCAAGGTATTTCAGTATTTTCTTTATTTTTGATTTTTTGTTTTTGCAGCTTGGCCCTCTGCACTTTTTAGATTTTTTAGCAGCTTTTTTCTTAATTTTTTTAGCCATTTTTCTCAACTCAAATAAAAATAAGTGGTTGACTTATGGACTCGGTGAAAGAGTGCCACGAACAATCACTGAATCAAACTTAACCTATCAGCTTGCTCTAATGGTGATCTCCTTCATGCAAAAACATGCTTAACAGTAACAGGTTTCGTACAGCGAGTTATAGTCCAGACGCTGCATTAATGGCGAGTTACTGACAGAGGCTGCCTTTGGCATACCCTTTCCAGGACAACCGATGAGTCCCAGTCAACCAACTATAACACCTTCACCTTTAGAGTATATGAGAATATAGTTTCAGTAAACCATAGATAATACCCAATAATAGTTCGGAATAATGAAAAAAAGCACTGAAAAATAAGTCAATTGTGGAAGAAAACAACCAAAAAAGTTTTCTTCGGGATTCAACGTTAAGCATTACACTAAAAAACGAATAAATTCACAAGCCTAAGCTTACTTTTATTGCTTCATTTACTTCATTCATTTTAGGGTTAGCCAATTTTCCAATCTTTTTTATTGCCCTATCTTGCATAGAAATTGTTCTTATTTGATTTAATTGAATAAGACTATCCTTTGGAAGGTTACCTTCACCTTTATCAACTTTTACCGTAAAAGGATACTCCTTTTCGGTGTTTGATGTTATAGCTGCAACTACTGTTGTTGGTGAAGAACTATTTCCAAGATTATTTTGAATTACCAAACAAGGCCTTATTTTTCCTTGTTCAGAACCCTTAACTGGCTCTAAATCAACTAATAAAATATCTCCACGTTCAATAATCATCTAACATCGCATCCGCTTCCTTGGTTACATGTTCCCATTCTTTACAAATCTCTAAGTCCCGCTTTGCAAATTTCTTATACCCTTCAATCATCAATTTTTCTCTCGCTTTTTTATCCAAAAATTTTTCAACAACCATTTTCTCGTTTTCCATCTTAACAATTAACTTATCTTTACCCTTTATCCCATTTATTTGCCTAATTACTTTTGGAAGAGTAATTTGACCTCTTTCACCAACAACACAAATACTTTCAAACAACCAAACCACCTTACATACTTAATACATACTATTACATACTAAATGCATATTAATGTTTTGGTTTTAAGAAACACAAACAAGTTGATTTTTCTAAGCTTAAAAATTTGTTGTAAGTAACATGCCGGCGATTGCTTTCGCAAGAAGAAGTAAATTATTGCCCTTAACAAAATTGTCAAAAGGCACATAAATGAAGTGTATCATCTAACAAAACTTTCATTTTGTTAAACGCCTGCAATTAAGCAAACGTTGCGCGAACTCATTACCAAAAACGATTTTGGTTTCTTTATGTGTGCAACCTAGAGCGATTAGTTTTGCTAGACTCAACACATCGCAAAAAGCTTTGTGCTTACATCCGCAACCTATCAAACCGATCTTCTATCGGTGCTCTTGTTCCTACAACCCAGTTTTTCATGGGGTCTCGGAAAAGACTAACTCTTTTTAGGGATGGCTTCGTGCTTAGATGCATTCAGCACTTATCCACTACAGCGTAGCTACCCAGCATTGCCTTGTCAGACAACTGGCACACCAGCGGCTGCGACGTCATGTTCCTCTCGTACTCGTGACATCTTCCCCTCAGTTAATCAACAACTCCAACAGATAGTATCCAAACTGGCTCGCACCGTTCTTAACCCAACTAACGTACGGCTTTAATGAGTAAACCCCTCCACCCTTGGCTGCTTATGCACAGCCAGGATGCCATGAGACGACGGCGAGGTAGCAAACCGCGGGGTCGATGTGAACTCTTACCCGCGACAACTCAATTACTCCCAGGATAGGTTCATTGTAAGACTAGGGCCCTACTAAGAGGCGCACTAGCGTTCGCTAGACCCAAGTTTCCTTCCAGCGTTTCGTGCCATTAGAAACACTGTTAAGCATGCTTTTGCTCTTGCGCTCTACGTCGAATTTCTAACTCGACTGAGCATACCTTTGGGCGCCCCTGATATCTTTTCAGGGGCGTGCCGCCCCAGCCCAACTACCCACCAAATGCTGTCCCCGTAAAAGGTAAGCAGTATGTTTTCATGAGGATGGTGTTACATTGTCGACTCAGCAATTCCTGACGAAACTGCTTCGATGTCTCCCATCTACACTGTACGCACAAAACCATACCACAACATCAGGCTGTAGTAAACTTCCGTGGGGTCTTCTCTTCCCGTTGGAGTTCCGCAGCGTATACACAGCGAGATATGTTCATTTGGCTTAACCTAGGGACAGCAGGAATCTCGTTACTTCATTGGTGCAAGCCGGCAATAAACCGGCAAGGTATTACGCTACCGTGAGAGCCTCAGAGTTAGGCCCGCTCTTCACGAGGGCTTAGATCCGTTGAAACAGATTTTCACCTACTCGCAGTGAGCAGAGGTCAGCCCCTATACAAACCATTGCTGGCTAGCAGGGACCTGTGTTTTTGTTAAACAGTCGGACTCCTCTTGTTATTGAAACCTGCAATCTACATTGCAGGCACCCCTTATACCGAAGATACAGGGCTAGTATGCCGAATTCCCTTAGGTCAATTCCCCAAATACGCCTTAGCTTTTTCTGCCAGGGGCACCCCTCCCGGTTCTTGGTACGGTTTTTTGCAATCAAACACACTTCTTTTTCATGGACACCCGGCCTCGCAAAAACATTGCTGCTATTCCAAGTTTGTTCTCTTTCTCGCTATTATGGCTCTCCAGAGAACTATACTTGTTGAATCACACGACGGTGTGACTTCTACTAGCCCGATGTGTTAAAAGTGTGCATATCGTTGCCGAACTTATGCAAAAAGTACGCGACTATGAACGCGTTTCCCATTCATGCCTAACACCCTATTAGGGCGGCATTTAGGACCGACTAACTCTTAGCTTATGATAAGCGCTAAGAAACCCTGGCCCTTTCGGCGGAAGCGATTCTCACGCTTCTATAGTTACTACTAATGCAAGGATCCATATCGCGAAAAGCTCCACTCGTACTTACGTACAAGCTTCTATGCCATCCGCGCACCTCCTTACAAGGAATCTTTCGACTGAAAAATCTTCTATGTATCGGCAGTTGGTTTTAGCCCCGATAATCTTCGCGGCCACTACCCTAGGTTGGTGAGCTGTTACGCTTTCTTTGAAGGATGGCTGCTTCTAAGCCTACCTCCCAACTGTTTTAGGATAACGACACGCTTTACTAACACTTAACCAACATTTAAGGGCCTTAACATAGAGCTGGGTTCTTACCCTTACGGACACTAACCTTACGCCAGCGCCCCTACTCCCGTATTCTTCGAAGAACATAGATTCGGAGTTTGGGAAAAAAGCCAATCCTTTCGAATCAATACTTTTTAACCAGTATCTCTACACCATGCTCATTCTCCTACGAGGCAACCCTAAGAGGTTTTTCAGGAGGAGCCTGCTATCAGCAGATTCGATTCGCTTATTACGCCTAGTCCCAAGTCACCCAAGAAGATAGACTATCACTGGTATCGGCCCTCCACCCCCTTGAAGGGGGGCTTCAGCCTGCTAAGGACTAGCTCATCTGCTTTCAGGTCTGGTCGCAGTGACTATGGCTATGAACCCGACGCCTCGTAAAAACTGCGCGTCATTCGGTTTCCCTACGGATACGTCCTTAAAAAGACTTATCCTCGCCACTACAACAAATTCCCTTGCTCGTGCTTCACGACGTACGACCCGACGCTGAAACGCATTATATACGCAAACTCTCGAATGCTTCTATAACACGCCTTTCCTTTCACGCCGAGCCTCGCCCGTAACCAAGTAGTTTCAGGTGCTTTTCAGCTCCTATTAAGGATACTTTTCAACCTTCCCTCGCGGTACTAGTCCGCTATCGGTCTAGAGACGTATTTAGGGTTGGAAGTTAATCCTCCCATTTTCCCTCGCACTATCCAATGCAAGGTACTCGCTCGTTAGCAATCAACTCACTTTGTTTCAATTACGGGACTATCACCCTCTATGGTGCTCCGTTCCAGGAGACTTCTTCTCACAAAACAACTTGTGCGCTAACACCACAACTCCAATCCCTCACGGGATAGGATTCAGTGCGCCCTCTTCCGCGTTCGCTCGCCGCTATTAACGGAATCCCTTATTGGTTTCTTCTCCTTCCGGTACTGAGATGATTCAATTCCCGGAGTTCCTTTTCATCACTGAATTATTCAGAAATCTTTGGTTCAAAGAATGCATGCTTCTCGCCAAAGCTTATCGCAGCTTGCCACGTCCTTATTCAGCGCTCTAGCCTAGTCATCCACTACTTGGCGTAACGTTGCCTACGAACTGCTCAATTAATTTACTTGCGTAAATTAACTAAACAGTTTTTTTATTTCGCCAAAACTGTATTTGGTAATGATTTCTAAGTGCATTGATTTCGTTTTAAAACTAATCAATGCCCTTACTCGCTATGATACACTTCACCTATGCAACAATCGCGCAGACAATTAATACCTGCAACACTTCGCACTTGCGTGCTTGATATTACAAACATCCCTTCTCTGTTCAATTGCTTTCGCCTTCCATTTCAAAAAATCTTGAAATGGGAACAATCATTATCATTGTAATCATGAATACTATTCATGAATGCAAAAATTATCGCCACCCTTTCAGGCAGCAAATGGACTCTGAGGGATTCGAACCCCCGACCTCTCGCGTGCAAGGCGAGCGCTCTACCAACTGAGCTAAAAGCCCTGAGCCGTCACGCCGGCTCGCGGGCGGTGCTGCTGATGCAGCATGCTTCGCATGAACCTGTGTAACTGTTCTAGCTTTACTCAATCGATTTTTTCCTTGCAATGCAAGGATACGCTAAGCGCTTGCACCGCTCGGTCTAAACCAATTCAATCCAATGAAATAACAGGGTTCACTTCGTGAACCTGTTAATTACTATAACACTTACCCAAAAAATAATGGGCGTGCTATTCTACTAAAAAACAACTCTTAGTTGCAATTCGCAACCGAGCCGTTTACTAAAAAACAATCCATTACCGCTAACGCGGTTGAATTGTTAATAAAAATTATGGTTAGTGGTTTGAGAATGCCATGAAAAACTTCTCTGCACTTTGACAAACGAGTTGTCGAAAAGAAAAATTAAATTTCACAATTTAATTTTTTTTTATAGGAGGTGATCCGTCCGCAGGTTCCCCTACGGACACCTTGTTACAACTTAGCCCCCCTTGCAAAGCCAAGAATTGTTTAAACCTAACGGCTCAAACTCATCCAAACTCTACTCGGCTGGCTTGATGGGCGGTGTGTGCAAGGCTCAGGGACTTATTCACCGCGTGTTAATGACACGCGATTACTGGGGATTCCAACTTCATGAGGGCGGGTTACAGCCCTCAATCCGAACTGAGGATAATTTTCCGGGATTAGCGCCCCCTTTCGGGTTAGCATCCAATTGTATTATCCATTGTGTGTCGCGTGTTGCCCAGGAAATTCGGCTCATACAGACCTACCGTTGACAACCCCTTCCTCTGCATTACTGCAGCAGTCCCCCTAGAGTGCCCGCGGACAAATCCACGGTAGCAACTAGGAGTGTTGGTCTCGCCCGTTGCCTGAGTTAACAGGAAGCCTCGCGGTACGAGCTGGCGGTGGCCATACAGGACCTCTCAGCGCGTCATGAAAGCCCTTCAGACTGTCAATCATACTGCTGTCTTCCCTGGTAAGATTTTCTGGCGTTGCATCCAATTAAACCGCAACATCCACCCCTTGTGTGAGCCCCCGCCAATTCCATTGAGTTTCACCCTTGCGGGCATACTCCCCAGGCAGCAGACTTATTGCCTTCGCGTCGGCACTCCATTTCCATAAAGAAAATGGAACACCTAGTCTGCATCGTTTACAGCTGGGACTAAAAGGGTATCTAATCCTTGTCGCTCCCCCAGCTTTCATCTCTCACTGTCGGGATAGTTCTCGTGAAGCGCCTTCGCTACTGGAGGTCTTTTTGGGATCATCGCATTTCACCGCTACCCCAAAAATTCCCTTCACGTCTTCCTTCCCCAAGCATGACAGTATCTTTAGCAATTCTATTCGTTAAGCGAACAGATTTCACCAAAGACTTACCACACCAGCTACAGGTGTTTTAGGCCCAATACAAGTGGGAACCACTTAGGGACTACGTATTACCGCGGCGGCTGGCACGTATGTTACCCCCCCTTTATTCGCCAAGCTTTTTAGGCTTAGCAAAAGACCACAGTGTGGCCACTCGAAATTCCCCTATCGCGCTTGCGCGCAGTGTAAAGACTTCGAAACTGCTGCACCCCGTAGGGCTGGGGACCTTATCTCAGTTCCCCTCTCCGGGCGCCCCCTTTCAGGGCCCGTACGCATCATCGGCTTGGTGGGCAGTTACCCCGCCAACTACCTAATGCGCCGCAGCCTCATCCTTGAGCGAATACGATCGGAATATAGATCGTTCCCTTTAGATGACACAACATTCCAGTATATGTCACCTATGTGGTATTATACCCAGTTTCCCGGGATTAACCCCTCTCAAGGGTAGATTAGCTACGTGTTACTGAGCCGTACGCAACACTCCCTTACCGGAAATGTACTACTTGCATGTCTAATCGAATTTCGATAGCAGTTCCCGCCAGTAGGATCAGCTGGAATTAAAAATTCCGTTCGAACCACTTTTTACAAAATGACTCTAGAAGATCCATGACTTGCATGGAACACATCACAAAATAAATTTTGCAATGTATTATTTGTATTGTACTTTTAAACTCTATTTGGAATTGGTTATGAACTATTCTCACAAATATATGTGGAAATATATTATTTCTCACCAATTTATATGTCAGTGTTGAAAAATCGAATAATTACTTATTCTAAGATTCAATCACTGTCACCACTAACCAACATCACACCAAAAAAAACTTTGGTGCTCACGCTTCACAGCCTGCTAACGCAGGGAAGTGAAAACATCAATCGAATCTTGAATGCATGACGCACTCTAAGGTGTTCAACTCGAGAACTTGCAATTACCAGCTACAAGCCAGTAAATCAATTAAACTCTTGCAACTGCGCCACCAGGCAAACAAATTGCTTACATAATAGGTGCGACCAACCTTTATAAACCTTTCGCCCGCGATTCGAGAAAAAACCCCAAAATTATGTTGCAAAATTTTTTAATAATTCTAAAGGTAAAATTACGAAATTCGCACAAAAAAAGGTTATGTGGAAGACCGGGTTTTTGTTATAATTTTCACTTAGTCCATTTCTCATACATCCTGCTAAGCAACATTACTTCCGCTATCGCAAGAATAATTTTTGCTACTAAAACAATCGAAATCATTTCCCATCCAAATCTACCACTTACAAAAAAAACCTCGCTCACAGTAACCGAATAATCAAAAAAATACACTGTCAAAAGATCAACAAACATATTGGTCGGGTTAAACGGAATCAGAAACAAAATACCGGCAATAACTAACTTAAATTCCTTTTCAAAAGACATACTAATTAATTACCCTCAGGAGTTTTTATTTCTTCGCAAATGTACAAAATAATACACTATTTTTGTATGAGCTTATATTAACCCAAAAACAGAATTTATTTACATGAGTTCGCTGGAATTTTCACCTAAAGCAAGTACTGCTTCTTTCATCCCCAGCGTAGCTCAGAATGACGATAATATCGACTAGGGCCAGCCAAGGGGCCCCACTAAAAACCTTGGCCAAGGATATTTCCTTTTTGGTTCAAACCAAAAATCATCGCTTTTGTCCTTGACACAAAACCTTAATTAATTCAAAGCGTTAACTTATGGAGTTGATATTAATGGTAAAATATAATTCAAAAACAAAAGAAGGCAAATGCATTTTTTGCGAAATAGCCGCAGGCAGGATTTCACCAAGGGGAAATGGAAAATTTTGGGAAACAGAGAAATATATGGCTTGGTTATCTCCTTTTCCAAACACTGAAGGATTTAGTGTACTAATAACAAAAAAACACTTTCCAAGTGATATTCTGGACATGCCTGATGAAGAGCTAAAAGAATTCGTGCACGAGGCAAAAAAAGTTGCCAAAGTACTCATAAATAGTTTTGAGGATGTTGGAAGAGTAGGTCTCATAATGGAAGGAACAGGAATTGACCACGCGCACATAAAATTAGTGCCAATGCACGGAACAGGGCATATGAAAAAAGGCGAGTGGAAACAATACCTAAGCGGAAAATCAGTTTTCTTTGAAAAATACGAAGGCTACTTAATGTCCTGTGACGGCCCAAAAGCAGATTTCGCAAAAATTGAATCACTTGCAGAAAAAATAAAAAAAAGCATTAAATAAAATTAATTCAAAGGCACAGTCAAATTTTAATGCTGTGCCTTTTGTTTTTCTTAAAGTGAAACTTATTTAAATTCTAAAAGCATATACTTTTCATGGTTTCAAAAAGGAAAACAAGGAAACAGAAAGTAAAGAAAATTAAAAACAGGGCAGTAAAAAAGATTAAACGAAAAAACCCTGTAAAAAAATCAAAAATCCTTGATGCTGAAAAACACTCAAAAGACCTTTATCCAAACGTGCCAAGAAATTTTGTTCTGGCTCACCCAAGGCTTTACAAATCAACCCAAGCACAAATTGATGCTAAAAAGGAAAAAGAAAAAGGGTTAATTGAATTGTTTTTTGGAATGTTTAAAAGAAAACCCTGAATGCAAATAACCTTCAATTCACCCAATTTTTTAATTAATAATCGTCCCTGAAATCATTCCAGGTCATGCTTTTGCCGAATAAGAAAAACTTTACTCCGTTAAGGAAATAAGCTATCATTGATATTTTTTTCAATCTGCGTGTAGAAGTATTTACAATCATTTTTTCAGAATAACCAATTTTGCCTAATTTCCTTGCCCTTCTTGACAAATCATTATCCTCATTAGTAATATTTGTTTCCAAAAAACCATGTAACTTGTTAAAAATATCTTTTCTTACAGCCATATTATGCCCCGGCAATAACCCGTGACCAACAAACACACTTAATCGTGTCAAACCTTGCCAGAAAAAGAAAGCTAAAAAAAATCTTTTTGAATCTTTTTCAAGCGCATACACAGGACCTGTGCAAGCAACTCCTTTATCTAATCCTTCAATAACCCCTTCAATCCATGTTCTAGAAACAACTGTATCCCCATCAGCAAAAGCCAAATATTTTCCTTTAGCAAATTTTGCTCCAAAATTTCTCCCAAACCCCGCCCCTTTTCTTTTACAAACAACAACCTTGTCAGCGAGCTTTTTTGCCACCCTCACAGTGCCATCAGTGCTACTCGAATCAGAAAGAATAATTTCATAATTCTCTCGTGGAACAGTTTGGTGAATTATTGAGTTAATGCAACGCGCAACAAGCTTTTCTTCATTTAAAGTAGGAACAATTACCGAAACAATTACTTTTTCTTTTTGCATAATAAAACCCAAAAATAATTTTTTTATTGTAGTTCCTGAACTTTTTCCGGCGAACTAATTTCTACTCTAGAATTAAGATTATCTTGAATCTCTTTTTCAACTTGTGCAGGAGTTTGAGTTAAATCCGAACTCGGTTGCTGAATATTATTACTTGATTGAGTTTCTTGTTTTGGCTGAATTGGTTTGAACTGCAAAGGGGAACCAAATGCTATCACATTATCAGGAACATCCTTATGCACAACACTTTGCGCCCCAACCAAAGAATTTTCCCCAATTATTATTCCTGGCAGAATAAATGATCTTGCTCCAAGCAAAGAATTTTTTTTGAATGTAACCGGACCATACCTGAACTCAGTTGGATTAAATTCATGGCAAGCAATAAAACACCCTATGCCTATTACAACATTATCCTCAATAGTAATCATTTCAGGAAAAAAAATATCAAAAAAAACATTAGGCATTATTTGGACATTTTTCCCAATCTTTACCCCCATTAACCTGTAAAAAAACTGTTTTTTCTGCGTAAAAGGAATTATTTCCCCACACTGCAAAAGAAACCAATTAACAAGCACCTTAATCCTGGATCTTTTTTTTATCCAAGCAGCGGAACTCTTTCCCGGTTCTGTCGGAATTGATGTAAGATTTCTCATTTAATTCACCTAAGGAATAAGCAGGAACACAGCAAAGTTTCCGAAAATAAAAATCATTGTCATTATGTAAAGAATCCTGTACTGGCTCTTCAAATTTGCTTTCACAGGATCAAGAATAGCTTCCTTCATAAAAGGCAAAAATATTAATGCTAAAGCTATAGGATACAAATACTGACCAGGCAAAAAACCAAGTGATTCATTCTTAAAAGTAAAAAAATTGATAAACAAAAGCATGTATGAAACAACTGCAATCAATATTACCAAGTAAGAATAAAGTTTCACTCTTTGTTCAGGCACAAGCGCTACAGTACTCTTCATCTTTACCTTCATATCATGCCCTTTGGAAAATAATCTATACAAAGAATAACCACTAAACTGTATTCCAATTACAAAAAGCAATGGAAGTATTGGAGTTATTTGGGAAAACAAAGCTGCAGGGGGAACAAACAAAACTAATCCTGACATGTATCTGAAAAAAGGATTAACCATTGAGCCGGAAATCATATCAAGCCCTTTAATTGATTTAAAACGAAAAGGCTTCATTGTGTACAAGTATTGGTTCAAAACCATTGCTGAAAGACAAATAATAAGTAAGAAATTGTTTAAACTAAAAGCAATGAAATAAGAAATTACTATTAAAATAAGTGAAAACAAAAATCCTTGTGAGGGCGAAACTTTTCCTGAAGGAATAGGTCTGTTTTTTTTCACAGGATGAAGAAAATCTATTCTCCAATCAGTAAAATCATTTAACGCATATAATCCTGACCAAAGAAAAGCAACTGAAAAAAATCCTGCGGCAAAAATCCATAAATTTACTCCTGCACTATAAACATAAAACGCCATTAACATTGCTATTAACATATTAAGCAATGATTTGCTCCACTCCATTGGTCTGCCAAGCTCAACAAAACCAGCTAATCTCTCAACAAGAGACCATTTATTTGAAACAACTTTTGCTTTCTTCCCTGAGACAGATTTCTTGTTTTGCTTCATGTTAGAAAGTAAGCTAATAGAGTTTAAAAACACTGCCATAACAAATCCTTAATTTTTACTAAAATCTTTTCTGTATTCATCCCAAGACATACTATTCTTTGTAAGTGAAAAATTAATTGCATTAAAAATGTGCTTGTGAATAGGTATCTCCATTTGTCTTCTTGCAGAAGTTTTCACAAACATTTTTTGGTTAAACCCCACTTTACCTAGGTTCCCAAGTTTAAGTGAAAGCTCCATATCCTCACAAAGTTTATTCATTTCTGAGAAGCCTCCTGTCTGCCAAAACTCTTTTTTTCTCACACCAAAATTAAATCCCGGAAAAATAGGGTAATTCAAAAAAACACTTGCCCTTGACTGCAAATTCCACCACTTATAAAATAAATTTATTTTCAAAGATTCTTTTTCAATATTCTCTAAAGGACCAGTGCACCCAACCCTTCCTTTTGTCTTCAATTCCTCTATCAATCCCTCAACCCATGTATCTGAAACAAGTGTGTCAGCATCAACAAAACCAAGGATTTCTCCCTTAGCATGTTTTGCCCCAAAATTCCTTCCAAAACCAGCCCCATTTCTTTTACAAACAACAACTCTATCAGCAATTTTCTTTGCCACACCAACAGTATTATCAAAACTGCTCGAATCAGGAACAATTATTTCATATAAGTCGCGAGAAACAGATTGTTTGTCCAACAATTTAAGCGTTTTGTAAATGTTTTTTTCTTCATTAAGAGTAGGAACAATCACTGAAGCAATTATTTTTCCCAAGCAAACCACTCAATCCATTCAGAAATGATTATATTTATTAAAGGCAAGAAAAAGAAAGAAGGAACTGCTCTCAAAAAAGAGAGCAGGAAAAAGAAACAATTTATTTAAGATCTAGCTCTTTGCCTCAAATATCTTTTCTTTCTCTTCATTCTCTTAGTTTTTTTCTTACACCATTTCCATCTCTGTCTAGCATGAGTCTTTTTGAATCTGCTTGAATCCTTTGTCCTTGTAGCCATAAAATTCACCACTCGCTTTTGAAGGATTGAAACCAAAAAGCTTTATAAATCAATTTAATTAACTAAAAAATTGAAAATAATTCACTCCCATTATTATTTTTTCCCAATAATCATCTTTGCTAACTCAACTTTTTCTTTTTCACTGAGCGAATCAATTATTTTTTTGATTAATCTTTTTTTTTCAGTTTTACACAACCCCTTAAAATATTCAATTGCCATTTCTTCCATCATACAACCACCTCATTTCCCCACTGCTTTTTCTTTCGCTGATTTTACTAGACCAAAAAACAAGGGAGCAGGCACTTCAAGCCCTGATTTGAGTTCAGGGTGAGCCTGAGTAGCAACAAAATAAGGATGAACTTTTTTAGGCAACTCAATAAATTCAACTAATTTCTTGTTCTGGGAAAGGCCAGACAACATAAGCCCTTTTTCACCAAAAATCTTGTGATAAGCAGGATTCACTTCATACCTATGCCTATGCCTTTCAAAAACCTTGTTTGATTTATACAATTCAGAAATAATGCTTCCTGGCTCAAAAAAAGCTTCATAAGAACCAAGCCTCATCGTTCCCCCTTTGTCAACAACTTTTCTCTGCTCATCCATCAAAGTAATTACTTTATCCTTTGTACTAGGATTCATTTCAGTTGAATCAGCATCATTTAATCCGCAAACATTCCTTGCATACTCAATAACAGCGGCCTGCAACCCGAGACAAATACCCAAAAAAGGAATTTTATTTTCTCTCGCATATTGAATAACTTTTATTTTTCCTTCCCAACCCCTGTTCCCAAATCCTCCCGGAACAATTATTCCATCCAATCCTTTAACAGCATCCTCAACACTTTTTCCATTCTCAATTGCCTCAGTATCAATAAATTCAACACAAACATGAGTATTCAAATTTGCTGCAGAATGATGCAATGCCTCCACAACACTCGCATAAGAATCCCCAAGAGCAGTGTATTTCCCGCAAATCCCAATCCTTAACCTATTACCATTACCATGGCTCACATCAATCATTTTCTGAGACAAATTATTCCAAGAACTAAAATGATCTTCCTTTATTTTCAAATGAAGCTTTTTCTCCAAAGTCTTTACAAACCCTTGTTTTTCTAATTCCCCAGGAATAAGGTAAACTGATTCCACATCTTTTCCGGTAAAAACACTTTCTTCATCCACATTACAGAACAAAGCAATTTTTTTCTTTATTTTCTCGCTCAAATACTCACTGCACCTGCAAACAACCACATTAGGCCAAATGCCAATCTCATTCAATGACTTGACGCTCAACTGAGTAGGTTTTGATTTCTGTTCATTTACCCCCACAGGGATAGGAACATAAGATAAATGAACAAACAAAACGTTTTCTCTTCCTTGTTCCCAAGCTAATTGCCTCACAGCCTCCAAGTACAAAGCATTTTCTAAATCTCCAACCGTGCCCCCAATCTCAATAAGCAAAATATCTGCCTTTTCTTCTTTAGCAACCAGATAAAACCTTCGCTTTATTTCATCAGTAACATGCGGGATAAACTGCACAGTTTTTCCTAAAAAATCCCCTCTCCTTTCTTTATCAAGAATTGACTGGAATATTTTTCCCATAGTAAGGTTAGATTCTTTTGTTGCAGAAAAATTCATGAATCTTTCGTAATGCCCAAAATCCATGTCACATTCAGTGCCATCATTAAGAACAAACACTTCTCCATGCTCAATAGGGTTCATTGTCCCAGGATCAACATTCAAGTAACCATCGCACTTCATAGCAGCGCACTTATAAGAACTAGAAAGAAGCTTTCCAATAGAAGCTGTTAAAACTCCTTTTCCCAAACCGGAAATAACTCCGCCGGTAACAACGATAAACTTTGTCATGCCCAAACCGGTAACAAAAAAAGACTCTTGTGTTTAAATAGTTTTTCTAAAAATTTTTTCTTACAAACATTAAAATACTTCAAAGCACGCTAATTCTATTGAACCCGAAAATAATTGCTTATGTGTTTACAATGGGCATCAAAACTGATTTTAAATTTCTTGAAAAAATGGCTCATGGTAGACAAACACTTCTAAATCTGAAAAAAATTGAATCAAATTGGGTAAAAGTGAGAAAAGAAGGAAAAATAATTAAAAGCAAAAAACCTTTGCTCCTTAAATTAGGAAAACTTGTTTTTTGGCTAAAAGAAAACACTTCTTCCTCAACAATCGACATGTACTTAGAAATTTTCCAGCACAAACATCACATGCTCGCAAAAGGCTTTGACGGAAAAAAAGACAAAATTGTTTTTGATACGGGGGCAAACGAAGGATATTACACAATAGGAATGAAACACAATAATCCTTCCCTTAAAATAATTTCGGTGGAACCTGTTCCGGAAACATTTAAAATGTTTAAGAAAAATATCAATAGCAACAAACTGAAAAATATTATTCCAATCAATAAAGCTCTTTCTTTTAGCAACAAAAAAATATCAATGGATTTTGTTCCTGAAGCAACAATGATAGCATCAAAAAATATTTTAGCACAGCAAAGGCCTTGGCTGGACAAAAAAAGAATCAGAAAAGTAAAAGTTCAGGGGATTACATTAACCAAGTTAAGCAAACAACTCAAAATTAATTCCATAGACATATTGAAACTTGATGTTGAGGGTGCGGAACTTGACATATTAAAAGGGGGCAAAGAAATGCTTCCGAAAATAAAAAAAATAATTATTGAATGGCATTCAAAAAAGCTCAAAAAACAATGCACCCAATTACTGCAAAAAAATGGTTTCAAATTAGTCCTTTCAACTAATGAAGGATTGTGCGGCGATATTTACTTTATTAATAAAAAAATTATTGAATAATGCTTTCTCCAGTCATTTCTACCGGCTTTTTTATATGCATTAACTCAAGCACTGTGGGAGCAATGTCCTGCAACCCTTTTCCTTTCGCAAGTTTTGATTTCCTTAATTTTTTATCATTTGAAACAAGAATCAACGGCACAGGATTAATAGTATGGCTCGTAGCCCACTTAGCAGTTTTGTCCTCCGCATTCCCGTGGTCGGCAAAAACAAGAATTGTGTAATCTCTGCTCAAACCGGCATTAATTATTTTTCCAGTGCACTCATCAACAGCCTCTATAGCTTTATGAATTGAATTCATTTTCCCAGTATGCCCAACCATATCACAATTAACAAGATTAACTACAATAAAATCAAACTTGCTATCATTTATTTCTTTTACAAGTTTTTCAGTAACCTCATAAGCACTCATTTCCGGTTTCAAATCATAAGTTGCAACCTTTGGAGAAGGAACAAGGATTCTTTCCTCATTTTTGTTAGGGGTTTCCTGCTGGCCATTAAAGAAAAAAGTTACATGCGCATATTTTTCTGTCTCACTAATTCGCAATTGCTTCTTCCCCGCATCAGCAATTACCTTTCCAAGCAAATTATTCAAAGAAACATCTACAAACGCAACATGCGCATTCAGCGGAGTATAGAACTGAGTCATTGTCGCATAATAAACATTCAAGGGTTTTCTAACCCAGCCCTCAAACTTTTCTTCAACAATAGCTTTCGTTAACTGCCTCGGCCTGTCAGTGCGGAAATTGAAAAAAATAATTGAATCATTTTCACTAACACCTGAATATCCGTTCTTTTTTCTTGGAACAACAAACTCATCAGTAATATTTTCTGAATGGCTCTGCTTTATAGTCTTTAACGCACTTTCAAATTCAATTTTTGTTTCGCCTTTAACAATGCAATCATATGCCTGTCTTGTTCTCTCCCATCTTTTGTCCCTGTCCATTGCATAAAATCTTCCGCTTACAGTAACAATTTCCCCAAACCCAATTTTTTTCAGTTTTTCTTCAACTGTTTTTACATGCTTTAATGAATTATTTACTGGCGCATCCCTTCCATCAGTAATAACATGTATTTTCACATTAGAAAATTTTTCTTTTTTACACAAATCAAGTAAGGCAAGCAAATGATTCAAATGAGAATGAACCCCCTCAACCTGAAACAAGCCGATTAAGTGCAAAACAGTATTATGATTTTTTGCATTTCGTATTGCGCCAAGAAACGCCTCGTTCTTGAAAAAACTTTTATCCTTTATACTCACATCAATTTTTGCCAAGGATTGGTAAATTATTCTTCCAGAGCCAATAGTCATATGTCCTACTTCTGAATTTCCCTGATAGCCCTCAGGCAGGCCAACTGCCCGGCCGGAACAATGAAGCAAAGTATTAGGATACTCTTTCATGAGCTTATTAGTAACAGGGGTTTTTGATTCCAAAATCGCATTTTTTTCAGATTCTTTCCTATATCCCCATCCGTCACGGATAACTAAAATAACTTTGCCCATTCATCCACCGAGTTAATTGAAATAACACAATTAAGTTTAAATTGCGCTATGTGTGAATTCGTTTATATATATCCTGAACAGATATTATTAGGTGATTCAATGGCTAAAAGAATACTAAATTTACCAGGTAAAGAGCATAGTGCTTTTGCATCCAGGTTGCATAAAGGAAGTCCCTCTACAATGTCTAATGCTGCACAACAGGATCTTATCAGAAGACTTAATACTCGTCTTCATAGAACAAACAAGAAAATTTCAACTCGCATGGAAAGAGAGTTATAAAAAAAATCTCAGGGTTTCCTAAAATTCTTTCCAGCATACTTTGCTTTCTCTCCAATTTCTTCTTCTATTCTCAAAAGCTGATTATATTTTGCTAATCTCTCTGACCTACATGGCGCACCTGTTTTTATTTGCCCTGTATGTAAGCCAACAACCAAATCAGCTATGAATGAATCCTCTGTTTCTCCGCTCCTATGGGAAACCATTACTCCCCATCCTGCTTTCTGAGCCATTTTGCATGAATCAATTGATTCAGTAACAGAACCAATTTGATTCACTTTCAGCAATAAAGAATTACAAGCTTTTTTTTCTATACCCATTTTGATTCTCTTTGTATTAGTTACCAGCAAATCATCCCCAACTATCTGAACCTCTTTTCCGATTGCTTTAGTTAATTTCGCATATGATTCCCAGTCATCCTGGTCAAATGGATCCTCTATTGAAATAATATCATATTCTTTTGCGAGCTGAGTATAGTAAGCAACCATTTCTTCCCCCGTTTTCCAAGTTGCTTCTTTGCTCTTGAAAGTTAAATTATATTTTTTCTTTTCCGAATCAAAGAATTCTGATGCAGCAACATCCATTCCTATTCTTACTTTTCCAGTGTAACCAGCTTTTTCTATTGCTGTTTTTAATAAATCAAGCGCTTGTTTGCCATCATTCACATTAGGAGCAAATCCCCCTTCATCCCCAACATTCACTGCATTCTGCCCGTATTTTTCTTTAACTAATCCTTTCAAAGTATGATAAACTTCTGCACCCATTCTCAATCCTTCTGAAAAAGAATTCGCACCAACAGGCAGCAACATGAATTCCTGCATCGCAAGTTCATTACCTGCATGTTTCCCACCGTTAATAACATTAAAGCTTGGGACTGGAAGAATCATTTCTTTCACTCCAGCCAAATCAGCTATGTGTAAATATAAAGAAGTTTTTTTACTTTCTGCACCAGCTTTGCATATTGCCATTGAAACAGCAAGAATAGCATTTGCTCCAAAAGAAGATTTATTCTCTGTTCCATCAGCCTTAATCATTTTCAAATCAATTTCTTTCTGGTTCTCAGGATTCATTCCAAGTACAAGAGGAGCAATTTTTTTGTTAACATTCTCAACAGCCTTCAAAACCCCTTTCCCAAAATACCTTTTCTTATCCCCATCTCTCAGCTCTAAAGCTTCATAAACACCAGTGCTTGCTCCGCTAGGAACCGCAGCCCTAAACAAACCATTCTCAGTAATAACATCACATTCAACAGTGGGATTCCCCCTCGAATCAAGTATTTCCCTTGCTTTAACATTCAAAATCTTTGCCATAAAAACACCTCAAAACAAAAAACTCTTAACAAGAAAAAAATAACAACGAAGGGTTTTTATTTTAAACAAAGCAGCTTAGCTCCCTATTGTTCCTTAACAAAACTAAATTAAACTATACAAATTGTTACACCTAAATATTATGAGGCTTTAAATATGCAAATGACTGTTTTTTTGTTATGGGTAACACTAGTATTTTCGGCAGTGCATTATTGTTGGTCTTGCTAGTCGTGCTTGTCGCTTAAGCAAAAAACTGTTTTGCTTGAGTGATACTGATTTTTTATTTTAAACAGATTATTCCTGCAGAATAGTTCAATGCTCAAAGGACACAAAAAGGGTGTTTTTTATGCAGGAAAAAGAAATTATTAGAGCAAAAACAGAAACAATTCAGGAAATTACTTGCGCAGAGGCAATAACAAAAAGCCTTGAAGCGCTTGGAGTAAAAACAGTCTTCGGGTACACCGGAGCAGTTATTCTCCCGGTATTTGATGCATTAAGCAAAACAAATATCAAAATAATAGTTAATTCAAATGAACAATCCTGTGCATTCAGCGCAGCCGCATGCGCAAGAACAACTAATAATGTTGGAGTAGCTATTGTAACATCAGGCCCAGGAATAACAAACACTCTTACCGCGGTTGCTGATGCCTGTGCTGATTCAACCCCATTAATTGTAATAGCTGGACAAGTTCCTGAAAGAAAAATGGGTACTGATGCTTTCCAGCACATAGATGTTGAAAGCATATTCAAAAGAGCAGCAAAAAAAGTAATCACCGCAAACAACGGTTATGACATGGAGGAAATAATCAAAGATGCTTATTTTCTTGCAAAAACAGGAAAACCGGGACCGGTTGTAATTGATTTGCCATTAGATAAGCAAATAAAAAAACAATCCTACAAAGGAACCCCAATAAGTTTTTTCAGCGAAAAATATTCTTCCATCAAAAATATTTCAAACCAGGATTGTAAAATATTTTTTGATGAACTCAAAAAAGCAAAAAAACCGTTGCTTTACATAGGAGGAGGATTAAACAATTCAAGAGCATCAAAAGCACTGAAAGAATTCAACAACAAAATGGGAATTCCTATCGTAAATACCCTTATGGGCAAAGGAGTTTCTGATGAAAC
This sequence comes from archaeon, assembly GCA_041650735.1. Lineage (GTDB taxonomy): Archaea > Iainarchaeota > Iainarchaeia > Iainarchaeales > JAAZKV01 > JAAZKV01. Next base: position 50,954 of record JBAZKP010000004.1, on the reverse strand, counting down.
TAGTAACCTTTCCCTAGGAATGCTCGGAATGTTTGGAATGCCCGCAGCAAACTTTGCTATCCAAGAAACAGATTTCTTTTTCGCAGTAGGAGTAAGATGGGATGACAGGGTAGCAGACAAAGTAGGTTCTTTCGGAGCAAAAGCCCAAATAGCTTATATTGATATTAATCCTGAAAAAATAAAAGAAATAAATTCAGAAAGAAACCCTTTCCTCTGTATTCAATGCGATGCTGAAAAAACTTTGACAAAACTAACCCAATATGCAGAACAACAACAAATAATATTAGACATTGAGGAATGGAGAAAAGAAACATTTAAATTAAAAGAAAACTGGCCTCTCGCATACAATCAGGATTCATCATTTATTCAACAAGCACAAGCAATTAAAGAATTAAATAAACAAATTTCTGATGAAACAATAATAATTACAGGAGTTGGAAACCACCAAATGTTTGCAGCACAATACATTACAAGCAAAAAACCAAAAACATTCATTACCTCGGGTTCATTTGGCACAATGGGATTTGCTCTCCCAACAGCCATAGGAGCCCAATTAGCTAACCCTGAAAAAAAAATAATTGTTATTGATGGAGATGGAGGGATAAAAATGAATTTTGGGGAATTAAATACCATATCAATGCTTAGGCTTCCAATAAAAATAGTTTTACTAAATAATTTAGGAGACGGAATGGTTAGGAACCTACAGGATGTTGCTTACAATAGAAACAGGACAGGAACTACAAGAGAAAAGAGCCCTGATTTTGCAAAAATAGCAGAATCACTTGGGTTTTCTTATGCAAAAAGAATTTCAGAAAAAGAAAAACTTGCAGAAACAATTACTGATTTTTTGGAATCAAACGGACCAGCAATGCTTGAAATAATCACTGACTTTGAGGAAATCCTTTACCCAAAAATCCCTCAGGGAAAATCATACTCAGAAATGATTCTTGGGCCATACATAAAGAAAAAGAATTAATTAGAACAAATTTTTTCTGCGACAAAAAATTTATTTAATTGCTTTTCTTCTTTGTAATTCCCAAAGAGTTTTGTATAAGCCAGATTTTTTTGACAATTCTCTATGAGTTCCCATTTGAATTATTTTTCCCTTCTCCATCACAATTATCTTATCAGCACGCATTATTGTACTCAGCCTGTGCGCAATTATCAAAGTAGTTTTTCCTTTCATTAAGCCAAATAATTCTTCCTGTATTTCGCGTTCAGTTGCTGAATCAAGTGAAGAAGTTGCTTCATCAAGTACAAGAATTTTTTTATTCGCAAGCACGGCCCTTGCAATTGAAAGCCTTTGCTTTTCTCCCCCTGAAAGTTTTATTCCTCTTTCCCCAACAACAGTATTTTCTTTTTCAGGCAAAGAAATCACAAAATCATAAAGCTTTGCAATCCTCAACGCATCAAAAACCTGTTCTCGTGAAGCACCAGGATTTGAAAACAAAACATTATTGTAAATTGTATCATTAAACAAAACACATTCCTGCGGAACAATACTTAATTCAGAACGCAAAGAATCCTGTTTAACCCTTTTCACATCCACCCCATCAACAAGCACAACCCCTTTTTTCGGATCATACAATCTGTAAAGCAATTTAATTACAGTGGTTTTTCCGGCACCCGAATGACCTACCAAAGCCACTTTCTCATCAGGATTAATTTTCAAATTAAATTCCTTAAGAACCTCTCTTCTCCCGTAAGTAAATGAAACATTCCTGAACTCAACACTACCTTTCCTAATTTTAATATTCTTTGCATTGGAATCATCCTGCACTTCGCGTTTTATTTTTTTGTAATCAACAATTGCCTGCAAATCAGACATTGATTCATATACTCTCCTTACCCCCCACATGAATTCAAATAATGGAAAAACAAGCGCGGTATAAGAGGTGTAAATAAAAACTAAAGAACCTATGCTCAACTCTCCTGCCATCGTCCTGCTAAGAGTAAAATACATTAACAATATAGTGCCTAACCCAAAAATTAATACAAAAACTGCATCAATCCAGGAATAATAATTCCAAAACTTTAAATATTTATCAAGAGTAGTATTTGCTATTCCAGAAAATAAGCTACTCATCCTTTTTTCTTTTCCAAAATGCTTAACCGTTTCAATATTCGTAAAAGTATCACTTATGAAAGCTTTTTCATAATCCTCTGCATCATTCCTCTCAAGATTTGCGCGCTGTTGTCTTTCAAGGATATAAAAGCAATAAGCGATAAAAATAATTGAAGCAAAAAGCACAATTAACCCTGAATAAAAATCAAAAAAAGCAATTACTGCAAAACTAATCAAAACCTTTATTATCAAAGGAGAACCATGGAAAGTCAGGAAATCCGTTATCCCCTCAACGCTCTTACTGCTCCTTATCAGCTTTGAAATAAGGCTTCCTGTTCTGTGAGTAGTATGAAAATTATGAGATAAACCAATCAAATGGTTAAATATATCCCTCTTAATATCAAGCATCATTTTAACTTCCATGAAATTAAGCCAGCACATCCTGTAAAACTTAACAAAGCTAAGCACAATAACCGAAACCAAATAAACTATTCCAAGCAAAAAAATAAATGAAACAAAGAAATCAGCCCCGATTTTGTTTGAAACCAAATCAGTTCCATAATCAATTACAAGCTTGAACAAATAATTGTGTCCTACCTCAATCAGGGTTTGAATAAAAATCAGGAAAATAATGAGTCCAAACCATTTCCAGTAAGGCTTCGCTATCCAATAATAATACTCAGCATTATCTTTCCAATTAATCTTAGGCAACTCTTGAACCATATAAAAAAAATACTCAAATTAATTAATAAACTAATTGAAAAATTGAAAAAACACTGTGGTAAAAATCAAATTAACCATATTATGAATGCACCAACTTGATTTTAAAGTAAAAAAAATATTTTTGTTTTATGAAAAAAATAGTTGTAATAGGGGGAGGAACAGGCTCATTCACAATTCTTTCAGGATTAAAAAAATACCCTGTAGAACTAATCTCTATTGTTTCAATGATGGACTCAGGGGGAAGCACAGGAATACTAAGAGATGAATTCGGCGTCCTGCCTCCCGGAGATGTGAGAAGATGCCTTGTTGCCTTAAGCGATTCAACAATAATGAGGGAGTTATTTGAATACAGATTCAAAAAAGGAAAAGCCCTTAATGGTCACACAGTAGGAAACCTGCTTCTTACTGCATTAAATGAAATAACAGGAAGCGATGAAGAAGCCATTCTAAAAGCCTCGGACATACTCAGGATAAAAGGAAAAGTCCTCCCGGTAACACTGAATAATTGCCATCTTGGAGCAGAATTTGCAAATGGAAAAAAAGTTATAGGGGAAGCAAAAATAGGGAAACAAAAAGTAAAACATATTTTTTTGACCAAAAAAGCAAAAATATTTTCAGAAGCAAAAAAAGCAATCCTCTCAGCAGATTTAATTATCCTTGGGCCGGGTGATTTTTACACAAGCATTCTCCCAAACCTGTTAGTTACAGGAGTAACTCAAGCAATAAACAAATCCAAAGCTAAAACAGTTTTTGTATGCAACATTATGACAAAAGGCGAAACAAAAGGATTCAAAGCAAAAGATTTTGTTGAAGAATTATCCAAGTACCTGCAATCAATACCTGATTTTGTGTTAATGAATAACAAAAAGCCCTCACTGAGAGTAATAAAGAGATACAAAAAAGAAGGTTCTGAATTTGTTGAACCAAATTATTTTGGGATAAAAAGAGATTTGTTAAGAAGAACGGATTATGCAAGGCACGAACCACAAAAACTTGCAAAAGAAATAATTAAGATTTCAAAAAACTAATTCTTTTCAACCAATTCAAAAAAACTAATCTTATACTTTACCTTATTTTCTTCAAATCAAAAGGCGTTTCCTGGTACAAGTAATAATTCAGCCAGTTACAAAACAAAAGGTTTGCATGAGCACGCCACTTAACCATAGGTTCCTTAGTTGGATCGTCATTAGGAAAATAATTCTTAGGAACTTTTATTGGCAAACCTTTTGTCACATCCCTGTCATATTCTTTTTTCAATGTCAAGGAATCATATTCTGAATGCCCTGTTATAAAAAACTGTTTCCTATCCATGCTTGCAACAAGATAAACTCCTGATTCTGTTGATTCTGAAAGAATCTCTATTTCCGAAACCCCTTTGATATCCTCTTTTCTAATCTCAGTGTGCCTTGATTGAGGAACAAAAAAAACGTCATCAAAGCCACGCAAAAGCTTTACATTCTTCTTTGAAATAGTGTGCGAAAAAACCCCAAACATCTTTTCTTTTAAAGGATATTTTTTTACCCCATAATGGTAATACAACCCAGCCTGTGCTGCCCAGCAAATATGAAAAGTAGAGGTAACATTATGCCTGCTCCAATCCATCAACTGTTTTAACTCATCCCAGTAATCAACAGACTCAAAATCCAGATTTTCAACAGGGGCACCAGTAATTATTAATCCATCAAATTTTTTTCCCTTAATATCATCAAAATACTTGTAAAAAGAAATCAAATGGTCTTTGGATGTATGCTTGCATTCGTAACTCTTGGGATGAATAAAAGTGATTTGTGTTTGAATAGGAGTGTTACCTAAGAGCCTTAACAATTGTGTTTCAGTTGTTATTTTGTCAGGCATTAAATTCATTATCAGTATTTCTAACGGACGAATATCCTGCCTAAGGGCAAGTTTTTGTTTCATTACAAAAATATTTTCTTCCTCAAGCACTTTTGCAGCAGGCAATTTATCAGGAATATTAATCGGCACTAAACCACCAAGATTCTTATAACTAGAAACAAACAATTATTTATAAATCAATTATTCAAACTAAATTCACAAATCTCTGCAAAAAAACAATTAAAATTAATCTTTTTGTAAAAGATTATTCCGTTTGTTTTTACCAAAAGGTTTAATACCCTCATTAAACAATACTTAACTGGCTATGGATAATTCTTATTTATCACAAAAACTGAAACCGATTGTTGAATCCAGCAATTTCAATAACTTGGCCCTAATTGTGATTGTTTTTTCCTCAATACTTGTGGGAATCAGCCTCAGCATTCCTCTTGAATCTGAATGGTATCCAACAATAAATATCCTAGAAATATTAATCCTTGCTTTTTTTTGCATTGAATTATTTATCAGGATTTTTTCCGAAGAAAAACCCTCTAACTTTTTTTGCGATCCATTAAATTTATTTGATTTTATAATAGTTGCAGCCTGCTTTATTCCCCTTAAAGACAAAGCAATTTATGTCCTAAGATTAGTCAGGGTGCTAAGAGCATTCAGATTATTCAGGGCTTTTCCTAACCTGCGCCCAGTAATCAAAGGAATACTAAACAGCATATACTCAGTAATATTTGTTGCATTATTACTCATAATAATGTTATATATTTACACAATAATAGGAGTATCATTATTTGCTACGGTTGACCCCACTCATTTCGGCAACCTGTGGCGAGGATTATTTACTTTATTCCAAATACTTACACTTGAAAACTGGAACACAATAATGCTACCAGCCAACTCAGCTTATCCGCTAGGAGGACCGATTTACTTTATTTCATTCATAATAATTGGAACAATGATTATAATGAACCTGTTTTTGGGAATTATAATAGGCAACATGAGCAAAGCGATGAACATGCTAAATACGCCAGAACAAATGAAAGATTATTTGGATGAAGACGCAGTAAGAGAAAAAGAACTAGCAACAAGGCTTAAAACAATTGAGAAAAAAATAAACCTACTGGTAAAAAAGAAGAATAAAAAATAATACTTAAACAGCTTGGCATTACTTGACAATTACTCTTCCAGTCATATTAGGATGGAATGAGCAATGATACCCAAATGTTCCTGAGAAATTAAATTTGTGTTCATAAATAATTCCTAATCCAAGCGCACCAGAATCAAAAGAACCAGGAATATCCGAAGTAACAGTATGAGAAAGTGAGTCTTCGTTTCTCCATGCAACAGTATCCCCCACATTTATTGTAATATCAGCAGGGTAAAAATTCAGGTTAGCAATCCTAACATTATGAGTAAGCCCGGCCAAAGGATTATTAGAATCCGTCGGTGTCACTGTTCCAGTAGTTGTACTTCCATCTGGAAAAACAGGGTTATTATTAGCCTGAGTATTTGTTTGCGTGCACCCCAAAAAAAATAACATTGCAAGCACTGCAATAACCACAAACACAATTTTTTTCATTCAATCACTGCATAATACTCTTCCATACAATATAAATAACTTATTAATGGCTTCACAAGCTCATCAAAAGTTAAAAAACTAACTGCTTAATTAATTTGAGTTCTCAAACCAAAAGCTTTTTATATTACAAATTCCTATTACTCATATGCAAAATTCACGAGCAAAAAAGAGTTCCGGAAGCAATCCAATAAAAAATGAAGTAAGGGTTGTTTGGTGGAAAGTAGCTGGCGCTGTTGGCTTCGGAGTTATTCTTGGCTTAATTGTTGTATTCTATTTGCTTGAAAATACCCTAAATCTTAACGCAATTTTTCAGGCAATAGAGCTAGTACTAATTACTTGTGCTTTAGCATTACTCCTTGACATAAGGCAATTAGTAATTAACCTGTCAAAAAAATAAATCGAAATTGCCTTTCCAGACAAATTTTTATTCAATAAGGTGATTTGACGGATTATCTATTAATGATTTCAATTCTTTTAGAAGCACTTATAGTAATAATTAGCTTAATGGCATTCCTTTCAAAGAAAAAAAAATACGCAATAGGACTCGCAATCACATTTGCAATTTATGTACTCTACGATTCAATAAGACTGCTTAACATAAGCATTGACCCGGCAATAAAAGAAGGAAGCTTCCTTATTGCAACACTCACTGCATTATGGGCAATCTGGAGCATATACAAAGATAATCCAAAAGAAAAAAATAGAAAAAAGTAAAAACTAAAATACCCCCACCGGGATTCGAACCCGGGTTACAAGCTTGAAAGGCTCATGTGCTTGACCACTGCACTATGGAGGCAATTATAACGCTCTTTTAGGGCGCTAGAAAAATTGCAACAGAAATCGTTTATAAAGGTTTGTGTTTTTGATTTTGTTAGAGTTAAAATGGTGAACTAATGGCTGACTTCAAAGAATCAATGGCTAGGAGATATAACAACGTTTTTATCTGCCAGAGATGCAATGCTAAAAACAAATCCTCTTCAGGAAAGCCACCACAATGCAGAAAATGTGGTTCACAAAGATTAAGATTAAAGAAGAAGAAAAGGAAAGCAGCTGTTTAAAATTAAAAATTTCCTTAATTACAAAATCTATATATATCACCTAACTTAACCTTCTATAATGAAAATTAATCCTAACAAATTATTAGGCGCGTCAATACTCTTAGTTTTAGGTATTTTAGGGTATCTTTTTAATGAAGGATTAAAATATGGCATAGTGCTAATCGGCATGATACTTCTTATTGCCGCAAATCTTATCATTCCCCAACCAGTTGCTCTTACTGTCAATGCCCCTTCTGAAAATCCCGAATGGTTGAATACAAAATTTGGAGTTAATCCTGCAGATTTTAATGCAATTCTTTTTGATAACCATCTGTATAATGGCACTAAAACAATATTCTCCAGTAACCCCATTCTAGAATATACTGGAATGGATGGGGTCTCTGGTTTGAAATGGAGAATTGTTGATACTGACAAAAACATCGAGGTTAATATTATTACATATCCTGAAGAAATGCTAAATGAAAAAACAAATATTTTATTACCAAAAAAAGTAATAACCGGAGACATAAAAATTCCCGTTAGCCAACATGATGCTGTTGCAGGTAATTGCCCATGCGCAATTGTATATATCGAAAAATGAATTCTTTTCCTAAAGCTATCTTTTTATATTAAACCAAACATATTTCTTTTATGGCAATTAAACCTATTTGCGATAAATGCAAGAAAGAATTGGAAGTATTTGGAGGAATTTTGTTTAGCCCCCCTGATGAAAAAGGCTATGTGCGAAAATGGCACATATGCAAACCCTGCTATGAAGAAATGATTAAAGATTTTAAGTGAAAACTATGGCTAAAAAAATAATTCCTAAAAAAAATGAGATTAAAGAAAAAAAACTTTCTTTCAGAGAAAAAACAATTGCTTATGTTGAACTAATGCGTTTAGGGAATTGCATAATGGCAGCAATTGCTGTATTAATAGGTTTTTTTCTTGCACAAGGAATGAATTATTTTACGGCATTTTATGCCGCTTTCTCCGCTTTGATGATTTGCGGAGCAGGCCAAGCAATAAATGATTACTTTGATACAAAAATTGATGCAAAAACATCAAAACAAAGACCAATTCCTTCAGGAAGAATAGCAAAACAAGAGGCGCTTTGGTTCTCAATAATATTATTTTTTGTCGGAATAGTAATTTCATTCACAATTAACACAACAACAGCACTCATAGCACTCCTGCTTTCGATTCTCTTAATTGCTTACCCTTCACTCTTAAACAAAGCAAAATACTTAGGAAATGTAATTGTTGCTTTAGGGACTGCAATAACATTTGCATTTGGTTCAGCCGCAACAGGAACAATCCCCTTGCTTGTAATAATTTTATCCATAAGCGCTTTCTTTTCGAACATGGCAAGAGAAATAACAAAAGATATAGAAGACATTAGAAAAGATAATGGAACAAAAATAACTCTACCAATGATTACTAAATATGCGAAACAATTCGTTTATGCTTATTACATAGTGGCAATTGTTTTGAGCTTAACTGCATATGTATGGTTTGGTTTGAATTATTACTACCTTGCCTTTGCTTTAATTGGAACAAGTATTTTTATTCAAGCAATGCTATTGCTTTATAATAATTCTCCAAAGAAAAGCCAAAAAGTATCCAAAGCAGGAATGCTTACAAGCTTAGTAGCATTTGTATTTGCAGGATTCAAATAAAATATCTAAAATTAATTTACATTTTTTATATGTGATAAAATGATAAAAGCGATTTTTCTTGACTTTGAAGGAGTAATTACCAATAGCCCTATGCTATTGCACAAAAATCTATACAGCAAAATAAAAAATGAAATAAGTTATGAAGATTTTGACGCGCGCTACCAACCAGCAAAAATAGGCAAATCCACTTACAAGGAGTTCTTGAAAGGATTTGAAAAATATGAAAAGTCTCTCTTGAAACTTGTTAAATTCCGAAAAGGAGCAAAAAAAGTTCTTAATTATTTTTATTTAAAAAAAATCCCTATGTTTTTAGCATCAAACCATATTGATGAGCTTGCTGAAAAAGAGATTAAAATCCTCGGAATTGAAAAATATTTCAAAAAAATGTTTTTTAGCCATAAATTGCATTTAGCTAAACCTGACGAAAAGTTTTTTGAGGAAATATTAAAACAAAGTGGGTTAAATTTTAAAAAAAATGAAATGATTTTTGTTGATGATGCAAAAAGAAACCTTCTTGTAGCAAAAAAATTTGGTTTTGTTACGGTTTATGCCAATAATGGAATGAGTGAAGATAGAAGAAACCTGATTGATTTCAAAGCAGATTACGAAATAAACAACCTTCCAGAATTAATAACTATTTTTGAAGAGCTAAATAAAAGTTGTCCTTAAAAATTAATTTTCCGATTTATCCAAACCACTGACTCAAGCTTTTTTGTTTTTCTGTTTCCTCTTTTTTCTTCAAAAAAGCATTTAGGGTTGTTTCTACCCTGTCTTTTGAGAAATCGTGTTTCTCAACAAGGAACTCAATTATTTTTTCTTTATTTGGTTCCCTAAATTCAAGTTCCTTTGAACTAATTTCAACACTTACTGGATTCATGAACACATCAACTATTTCTTTGTAATCAAATTCGGGTTCATGTTTTGTTTCTGAAATAATTTCTTCAAAAGAATTATATTTTTGAACTAATTTCAAAGCAGTTTTTGGCCCAATCCTCGGAAATTTTTCACTAAAATCCGTTCCGACAAGAATTCCTAACCAAATTAATTTTTCCCTACTTATTTGTAATTGCTTCAAAACATTTTCAAGCTCAATATGCTGGGGCTTTACCTCCACGTAAAAGTTTTTGCCCGCAACTTTTCTTTTACCGCTTAACCCAATATTTCTAAATAAGTGATTTGCCCCAAAAAGCAAACAATCAAAATCCTGACTCACAACCCCAAACAATTGTCCTTTGGAAACCATTACTGATGCCTGTGCTTCTCCTTCTTGTGGTGCTTCTACAACAGGAATCCCCATTAATGAAAGCATTTCTTTTGCCTCAACAGTCATTTGAGGAGAAAGTTTTAATGCTCTTGACCCAAATTTTTGTGCCTCCCCCAAATTCCCTTCTTGTAAAGCAGTAGAAGATTTTTTTTCAGCATCCGTTCTAGCTTCCCTACGCTTCTTTAAAGTCTCATACTTTAACTTAGAGGGTTTCCCATCAAAAACAAAAACAGGTTTAATCCCTAACTCAACAATATTTAGGGTACGATAAAATAATCCAGTTAAATGAGAAGTAACATTGCCATGAGAATCAGCTAAAGGCAATCCATCAGGGCCACGAATAGAAGCAAGGAACTGGTAAAGCATATTGTAAGAATCAATACCCACTCTTTTTCCAATAAGAAAATCAAGCGAAATCTCTTGCTTTTCAACTAACTCAGAAAGATTAACTCCCACAAAAACACCTAAACAAAATTGAAGGTTAATTTACTTAAAACCCATACTTTAGGGGTTTAAAATGATTTAAAAGCCTCGTTATGTATCAATTGGGTTGGGAATGTTTAAATATTACCTAAAAGAAGAGTAATACTGCACGTGAAATTTAGGATTGGTCAGCTTTGGTGAGCCTATCCAATTCTTTTGCAATGTTGCAAACAAAAGTTTGCGACACCCACAAAGGTCAATGCTTTTGATGAGGAACGAAGGTTTTGCATTAGAAAGTAACTCTCTTGGTCCCAGTGATTCGCTGGGACTAGTTTTTTTATTAAACCTGAATTACAAATTAATTTCTTTTTTTAATTAGCTTTTTCATATTAAGGAATCATGGTCAAATAAGGAATCATATTAAGGGTTAATGAAATTATTAACAACCAAATGAATAATCTCCCAATAAATTTATGAGTCTCTTTTTTATTGAAACCAAGAAAAGCAAAGTAAGGAGCAAGCATTATTTTAGCCATCCTACCCCCATCAAAAGGATCAGCAGGAAAAAAATTAAATGAACCCGCAGCAAAACTAATAACCGCAAAAAACAATAAAATTTGGGCAATCAAAGTAATTAATGTTTGAGCAACAACTATCCATATTGGAGGTTGGTAACCAGTAGGAATTGCCCCAAACTCCGCCCCAATTTTCTTAATATTTAAATCCACAAATTTGAAGGGAGTTAAGGAAACATTAACATCATACAATTTATTTGTATCAATATTTATTCGCTGAACAAGAAAATTCATGTCCTCCTCAGATTTAACAAATTCTTTGTTCACTCCAGAAATACTATTAACATCAATCCCATTTACCTGCTTCACTATATCCCCGGAAAATAATTTTCCTTTCGCAGGAGCATTACCATCAATCCCGCAAAAAGAAACTTTTTCCTCAACAGAATTAATCTTCACCCCATCATACGTTTTGTTAAATTCTTTTTCAAAAGTAGGGGTAAAAGGAGTTAATGCAAAAGAAAAAATAATTATAAACAAAACAGAAAGAATCAAAGTAAACAAATTGCTTGAAGAACCTGCGCTCAAAACCATTAACGCTTTTTTGTCCTCTAATTTATTAAAAGTCTTATCATCCTGTTCAACAAACGCACCTAGAGGAAAAATTCCTGCCATAAGCAAGCCAACTGATTTTATTTTTTCTTTATAATAAGCCATCATTATTCCGTGACTACATTCATGAATAATGAGAACCATTGCTAGAGAAACCCACGCAATTAATGGAATTGGAACACCAAGACCAGGAATTGGAACCCCTGGAAGAACAGGAGCAATTGAAGGACACAATTGTTTTGCAATAAATAATCCTTGAACCGCAAGGACACCATAACCAATAAGCATTGCTAAAGACATTCCTCCAAAACCAAGAATAACGAAACCAATCAAACAAGGAATAAACAAAGGAGCTAACGCAGGAATACTAAACAAAATTGAGCAAGTATAATAAAAGAAAACTCCTAATATCAAAGCTGAAATTATTAAAATCAAAATTCTTTTCCATCCACCAACTTTGCGTGCTTTCCAATAATCTATTCCAACCAAACCAAAACCAATAAACAACCCAATTAAACAAATTTTTTCAAACCATTTAGCGTGATGAGAAATATCAATAATTATTTTAACAAAACGCTTTGTTTTAATCATTGTAATAAAATAACGCAAAAGAAAAGGCTGGGCAAAATCAAAACGCAAAAACAAAGCATTTGGAGCTAAAATAACTCCAATAACAATTAGTATCCAGAAAACAACAGTAGCGCCAAGAAAAACAAAACTCAGTGCTGCAAAAATAAAAGCTACAATACCTAAAAACAAAACCTTATTCAGAGAAGAAACAGGGGGCTTAATGTAAGGCATAGGTTTATGCTTTATTTTTTCGTGATTACGCTTTAAAGGCATACAAGAAAAAAATGGGCAAGTAGTTATAAAACAAATCTTTTTGTTTCATAAACCATTTACTTCCTGTAGATTACCGCTACAGGCCTCAAATCTTCATAACTAATATCCGAATCAACACCATAAATATAATCCCCGCGCTTAATTCTTTTTTCTGGTGAAGAAACTTTCCTAATAAAAGGGGCTAATGATTTTTGGGATTGCAAATCATTTAACTCAACCATGCTTGATTTTAATCCAGCCTCTTTTGCGAGACTCATAAAAATCGGAGCATCTTTCTTACCATGAATAAGAATAATTCTCCCCTTAGGCTTCAAAGCTTTTTTTGAAGCAATTAAAAACTGGAGTGCCCTCTTTTCAATCATCCAAGTCATTCCTTGAGAAATCATATAATCAGCATAACTACGAGTAAATAAATTACTCGCAAAAATAATATCCTTACTTTGAGGCAATAATTTTTCTGCTTCCGCGACTGCATCACCATTAATGAAAGAAACATTTTTAGGAATTTTTTTTAACCCAAGACGCTTCGCTGTATGCTCTGCCCTAACTTTAGCAATATCAACTCCAACAAATTTTCTAATTTTGCCGATACGCTCAGCCCTCCCGGCTTTCTTTATTAGCCCAAAGGGTCGTCTTCCGCAACCAAACTCAATAATTTCACGAGGCTTAACCATCACAAAGTATGGTATTAAGGAGTATAAAATACTTGGGCAAGTTGCAAAGGAGAAATAGATTTTTTTAATTGGGATGTGATAGGGTACAGCAATTGCTGTACCACTATTACATTATTAGTTTTATTTATCGAATGAAATCCAAATCAAGGTCTCTGTCTCTGTATCCTCTTGATGAAGATTCTTCTTTTCCAGAGAACTTACTTGGAGAAGCTTTTATGTATGGGCTGTGAACACCAGTGAAAATACAAATTACTTCTAATTTGTTTTCAAAAGTTGGGTCAACTCTTGCACCCCAAATTACTACAGCCTTAGGATCAATTCTTTCTGTTAGCATTTCACCAACAGCATTAGCTTCACCCAAAGTCAAGTCAGGTCCACCAGTGATGTGTATTAAGCATCCTGTTGCTCCTGCAATATCAATGTCTAACAAAGCATTCTTTAGTGTGTCTTCAACAACTTCGTTAACCTTGTCAACGCTCTTAGATTCACCAACAGCTATTACTGACAAACCTTTGTTTGACATTATACTTCTAACATCAGCATAATCCAGGTTAATCAATGATGGCTGAGTAATAGTTTCTGTAATTCCTCTTACAGTTCTTGCTACTACTTCATCAGCAACCTTGAATGCATCCTGTATTGGCAAATTAGGTACTAATTCAACTAATCTATTGTTATCAATTACAACAACAGTATCACATACTTTTTGTAAAGCATCAATACCTTCTTCAGCTTTAACCAATCTTGCTTTTTCTAAAGCAAATGGGTAAGTAACCATTGCAATTACAATAGCTCCTTGTTCCTTAGCTATTCCTGCAACTATTGGTGCTGAACCTGTTCCTGTTCCTCCACCCATTCCAGCTGACAAAAACAACATATCTACGCCGGCCATTACTTCTTCTAGCGCATTTCTTGAAACTTCAGCAGCTTTAGCTCCTACTTCAGGGTAACCGCCTGCTCCTAATCCTCTTGTAACACTTTTTCCAATAAGAACTTTTGTTATCTCATCGTTAACAATAGCTAAGTGCTGCTTATCAGTGTTAATAGCTACTAATTGTGCTCCGGAAATACCCATTGCAGCAAGTCTGTTAACCGCGTTACATCCTGCTCCTCCACATCCAACAACCATTATTTTTGGTGTGCCAAATTCTTCGAGCTTGTCATCAACAACTGTTGATGCTTTGCCCATTGCTCCCTCAATCAAAGACTTCATTAAAATCACCCTGCCGTAAGGCAAAAATTTTATTGCACATATTGCCTCAGACCTTATTTATAAACCTTTCCTTTTATGTATAGGATTATAACACTTTATACGCCAAAAGAAGCTTAAATAGAGCTTTTTTTACCACTTTCGTTGATTGTAGAACTAACTAAATGGCAATATTTTGCCAATATAAGCCATTTTGAACGGGTTGACGAAAAAAAACACAAATCTGCTGGTTGAAAAGTGTTATAAATGCTTATTTTAACCATTCCAGGAATTTATTTGGCTTATTTAACCAAAAACCTACTATGGAGGCTAGGATGTCTAATTTTCATTATGTAGTATAAGGAATAAGCAATTTTTATCACAAATGCATAAAATGCTTCAAATTTCAAAATAACCCTAAACGAATAGCAATTATACATACACAAAATGATTCATTTGAATTACTTTTTATAAAAAAAATTAAAAAACTTTTAAAAAAACCCTTATTACATAACTAGTTTTTGCTATTTGGTTGTTTTTTGTAACCAATTAAGGATCATGACAAGTATCTGGGTTAATTGATCCATCTAAACCAGCAGGACTTCCACTCCCGCCTGTAACTGTAACAGTAGGCACCGGCTCTGGACAAACATTGAAAGTAACGCTTCCTCCTATACCCCCGGTTGCTAATGAAGTACCTCCTGTTGAAGCTATTGAACTCATATTTGAATCCGTAACAGATACTGTTCCACCCGCACCACCCGCCGCGGTATAATCCACTATTGTCGCACCAACCCCACCAGAAGCATCAACTGTTAAAAAATTTGAATTAGTTAGAGTCACATTACCTCCTGCACCACCCGCATTATGACCTCTTCCAGCATTACCCCCCTTTGCAATTAAAGTATCTACATTTGAATCAGTAACTGAGATTGCCCCGCCCGCACCACCCGCAGCACCATAAGTAGGGTAACCTTGTCCTCCATTTCCACCAGTAGTATTAATTGTATTAATTATCGATCCATTAGTTACTGTTACCGCACCACCTTTTTTAGCATTAAAATAACCTAATGCTCCTCCATTAGCCATTATTGTTCCCACTAAAGAATTACTTATTGTTACTGCTCCGCCCTCACCACTTCGAGCCACACTAGAAGTACCCCCACCCCCTGTTGTGATTACTGAAGTTACATTTGAATCAGTTATTGAAACAACTCCCCCATTCCCTGAATAAGTTGAAAATCCCCCAATTGTTGTTATTGTTACCACATTAGAATCCATGATTGTTACTGTTCCTCCAACCCCGCCATAACTAGTATTATACCAAGTACTCCCCCCACTAGCATTTATTTTTTCAACAACAGAATCTGTAATCATAACATTACCACCATTACCACCATTACCTTGAACAGTTGCAGTAATTCTTCCCCCATTAGCGTCTATTGTTGTCACATAAGAGTTTGTTAAAGTTATAGTCCCTCCATTAAAAGCAGGGTTAGTTGCACTATTGGATCCAACTGCTGCCACCACCCCAACCACTCTTGTATCATTAATTTTCAACCCAGTATAAGCCCTAGCCCCTGATTTAGAAGCATTTACATCCCCTGTTATCGTATAATCATTTCCTTTAATAGAAATATTGTCAGCAGCAATTGTCAAACAAGCTCCTCCTGAACCAATATCCTCATCCAAAATATAATTTCCATCAGTGATACTCAAAGTACCACAATCAGAAAAATGAACAACATCAATAGAATCCAAAAGAATTTCAACTGATTTTGTGTCATCAGAAATTATTGTAATTGTGTTTGAGTCATAACCATTCTTTGAGAAAACACAAGAATAAGAACCCTCTTTGAAGCTAATCAAAACGGGGGAATCTAAGCTACTTAAATCATAATTATTAGAGTTACAATCCATGCTAAATTCTAATAAATCTGATTCACTGAAAGAATCCTTTAAGTTTAAAGTTATTTCATACGAAACAGGTTGTACTATTGCAGATGAGGCAACTGCGATTGCGGAAGGAACACAATCAACGTTCATGCTTGCAGTAAACTGTTTTTCTAACCCATAATCTGAAACCATCTCAATTATTACTTCACAAGGTTTAGTTTTACCCTCAAATCCAACACAGCTACAACTAGAGCCAATATCCCCTAAAGAAAAAACTTTTTCTTCCCCTTGAAATAAAGAAACACTTGAATAAAATGAATCAGAACCATCAACACTAATCTTTGTGATAGACACAGACCCTCCAGAATTATTAGTCAAAGTAATTAAACCATTTCCATCAACATCAATAACTGTTTCAGAAATACTAATCATACCCGAGGATTGAGAAACCTTAGAAACACTAGAAGAAATATTTTGAGCAGAATCAGTCTGATTAATTAACAACCCCACAACAATCAAAGAAATAACCACAACAACAGCAATAACAACCAAATATTCTGTTGTCCCTTGCGCAAACGGTTTTTTAGCTAAGCTCAAATCAAATGATTGCTCAACAATATTACCAAACCCAAAATCAAAACTAACCATAACAAAGTTTAATAATAACCCAATATAAAAAACTAACTCAAATAAAAGAAAATTATCAAAAAAAAGTTCAAGCGTTTCACGCTTGAACCTAAATTTAGAAATTAGTATTCTTCACATTTCACTTGGTAGAACCAATAGTCATGTTTGCATGCCGGGCAAACCTTTGGAGGCTCTTTTCCAACATGAACATAGCCACATTCTCTGCAAGTCCAGGTAATTACTTTGTCTTTTTTCCACAAAGTGCCTTTCTCTATGCCTTCAATAAACTTCAAATATCTTTCCTCATGGTGCTTCTCGGCTACTGCAATTGATTTTAATCTTCCAGCAATATCAACAAGCCCTTCTTTCTCAGCAATTTGGGCAAAAGTAGGGTACATTGAAATATTTTCATAATGTTCCCCTGCAATAGCAGCGGCAAGATTAGATTTAGTGTCTCCAAAAAAAGTTTCTGCTTTTGCTTCAACAATATTCTCTTCAGGCAACTTAATTCCGGCTTTCTTCGCCCTCTCCCTAACATCCTGAATCATTAAAAGTAATTGCTTTGCATGCTCTTTTTCTTGATCCGCAGTAAGAGCAAAAATATCACTTAACTGAGGATAATTATCCTTCAAAGCCTGTTTCGAATAATAAGTATACCTATTCCTTGCTTGGCACTCCCCAATGAATGCTTTACCTAAATTCTTCAAAGTCTCTTCCATACAAACACCCCACTAAATTTTCCAAAAATAATTCAACTTAATTAAAAATATTTAAACCCCTTTCATTTTTTCCATTTCTTTAATGCTTCAGCTAGTTCAGAGTGAGTTTTAGCATATTCGTGTGGAGTTTGCCCGCTCATTTCTGCATCAATTGCTTGGCGCATTGCTTTTGCCCCAGCAAATGTACCCATAGGATGGCCATGAATTCCTCCCCCAGCTTGAATTACAATATCCCTACCCATAGTGTGAATCAAAGGCTTAACCTTTGCTGGGTGTAAACCCCCCGAACAAACAGCTAGTATTGGTCTTAAACAATGCCAGTCTTCCTGTAACCTGTGTTGGAAAATATTTTCAGTAACAATATGATTCTCAATTTCTTCACCAACCAATTTAACCTCTTCTTTTCCTTCAAACATTTTTCCAACTACTCCCCCAACATGTAATTGATCAATCCCGATTAATCTGCAAAGCTTTGCTATAACTAACATACTAATCCCATGCTTTGGGTTCCTAGTAAAAGCAGCATGCATTGCCCTGTGCCCATGATAAGCAACTTTCAAATCTTGGTTTCTCAAATCCTGTAAAGCAGACCAGCCAACTGTTAAAACATCAACCATCACAAATTCTCCCCCATTTCTGACAACATGTTTTGCTCTACGAAGCATTTCATTGTAAGGAGCAGTAACATTAGGTAAGTAAGCCTTATGCTCCCCTGTTTCTCTTTCAGCCTTATCACGCATACGTAGAGTTTCAATTATTCTTTTATCAAAATTATTAAAACTCATGGAAGAAAGATTCTCGTCATCCTTAACAAAATCACATCCCCCTGCCCAGGCGTCATAAGCAACCTTGGCATGCTGGCTTTCATTCAAACCAATTTTCGGTTTAACAATAGTCCCTACAAAAGGTCTATGCTTAATCCCAAAAATAGCTCTAACCCCCTCAACCCCATAAAAAGGACCTAAGTAAGAATCAATAAAAGAATCAGGAAAATCAATGTCCAACAATTTAAGGTTTTTCACATCACTCATTCCAAAAACATTTCCCGCAACAGAACTCATTATCTGAGGAATATTCCTTGGCTCAAACAATTTCTTTGAATAAGCAATCTTAACAATACCCTTTTTCTTATCAATGAAAAAAATCTTTGGAGAAAGTTCATCAAAAAGACTCTGAGGCAAAGTGCTAATATCAGTCCAAGTACCAATACTTGATTCAGAAGCTATCCTCTGACAAGCCGATTCAAAAGTAACTCCCCTAGCAGGTTCTAAATAATACTCACAAACAAGATCTTCCTTACTTGGTCTATAATTCAAATTAAGGTAACCCTCATATTCCCTGACACGAGAAGAATCAATAACTGGTTTCTTTACAGCCAAATCAACCACCAAACAAAACGCAAATAAATGGTTTTTCTCAAATAAAAACCTTCGCAAGGGAAAAAAAATTAGTTTCCTCGGAAAAGAAACTCAAAAAATTGATTCAACTGATTACTATTTCTTCAGCGCCAATCTTATATCTTCATCAGTAATAGTTTTTCTTCCAGCGTGCTTGGAAAAAGTCGAGGCTTGTTGCGCAACCTTCATCCCTTCTTCTTCAAGAAAAACAGATAATTCTTTTGCTGCATTCTCGCTAACTCTTACCCCAGTAGCTTTTCTTATTATTCTGTCTACTGCTGCTAACGGTAATTCACCCAAAACACATCACCACAAAAAACTCAAACAATAAAAACATTAAAGAATATAAATATTGGCTTTTACAAGAAAAAAAAAACAAGTATAAATAATCCTTAAACTTTGGGGTATAGCACTAGCTTCATTTTAATTTAACAATATTTCTTTGCCTGCGCCAAAAAACAGAGTTAGCATCAAGAAACTTCACTAATTCCTTTTTGAGCTCCCTTCCACGCACTTTGTTTGGATTCGACAAACCAAAATGATTTAGTAAAGAAACAACTAGTGAGCGGGATTTTGTGAACCCATCAATTTCCTTTTCAGTTAATTTCCCAACCATTACATTATTTAACAAATGCCAAAACCTCATCTCTGATTCAGACAAACTCATCACACGCTTTTGAAAAAGATTTATCAAAAACTTTTCATCATTCGAAAAACGCAAGCTCAAAAGTCCGCGTTTATATTCTAATTTAGTTGGCTCCTTGTTTCTCAATAGTTTTCTCAAAACAACATAATCCCAACTAAAAACAAAAGGCTTCATTGAAATTGATACATCCTGTCCAAGCGCCCTGAGTTCAGCAGCCAAAACACTATGAGCAGTACCATACCTAACCTCAACCTTTCCCCTTTTTGTGCCCTCAATAATATTTTTTCTTGCAAGCATATGCCTAAAAGAAACAGAATCCTTCAATGCATTAAAATAATCAACAGCTGTTCTAAGAGAAGGGTGCTTTAAAGCAATTTCATGTTTTTTATCAACCCTAAAACTATTTTCCAAAGAAATTTCCTCAGCACGAGTACTCCCTTTCTCAGCATTCCTAACCAAAACTCCTCTTCTTCTTGCATTCTCTTCAAATTTACTAAAACTTGAATTAAACCTGTTTTTATTCGCTGAAATAAACTCAGGAAAAACAACTTTTGTTCTTCTTAAAGGAGCATCACGATTTCTAATAAACTTTTCATTATCCGCATGAGAACCAAAAGTTAAATGGATACGCGCCTTTCTTGTCCTTACCATAACAATATTATCATTCAACCCTATTTATAATTAATCCAAAGAGCAAAATTAAAAGGAATTAAAAACAGCACTCATAATTAGTTTATCATGAACTTATTCCTAATCGGTTACAGAGGAACAGGCAAAACAACCCTGGGCAAAATAATCGCTTCAAAATTAAACCTTGATTTCATCGACCTTGATGAACTAATAGTAAAAAATGCAGGCAAATCAATTCCTGAAATTTTTGCACAAGAAGGGGAACCAAAATTCAGAGAATACGAAACACAAGCACTGGAAGAAGCTTGCTTAGGAAAAGAAAAAATTGTTTCATGCGGAGGAGGAATAATAACAAAGGAAGGAAATATTAATTTGCTTAAAAAAAATGGTTTTGTTGTACTCCTAAAAGCAAATCCTGAAACAATTTTCAAAAGAATTTATAATGATAAAAACAGACCTGCGTTAACCAACAAAAATCCTTTAGACGAAATCAAACACATGCTTAAAGTGAGGAATGATGCATACGAAAAAGCAAAAGATTTTGAAATAAACACTGATAAGGAAAAAAAATTGGACTGTACAAAAAAAATTCTTGAAGAATACAGGAAACGAATCCAAAAAATATAACCGGCAGGCTGCTTAGAGAGAATTTAAAACCCCTCGAATCATTAATGCATTATGGCTTTTGTCACCCACAAACTAGTAAAACCCCAAACAATTGAAGCGCGATTATATCAGGAAGTCCTTGTTTCAAGGATAATTGACAAAGGAAACACATTAGTTGTGGCGCCCACCGCGCTAGGAAAAACACTTGTAGGAGTAATGCTTTCTGCTTACACCCTGGAAAAAACCCCTAATAAAAAAATAATGTTCCTTGCTCCCACAAAACCACTGGTTGTGCAGCACGAAAAAAGTTTTAAAAAATTTCTTAACATTCCTGAAGAAGAAATTGTTTCAATAACAGGAACAACAAAAGTAAAAGAAAGAGAACAATTATACAAAGACAAAAAAATAATTAATGCTACTCCGCAAACAATCGAAAATGATTTGCTCACGGGAAAAATTACACTAAAAGATTTTGGTTTAATTATTTTTGATGAAGCACACAGAGCTGTAGGAGATTATGCTTATGTTTTCATTAACCTTCAACTCCAAAAACAAAATCCTAATGCATTAGTGCTTGCACTAACTGCTTCCCCAGGAAGCGAAGAAGAACACATCCAAGATGTATGCAGGAACCTAAGCATCAAAAATATTGAGATAAAAGAAACGACAGATACAGATGTAAAAGATTATGTTAATGAAATAGAAATAGACTGGGTAAAAGTGGATCTCCCAGCGGATTTTTTGAGAATAAAACAATACCTGGAAAATTTCCAGAAAAAACAATTAATAATCCTAAAAAAACTGGGTTTTGCTGTAACAGAGAACAGAAAGTATTATAACAAATTCAAGTTATTGGAAATGCAGTCAAACATACGCAAAAGAATTATTAGCCACGGAAGAACACAGCCGAGTTTATTCTTTGCTGCGAGCAAATGCGCAGCAATGCTCAAAATTTCTCATGCAGAAGAACTAATTGAAACACAGGGAATAGGGTCATTAAATAATTATTTTGAAAAACTACTTGAAGAAGCAAGGAGCGGCAAAAGCAAAGCAGCAAAAGCAATTACCCTTGATGAAGATATTAAATCAGCTATTTACTTAACACACAAATTATTTGAACAAAAAATCCAGCACCCAAAATATGCAGAACTCAAACGCATAATCCTTGAACAGCTAAACAAGCACCCTGAAAGCAAAATAATTGTATTCAACCACTACAGAGACTCAATACTTGAAGTGGTTAAATTCTTAACAGAGGGAGATGGAACGGAAAAAGTTCACCCGAGAAAATTCATTGGACAGGCAACAAAAGGAACAGAAAAAGGAATGACACAAAAATTACAGCAAGAAGTGCTTGAAGAATTACGTGATGATAAACACAATGTTTTAGTTGCATCATCAGTAGCAGAAGAGGGTCTTGATATTCCAAGCGTTGATTTAGTTATTTTCTTTGAACCAGTGCCAAGCGAAATACGCACAATACAAAGAAGAGGAAGAACAGGGAGATTCGGCAAAGGAAAAATGATTGTACTCATGGCAAAGAACACAAGAGATGAAGCATTCTACTGGACAGCACGCTCAAAAGAAAGAAAAATGAAGGAAACTCTTCACGAAATGAAACGAAATGATGCTATGGCTATGCCTCAACAAACATTATTACAAACTTTTTCCGAACCGCAGGGAAACAAAATAATTATTTTTATTGATTCAAGAGAACAAGCATCAAATGTAACAAAAGAATTATTCTCACACGAAGATGTAAAAACAATAATGAAACCCTTGGATATTGCAGATTATGTTCTGAGTAAGGATGTGTGCGTTGAAAGAAAAACAATTGAAGATTTTTTGAGTTCAATTCTTGACGGAAGATTATTCCAGCAAATGCTGAACATGAGACAGAATTATTTGAAACCATTGGTTATACTTGAAGGAAATTTAGATGAATTATTTACTTTGCGAAACATTCACAGAAACTCAATTATTGGAGCACTAACCTCAATCGCGCTTGATTACCAAGTACCAGTACTTAATACCAAGGATGCAAAAGAAACTGCGGAGTATTTGTATGTAATAGCAAAACGAGAACAAATAGGAAGAGACACTGAAGTAAGATTGCGCGTAGGAAGAAAAGGATTAACCCTTGCAGAACAACAAAGATTCATCATAGAAGGACTGCCACTTGTAGGACCAATGCTTGCAAAAAACCTCTTGGAGAAATTCGGTTCAATAAAAGCAATAGTTGATGCAGATGAAAAAACATTACAAGAAATAGAAAACCTCGGAAAGAAAAAAGCAAAACTAATACAAAAAGTTTTAAGAGAAAAATATGATGACAAAAAAACACTTTACTTGGAAGAAGAAAATATTCCTGAAGAAGAACCCTCTATGAATAATGAAACTGAAGAGGTAATTATGGAGGAAATACCTCAAGAGGATTAATTTTTCTTCGGCCAAAACAAGATTTAAAAACCTGCTCTATTAGTATTTCAGTATTACTTGGTGAGTTTTAATGGTTCAGTGGCATGAAAGATCAGATAGAAGGCCTTCAGGAGGCAGAAGACACACAGGGAATGCTGTTTCAAAAAAATTGTCAGCTAGGGGCGGAACCGCTGCTTTAACTAAAACTGATGCAAGTGTTACAAAAGACAATATAGAAGAAAAAAGAGGAATGGGAAACACAAACAAAACAAGAGCTTTATCTGTAAAACACGCTAATATTACTGATAAAAGCGGAAAAATAACTAAAGTAGAAATAATTGCAGTAAAAACAAATGATGCTAACAGATTGTTTGCAAGATCAAATGTATCAACAAAAGGCGCAATCATAAGAGTAAAAGTAGAAGGCGCAGAAAAATTGGCTAAAGTAACAAACAGGCCAGGGCAAGAAGGAGTAGTAAACGCAATATTACTAGAATAATTCTTTTCAAAACCTTTAAAACCTATCAAAACGCTAATTTAAGCCATTATTTTAATCCCTTTAAATACCGCAACTGCTTAGCAATCATTTATAAACCTGCTTAATGAAGCTTTATATAATTACGTACTAATTTTGCATTTTCTTTATCAATTAAGGCAAGATTAGCATCAAATTCGGTTTTTGAAGGTGGTAAATTTGGTAACAAAATGCCCGGAATGTGGAAGCGAAAAAATTAGGGTAGATCATGGTAAAGGAGAAGCAGTTTGCATGAACTGCGGACTAATTGTATCCGAAGACGAAATGATTGATACTGGAAAAGAATGGCGTAGCTTTGAAGATTCAGAGGATTCTTCAAGAGGCGGAAGCCCAATGAAATATGTTAAACTAAACAAAGGATTAGTAACAATGATTGATAGAAGAGGAACTGATTTAAGGGGAAACAAGCTCTCAAGCAAAGGAAGAGCACAAATGTACCGCCTAATAAAGTGGCATAAAAGAGCAAGTGTTTCAAGCTCAATGCAAAGAAACCTCTCAATAGCACTAACAGAAATGAGAAGAGTAGCTTCATACCTAAACATACCAGACACATTAGTTGAAGCGGCTGCATTACTTTACAGAAAAACAGTAAAAAAAGGATTAATCAGAGGAAGATTAATTGAAGCAGTTGTAGCGGCTGTGTTGTACACGGTGTGTAGAACTTACCACGTGCCAAGAACACTAAACGAAATGGCTGAAGCAAGCGGATTAACTAAAAAAGAAATTGGTAGAACATACCGTTTCCTTGTTAGAGAACTAAACTTAGGTGTTCCCCTAACAAACCCAGTACACTACATCCCAAGATTTGCATCAGAATTAAACCTCAGCGGAGAGGTACAAGAAGAAGGAAGAAGAATCCTTGAAGAAGCAATCAAAAAAGGATTAATCTCCGGAAGAGGACCAACAGGGGTTGCGGCAGCAGCAGTATATATTGCAGGACTCTTGAAAGGAGAAAGAAGAACACAAAAAGAAGTTGCTAACGTTGCAGGAGTAACCGAGGTTACAATCCGAAACAGATATAGAGAATTAAAGAAAAGACTCAATATCGATGTAGCTGCTTAATAACAAAACTAATAATGTATTGCGGGTAAAACCGCAATACTTTTCTATTTTTAGAAACATTTTTGAACTCCTTAACACTAATAACTACATGATTCGAAAAACATTCAAAGCGTTTCCAACCTCGTCTACAAACTGGGTTAATGCTTGGAGATACCCAAAAATAGAAAATGCAGAACTGCTTTTTGGAAAACAAGAACACCCTGTTGTACACGGAATTCAAACACACCTCTTACATCTCCAAAAAGTAAAACACATCATGGGCACAATGGATTACAAATTACAATTAGCGGAAATAAAAAGAAAAATAAATTATGGATTAACCGTGGCAACTGCAACTGATTTAAGCAAACACACTAACCCTGACTTAAGAATACATGGAATCGGTACCAAAATAAGTTTAAGGGATGCACAAGCAAAAATTGATGCCAAACACGAAAAACTAACATTGGCAGTAGCGTTTCAAAGCATGAATCCGCAGGAAAGAGTTTTATTTTTAAAACAACTTAAATTTCTAAAAAGAGTAGTAACAGATATTGAAAAACAAAAAACCCTAAAACTAAATAGACTCTAGTTTTTTGCGCTTAGAAACTATTTTAATAAGGTTCAGCATTATTCTTTACATGGCTCCAATTAATTATGCTAAAATGGAAAAGCATTTACTTGAGAAAGCAAAAAAAAGAAAAGGAGGACCAGAACAATCACTTAGGGCTTACAGAAGCTCATTAAGGAAACTCGACGGGAATACTTATATTGCGCTTGAAAGATTTGCTCTCGCAAATTACTTAAAAGCACTCAGAGCACAAGATAGAGAAAACAGTAAAAAAGCAGAAACAACTCTGAAAGCGTTTAATAAATCAAAACAAAAACACGGATTTAAGGAAGCATTCGAGAGAAGGTTTGTTGCATCAAACTTGAAAGCATCCCGTCGCTATGATTCCCGCAGAGAATGGGGAATTAGTTTTGGAGCAAATCTTGAAAGATTAAATTCATTTTACAAGCCAATAAATCTAGTTAAATTAATTGACAATTATACAAAAAAGAAAAAACTCAAAAAAGCAGTTGTTGTTGAACTAGGCGCAGGGGTCGGATTAGCTGCCTCAGAGTTAAAATCAGTTCTTGGCAAAAAAATTGATTTAACTGTAACTGGAGCAAAATGGATTCCTGAATGGAGAGAATTAAAAAATAATAAACATATTTCCTGGAAAGTTGCTCATGCAGAAAAACTTGGGAAAGTTGCTTTACCAGGAACAGTTGACATAATTCATTCAAACCTAGCTTTTTATCACACAACAAACCCACAAAAAGCATTTGAAGAAGTTGGCAAATTATTAAAAAAAAGAGGGCTATTTGTTTTTACTTCTGAAAAAAATATTTTTGAAAAAGAAAAAATTCCACCAATGTTCCATTTGGTTAAGCTCTCAACACAAATTATTGCCATGAAAAATGGTTCACACCCAATAACAGTTTACCTTTTAAGAAAAAAATAATTAGTATTCTACTCAATTATTTTTTCCTTTATTCTTGCCCCAAAATGTCTCCCCGCTTCGCCAATTTTCACCAAAATCTTATCCCTTTTTTTTAATTCAGCAACCGAAATGGATTTGCCTCCGCTTTGAACCACTCTAATGGTTTCAGCGTTCTGCAAAATTACCTCACCTTCCTGATTACCAATTTTTGCTTGAATTAAAATAAGCGGACGATTCTCTACTTTGTTTCTCCCAACAATTAGTTGCTTTGTTTCTCCTTTGTAATTCACTGAAAGCGCTTCATCACCGGATTTTAGCTCAAGCAAATATTTCGTTTTCTCTCCAGGCAACAAAACATAGGAATGCACAGCACCAGCATTAACCCTAAATGGGCGGGTAGCACAATATTCTACTTCCATGGATTCTGATTGAACCAAAAAAAGCATTTTAGGAGAATTACCAACAAGCATTCCCTCTCCCAAATCCATTATATTACAGGTATCAATACATGCTCTTTCCCCAGAGCCAAGTACTTTAACATTAGTTACCTCCACTTCAACTAAATCAAGTTTATTTCCTTGTTTTGCAAAACTATTAACAGAATCAATTATTTCCTGCCTGTTCTTTGGTTTAATTACCACTCCTTTTACCCCTTTTTCGAGAACAGAAAGCATTGTTTCTATTTCTTTAGGAGTACAAGAAACATAAACATTTTCTGATTTTGAAATAAGATTCTCCAAAGGAATTATTTTCCAATCATTTGCGTGGACAATTACCGCACTTTTCTTTGCATATTCAAGAGCTTTTTCCTCATCAGATTTGGATTTTATTTCCTGCTCAAAAAAATCTTTTCCAAGCACAAAATCCCCATCAAGAGAAATAGTTTCAATCTTGCCAAGCTTATGCACTTGTTCAGAAAATTTTTCAGGAACAATTATTTTTTTTACTCCTGATTCAATCGCTGAAGTAACAAGTTCCTTATCATAAGGCCTTATGTCAATGATTAATTCTTTTTCGTTTCCCATGCAACCACCCAAAAATTCAATGAAAGCTTTTAACAGGAACAATTTTTTCTGTTAAATTTTTCCCATCTAACCCAGCTTCCTTCATTGCTTTATCTACAGAATAATTCTCATGAATAATCAAAGAAACTGCTTTAATTATTTTCTTTGGCTCCTTGTGCTGGAAAGAATTTCTTCCCATAGCAACCCCTGCAGCACCCGCATCCATTGCATCCCGAATCATTTGCAGCACCTCTTTATCAGTGCCTTTAGAGCCGCCTGCAATTATCACAGGAACAGGACAACCTTCAACAACCTCTCTAAAAGATTCTTTACTCCCTGTATAATTTGTTTTCACAATATCAGCGCCAAGCTCCGCACCAATCCTTGCAGCTATTTTTACAACCGAAACATCTTTTTCATTTTTTACTTTTTCTCCTCGAGGGTACATCATCATAATCAAAGGCATTCCAAAATGATTACAATCCCTTACCACTTGCCCTGCATCCATCATCATTTTTGAAGTATCCTCAGCCCCCACATTAATGTGAATAGAAATAGCATCCGCGCCAAGAGCAACAGCTTCTTCCACAGTTGTTACAATTACTTTATTCAATGGATCAGGACTCAAAGAGGTACCGGCACTTAAATGAATAATCAATCCGACATCAGTACCGCCCCCGCGAAAACCTTCTCCAACTAATCCTTTATGCATCAATATTCCATTTGCACCCGATTCCGCTATTGTTGAAACAGTTTCTTTTACATCAATCAAACCAAGAATAGGTCCATCTGATATACCATGATCAATAGGCACGATAAGTATTTTTCCTGATTTTCTACCACTAATCCTTTGCAACCTAATTTTTTTTCCAATCATTCAAACCACCCTTTTTCTTTTACTCTTCTTTGGTAGGAAAAAACCCAAATCTAATCTAACAAAAAAGCATTAGAATAAGACCCTGGTTTAGTGCCCAGAGTCTATTCATAAAAATAGAAACCAAAGTATGAGTCAGCACTAACGAATTGCCGTAAAGCAACCGGTAAAACCAACTCACTCATTAATAAAAATGATTCCTGACAGATATATAAACACTAACAAAATCAAGGTGTAACAAACCATATACCTAAAAAATATCTAATCCTGCATCTTTTTATGCTTTTTCGTTTTAGTATTGTTCATGAAAACAGGTTTATCGGCTTATTTTGACTCAGCTAAAAGAAACTGCATGCTTTGCCATACTTACAAGAATTTCAAGCCAAGCCAAGAACAAAAAGAAATGGCTATGGTTGCAACAAAAAGAGCATATGATACGCTTAGAGAAGCCTTTGATGTGTTAAGGGCAGAAGATGCTGATTATAATAAATTAGAAACAGTAAGAGCAGCAAAAGTGCTTTGCCTAGATGCAATGGATGCATGCGGAACATGCGACAAACAAAGACCAAGAATAAAAGAAATACTAATTGATATAAAATAAAACAAACCCATTTCCCTCAACAGGTTTTTTAACCCGTTCAAACTAATTTTACTAAAGTGATTCAATGTTAATCGCAGGAATTGATGAAGCAGGAAGAGGCCCGTGCTTTGGCCCAATGACAATAGGTATTTCTGTAATGGAAAAAGAATCAGAAAAAGAACTCAAAAGCCTTGGAGTAAAGGATTCTAAACAAATACTTCCAGCAAAACGCAAATCACTTGTGAATGAAGTAAAAAAACATTCAGTTGAACACAAGGTAATTATTCTTGAGCCAATTG
Organism: archaeon; assembly: GCA_041650735.1. GTDB lineage: Archaea > Iainarchaeota > Iainarchaeia > Iainarchaeales > JAAZKV01 > JAAZKV01. The sequence continues at coordinate 21,747 of JBAZKP010000004.1, read as the reverse complement.
AGATAAATGATTTAATGGCACAACACTCTTTGAATGAAATAGAGGCAATAAAAATAGCTGAATTAATAAACGGGTTAAAGAAAAAACCTGAAATAATTTTCATTGACAGTCCTGATGCACTGAAAGGAGCGTTTGAGAAAAGAATAAGAAAATATTTGAACAAAACACACGAGAAAACAAAAATTGTTGCTGAAAACAAAGCTGATTCTACTTACGTGGTTGTTGGAGCCGCAAGCATTTTAGCAAAAGTGAAAAGAGATGAAGAAATTGAACATTTGGCTGAAGAGTTTGGCGATTTTGGTTCTGGTTACCCTGCTGATCCCAAAACACAAAAATATTTAGCTGAATACGTTAAGAAAAACAAAAAACTTCCCCCATTTTCAAGGATATTCTGGAGCACCTGCACAAAAGCACTTGACAAAATAGGGACAACACAGACAAAACTATTCTGACTTTTGTTCCATTATAGCGTTTACCTCTGAATTCATTTTTGATTTAATATCAGAGGAACTTGGAGCAACAGGAGTAATATTTTCAGAAGAAACTCCTTTGTTAACTTCAGCTTTCTTTTTTGCTTTCCCAAAATCTTTTCCAAAGTACTCAATGAATTTTGTGGTTGTGGTTAAAACAAATGTTCTTCCTTTTGGCTCTTTTTTTATGAACCCCTCATCAAGCAATAATTTCAGGTGATCATAAGCCTTGTTGTTTCTGTACTTTACTACAAGTGACTGGTTAACAGGTTGTTTGTAAGCAATAAAAGCTAATGTTTTCATTACCCCACGAGAAAACATACTATTTTGTGCAAACTGTTGTACATGATCCTCATAATCCTCTTTAACCCTCATCTGGTAACCAACAGGCAACTCAACAATCTCTAATGCACTCTTTCTTGAATTATAAAAATTCATTAACTCATTCATCATTGCTTTTGTCTCAAGCCTTGATTGTGTCTGCGCAATAGTATTCAATTCATCAAGCGTCAAAGGCTTAGGGCTCATGAACAACGCAGCCTCCATTATTTTTTCCTTTTCCAAACGATCCATAAAAATCATTACTGAATTAACTAAACTAAAAAGAAGTTTAAAGTATTTAAAGATAGCCTTAGATAAAAAGAAATTCCAATTATTCAATTAACAGAGCAGGTTTTCCAGGAAAAGCATTTTTTGCTTTCGCTTCACTTGATTTTTCAGCAAGAATTACCTCAATTGAGCCAAATTCTTTTTCAAGCATTGATTTTGCTTCATTCAGCACAGCAATTTCATCAAACTTCTCCATTTCAGAAATTTCATTCAAACGATTAATAGCAGTTTTCAAAAAAGGCTGTATCTCTGCACCATGTTTCTTCATTTCAGGATTAGCCATTAATGCTTTCATTGCAACACCAAAATCAGGTTTAACTCCACAAGCTTTCTTCACTATCTCAAGCGCAACCCATTTCCATTCAGGGGAAACAAACATCTTTACCTTAGAAACTTTATCTAATTTTGCAAGCCCCTTTATTTTCAAAATATCTGTTCGCACCAAAGCAACTATTTCTTCAATTCTCTCCAAATGGTCATCAATTTTTGATTCATCAGCAACAGGCCATCCTTCAATGCTTAACAAACTTTTTTTTGCACGCAAATTCCAAAGCTCTTCAGTTATATGGGGGCAAATGGGGTGGAAAAGCTTTACCACTTTTTCAAAATCCTCTTTAGCAATTTCTTTTTCCAAAACAATTGAATCAACTAAACTCCTTAATTTTATTATTCCTAAATTGTATTTGAACAAATCAATTTCCAAAGTAACTTCTTTCACTGTTCTATTAACCTTGCTTTGAATTAATTTACTTGAAGAGCCAAGCTTTACTTCCGACAAAATTGCGTATAAGCGTTGAAGGAACTTGTATGCTGATTCCATTCCTTTGTCAGACCAGACACTATCACTATTTGGGGCTGAAAGCGACATCAAATTGAAGCGTAATGAATCCGCAGAAAATTTTTGTATAATTTCAAGCGGATTAACAACGTTCCCAAGAGATTTTGACATTTTGTTTCCATCAGCACCATGAAGCATTCCTTGATTGAATAATTTTGTGAAAGGTTCATCAAAATCAAGGTAACCCATATCACGAAGAGCTTTTGAGAAAAATCTTGCATAAATCAAATGCATGCAGGCATGCTCCGCACCCCCAATGTATTGGTCGACAGGCATCCAATATTTTGCATTTGCTTTCTTGAAAGGCTCTTTCGCATTCTCATTATCAGGGTAACGCAAATAATACCAGCTGGAATCAAAAAAAGTATCCATTGTATCGGTTTCTCGTTCAGCAACAGAACCACATTTTGGGCACTTGCAATTAACAAACTCTTTATTTGTTTTCAATGGATTTCCTTCACCGAACTTTACCTCATAAGGTAATTCAACAGGCAAATCTTTTTCAGGAACTGCAACCGCACCACATTTTTTGCAATAAATAATCGGAATAGGCGTTCCCCAGTATCTTTGCCTTGAAACAAGCCAATCGCGGAGCTTGAAATTAAAAGTTTTTTTACCAATTTTTTTACTCTCTAAATAATTTGTTATTTCCTCAATCGCTTTCTCGCTTTCGATTCCATCAAATTCTTTTGAATTAACCAATACTCCCTCTTCAGTAAAAGCTTTTCCTTGTAAATAAGATAAATCAACTAAATCCTTTTCCGCTTTTCTAGACTTAACTTGTTTTTCTTTAAATGATTCAACAAAACGTTTACTCAAAACTAATCCTTTTACTCCATTCAACTCTTTTTCATTTTCTTCAAAATCAGAATCAACTAAACCAAATTCATTAATTCGTGGGCCAATATCCACCTCAACCCCATTTTTGTTTTTATAAACAAAATTAGTTAACTTATCAGTAAGTTTTTTTTTCTCAACGAGTTCAAATCCTAAAAGAGAAAAAACTTCAATAACCTTATCTGCAGAGGAACTATCTTTTACAATTAAATCAATATCGCTATGAGAACGATAAATTAATCCAACATGAAAAGCACAAGATAAACCGCCAAGCAACCAAACTTTTATCCCCTTTTCTTTTGCTAATTTATAAATTGAATCAAAAACACTCAAAGTTTTTTCATTTTCCTTGTACTCATTAATATTAGGTGCAATTACTTGTTTAATTGGAATTTTGTATTTCACAGCAAATTCATAATCTCTTTGGTCATGTGCAGGTACAGCCATAACCATTCCTGAACCATAATCAGCTACAACAAAATTTCCAGCATAAACAGGAATCTTTTCCCCAGTCATCGGATTAATTGCATACGCACCAGTAAAAGCCCCTTCTTTTTCTAACTCAGTTGCATCCTTTTCACTAGTAGATTTTATTTTCCTTAAAAACAAATCAACTTCTTTTCTCTGTTCCTTAGTAACAAGTTCATCCAGCTTTGCGTGCTGAGCAGAAACAACCATGAAAGTAACTCCAAAAATTGTATCAGGGCGGGTAGTGAAAATAGGCCACTTTTTCCCATTAATTACAAACTCTATTTCCGTTCCAAAACTTTTTCCAATCCAATTTTTTTGCATTGATTTAATTCTCTCCGGCCACTCTAATCCATCAACCATTTTAAGTAATTCATCAGCATAATCAGTTGTTTTAATGAACCATTGCTCAAGATGCTTTATTTCAGCTTCAGTATCCTCGTGTCTCCAGCATTTCCCTGAATGAACTTGCTCATTAGCAAGAACAGTATTGCACTTAGGACACCAATTCACTGCAGCCTTTTTTTTCTGCACAAGCCCTTTTTCCAAAAATTTTAAGAAAAAATACTGATTCCATTTGTAGTATTCAGGTTCACAAGTCTTTACAAGTTTGGACCAATCATAACTCAAACCAAGAGCTTTCTGTTGAGTAATAAAATTTGCAATTGACTTTCTTGTATAATCCCTTGGATGTTCATTTACTTTTATTGCAGCATTTTCTGCAGGCAACCCAAAAGCATCATACCCCATTGGATAAAGAACATTAAAACCATTCATTCTCCTAAACCTCGCCTGGATATCCCCAATAGTATAATTCAAAGCATGCCCCATGTGAAGACCTGCGCCAGAAGGATAGGGAAACATTTCAAGAACATAAAACTTTTTTTTCTTTGAATCTTCTTTTACCTCAAAAATCTTTTGCTTTTCCCACTCATTCTGCCATTTCTTCTCCATAGCAAGAAAGTCAATCTCGGCTTTTTGAGTACTTTGTTCTATCATGAAGTAATTCTCAAAAGAAAGACTTTTTAAGGGTTTATTGGATTTTTTGGCGCGACAAAAGAATTAAATATTAGCCAAAAGTATCTCTAGCATGGATGAGCGTTTGCCAGGAGCAATTCTTTCAATTCTGCTCTTTGCTTCTGTACTATTCACAACATACTTTTTTTCACTCACAGGAATAAATACTCAAATGTTTCTCACAATCAATACTTTTCCTTTAATGGGGGCAATTCTTTCAATTAATTTCCTTATATTTATTGTTCTATCCTCGGTTTGCCTTGGAATAATTCTTTCAATTGGGAAAAAATATTTGTTAAAATATGCACTAATATTTATTGTAGCAGGATTTCTTCCAGGGATTATACTATCAGCCCTATTATTTCAAAAAACAATTATTGAATTTACCTTGCCTATTATTTTATTCTTAATCGGAATTCCTCTCGGAATAAAATTCCTTTCCCAGAAAGAAAAAGAACTTCATTACTTGGTTACTTTTCGTTCAGGAACATCAGCAGCAGGAAGAATCCTCTTGATTGCATGCATAGGCTTTCTTGCCTGCCTTGTAATAGCAAGCATAGGAAACCAGGACACTTTAAAACAAAACTTTGTTCCTGAATTTTTAGGAATGACTATTGGAAAGGATATTTCTCTAGGAGAACAATTTCAGGAACAATTTGCTTCATCCATTGCCCAGCAGCAAAAAACTACTATAGAGCAAATACAGGCACTCCCTGAAATGAAAAACCTTGAAGCAAAAAATGACCCTGATGTGCTAGGGCTGGAAAATAAGCTAGAACTAATGAAAGCAAATGTCTCTTCAAATGATTTTAAGCAAAAAATAATACAGAACCTAACAGACCAAAAAATTGATTTGGGAGGAGAAATACTAAAACAATTACCATTAATTGTAACGCTTTCAAGTTACACCTGGATTATTTATGTTATCAGCGGTTTTATCATAGTTTTTTTTATCACAAACCTTTTTGTGAAAAACCTTTCTTCAGCAGTTTATGCGTTAATCATGTTAATTTACCCTAAAAACATTAAAATTGTGAAAAAAGAGGCAAACCAAACCGCCGAACAAAACGAGAAAAAATAAAAAGGGTTCAAACAGGTAATAATTAGGATTTAATGGTTTATTATGAATGAAAGAATTGTTTTGGATGAAAGAAGCTTTAAGGCTCTTTCAGCTGATTCGAGAGTAAGCATCCTAAAGAATCTTAACGACAGGAGAAGAACCCTGACTGAATTAAGCCAAAAATTGAGTCTGGGGAGTTCAACAATAAAGGAACATTGCGATATTTTGGTTAATGCTGACCTGATAAAACAAATTGATGAAGGAAGAAAATGGAAATATTATGAATTAACCCAAAAAGGAAAACAAATAATCCAGCCAAACCTCATGGAAGAAGTAAAAGTCCTAATCCTGCTCTCCCTTGCAACTGTTTTTGTAGGAGGATTTGTTTATTTAATCCTTGGCTCAATTAACCTCCCCCAGACACAATCTGTATTACAAAACAGTTTAGAGATAGGTGGCGAAACACTAATTAAAACAGCTTCAACAGGAATGGCTACTGATTCAATGCGACAAAACCCTGAAACTATTACTAATGCAATAACAACTGAGTTATTTGTTGCAGGAATAATTGTTTCACTAATAATAGGAATTATACTTGGCTGGGCATTTACAAGAAAAAAATAAAAATCAGCAACGAAATTATTGCAACTACTTCAACAGCTATAAGAACCATAGCTACTCCGCCAACAATTTCAATCAAATCAGTATTTTTCTGAACAGAATCCTCAAAATCCGTGCCTTCATTTGTTTCCTCAACAATATTATCCTCCTCAGAAGGATTTTCTTTTACAATTTCAACAAGAGTTGTTTCTGTTTTCGCAGTAAAAAGCTTTTGGGCTGATTTCTTTTTCTGCTTTACCGGTTTAACAATAAGTTTTTTTGGTTTTTTTATTAAAGAACTTTTTTCCTCTTTGGAAGATTTTCCCATACCCCCAACAATATCTTCTTGTTTCTGTTCTAACACAACTTCAGAATGAGGAGCACTTATTTCACTTTCTTGTGCAGATTGATTTTCTTTCTTCTCCGCAAGTTCTAGAGCAATTAAAGCAGCTTTACCAAAACTATCTTTTTTCTTTGAACCCTTCGATTGCCGTTTTTTAGCCATACAAAAAATACTATTTCAAAGCTTAAATACTTTCCTCTTAAACAAGAAGAAAGAAAAACAAAAGCAAGGAATAAAAAGGAGTTGCTTCTTTTTTTCCTTACCAACTATTAGGTGAACTAATGTCCGATTATGATGTTGCAATAATAGGGGCTGGACCAGCAGGCTTGACTGCAGGGCTTTACTGCGCAAGATACGGTTTGAAAACAATTATTATTGAAAAAGGGCTTATTGGGGGCACGGTTACTTGGGCAAATAGTATCCAAAACTACCCTGGCTTTTCTGAAATAAACGGAATAAAACTAATGGGAAAATTCAGGGAACAAGCAGAAAAAGCAGGGGCACAAATAGAACTTGAAACAGTAAACGAAATAAAAGATAAAGGAAAAGAAAAGCAGATAATTCTACAAGAAAAAACTATTTCTTCAAAAGCAATTATTGTTGCAGTGGGCGCAAAAAGCAAGTGGCTTCGAGTAAAAGGCGAAAAAGAATTTTTGAACAAAGGAGTACATTTTTGCGCAACATGCGATGGTCCAATGTATAATGGAAAAGAAGTTGCTGTAATAGGTTCTGATACAAGAGCAGCAGAAGAAGCCATTTATCTCGCAGGAATAGCAAAAAAAGTTACGCTCATAAGCCCAAAAAAAGAACTTAGCGCTGAAAAAGCAAAACTGGAAACACTAAAAGAAAAAAAAGTTTCAATAATGCTTGAAACAAATGTACTAGGATTCGAAGGAAAACAAATGCTTGAAACAATAATCCTGAAAAACAAGGGAAAAGAAACTAAAATGCATTGTACGGGAGCGTTTATTTATATTGGCTCTGAACCAAACACAGAGTTCATTCAAGTAAAAAAAGATGCTGATGGAAAAGTTATTGCCAATGAAAAAATGGAAACAAGCATTCAAGGAATATTTGCTGCAGGAGATTGCATAAAAAAAGAATTAAACCAAATAGCTACCTGTGTAGGAGAAGGGGCAATAGCAGCACACACAGCAGCTAAATTCATACAAGAAAAAGATATTCAATAACAACCCTGAGTTAGAAAAAAGGTTCTTAATTTAGAAAAATATTTTAATTAAACTTTCTGAGCAACAAAATCCTTTTCCTTTAAATCATAATCAATTTTTATCCCGCGAAGCATTTTCTCTATTCTTCTGTCAGCCAAAATATTTACAACAAGACCTTTTCCGTTTTTTGCTTCAATAGGAATTAACTCATCAGTTTGTTCTTTATTATCCTCTGCCTGAAAATCAAATTCGCCAAGCAAATTATGGACTATCCTCACAAACTTTTTCTTAGGCTTCCCAAGACGCTTATCAAGTTCAATAATTGCTTTATCAGTAAAAATCACTTTAGGCATTTTCTCATATTCAGCAATTTTTTCATTCGCTTTTTTTACAAGAACCTCAATGTCCTTCTTTGACAAACCATGAACCAAGCAACCCTTCTCAAGAGTTTCATAAGCCGAAACATGACAGCCCATACAATGCAAGCCTGCAGAAGCCAAAACAGGTACCACTTCAGGATAATTAGAAACAATGTCACCCAAAGTATCTGCTTTTCTAATCATACAAACCCCAACACAGGAACTAATATTCATATTTGTTTATAAAATGTATTTTCAACAAAAGACAACTTAACTTTAAACTATTATCTAATATTTGAAATTTCATCCAGCATTTTATCTTTCTTCTTTCTGCTTGTATAAGTTTTTCCGAAACGAACAAGCGTAGGATTTATATGCTTCCAATATTTTTTTGAAAATAACAGCTTCAAATCCCTCTCAATTTTTTCAGGCGACTTATTTTTTGTCCACAATAATTTTTTTGAAATATACGCTGCATGAGTATCAACCCCTATAGCAGCTAAACCCATTTCAGATAGAAATACATTCGCTGTTTTTCTACCAACCCCAGGCAATGCAATTAATTCATCAAAATTTAAAGGAACTTTTCCATGATATTTTTCCAGCAGCATTTTAGCACAAGCAATAATATTTGATGCCTTTGTTCTATTATAATTTAAACTTCTTAAAACAAATAATACCTCATCATAATTTGCATTCGCTAATTCTTTCAATGTAGGGTACTTTTCAAACAAAGCCGTTGCAATAGTTATTGTTGTTTCATCCCTTGACTGGGCAGACATCGCTATTGCAATAAGGGTTTTCCAAGGGTTATTCCATTTCTCAGCCGCAAGCCTCATTTTTGAGGACCTTAATTTCAACAAATTTAATTGTTTAATTGCCTTAACTTGATTTTCTCTTGCCATCATAAAAAACACTCACTTAAACTCAAACAATTTCCTCTGAAGCCCTGAATCCTGATCAAAATTCGAAACCCTTACCCCTACCCTTCTAACATAAGAAAATGATTCATTCAAAAATTCACGCAACAAAACATGTTCAATTTCTTTTAATTTCTCATAAGAATCAACTGGCTCATGCAACGTCCTTGATTTGGTAAGTGTTTCCATCCTCTCAGTAACAATTATTAGAGAAACAGTTTTGAACCTTTTTTTTAATGCAAGTATTTGTTTGTAAAGCATTTCATCTAAAAAATCAAGATTCTGGACAATTACATCAAAATCGCGGGAATCCTCTTTAATTGTCATCATTCTTGAAAGCTGTTGCTTTTCCCTGTTAGATTCAATTTCCCTCTCATCTTTTCCAAAAGAAAATTCATAAAATTTCGAACCAATTACTTCCCCAAACCAGGAAACCAAATCCTCTTTTGTAAATTTTCTTATATCAGAAACAAACAAAATATTGTGTTTCCTAAATTCTTCCTCTGTTTTGGGGCCCACACCAAATAAAGAATAAATTCTCTGTTTTGAAATAAATTCATCAACTTGCTCTGGTTTCACGGAAAAAAAGCCATCAGGTTTTTTCACTGAAGAAGCCATTTTTGCAATAAGCTTGTTAGGGCCTAAGCCAATTGAGCAGGTTAATCCAAGCTCTGCTTTAATACGCTGTTTTATCTTTAAACAAGTTTCCTCAGCTTTGTCAAAACCTGAAGGATTGGTTAAATCAAAATAAGCCTCATCAATTGAAACCTGCTCAACTTTTTCTGAAAAAAAATCAACTACCTCAAATACTTTCTGCGAAAGCTCCTCATAATAAGTTTTATCCACATTAATAAAAACCGTTTCTGGAGAGGCAAGCTTTTTTGCAAGGCTTAACGGCATACCTGATTTTATTTTGAATGCACGAGCCTCATAATTACAGGTGGCAATAACCCCTGAATTCTCCCTAAGAGAAGGCATTACTATGACAACAGGTTTTCCCCTCAAAAAAGAATCCCTTAACATTTCTGCTTGGGCATAAAAGTAATCCAAATCAAGCAAACCAATTATTTTCTGCATTCCAACCAAAAAACTTCTTAAAGAAGCTTCTTTTAACCATTACTAAAAAACAAATAATTGAGCTGGATGAATGCAAATCAAAAAGAAAAGCTGGTATTAGAATTATATGAAAAATACCCTTACCCGGCAAGAGAAACTGTTTCTAAAGAGAAAATAGTTTATTTCCCCCAATGGGTTGCCAAAATTTTTGGAAAAACGAATGAATACTGGAAAAACAAAAAAATCCTTGAGCTTGGATGCGGAACAGGGGAACTGGCAAATGCCCTTGCACTATGCGGAGCAAAAGTAAAAGCGATTGATTTTAGTTCTTCATCCATCATGCATGCAAAAAAACTTTCCAAAAAACTATGCACTGAAAAAAATGTTGAATTTATTCAAAAAAATATTTTTGAACTGAAAGAAAATGAATTCGGAGAAAAATTTGATGCGGTAATTGCTTTAGGAAGCCTACATCACACAATAAACGCAAAAAAAGCTTTTAGGATAGCCTGTACAAATACAAAACCAAATGGACTTGTAATAATAGGATTATACAACAAGTACTCGCGTTTCAGGCACAGGATTAAAAGATTCTTTTTATGGCTGTTCTGCGGAGCAAATATTGAGAAAAGAATTGAATTTGGGGAAAAATTTTTTGGTTCAAACCAAAGCAAAGCGTGGGCTGCGGACAAATATGGACAGGTACATGAATCCTATCACTCAATAAATGAAATACTGCAATGGTTTAAGGAAGAAAATATTTCATTTATCGCATCAAAACCAAAATTCAAAAAACCTTTTTTTGATGAAATCAAATGGCTTGTTGAAAAAAAAGAAGCTTTCTTTGTAATGGTTGGAAAAAAAATGAGCTAAATGCAGGTGGTTTCAGCACAAGGTTTAAAAAAACAAAGGAACCGGTTAAGTGAAGCAAACAAACAGGGTGGTATTATGGCAAAAGTAATTGTTTATTCGACGAGCGCTTGTCCTTACTGTGTAATGGCAAAAGACTGGTTAAAGCAAAAAAAAGTTGATTATGAAGATATTAATGTGGGAATAAATCAGGAAAAAGCAAGAGAAATGGTTCAAAAAAGCGGTCAAACAGGGGTACCGGTAATTGATGTTGATGGGGAAATAGTCACAGGATTTGACAGACCTGAATTAGAAAAAGCACTAAAAAAGAAAAAACTCACTTAAATTATTTAAAGAAATAAATTCCTCAGGACAACAAAAATGCATTAACAGGTTGTATGAATTAGTGCATTCACTCTCTCTTTCTTCCTGAGTTTTTCATTCAAAGAATCAATGGCCTGCGGAGAAAGCATTACAGTAAGCGCAGTTCTCTGCTTAAGCAGTGCCTCTGCATCCGGACTCAATTTTAATAATCCCTCATAACCCGTACCTATAATTACTTCCCACGGATTGCCTTTTAATAAAAATTTTGCTTCATCCAAATCAACCATATGGCCAGTGCCATACTTTGTTTTAATCCTTTCATAATCCCTCTCAACAACCCTGCCTTCAATGAATAAAATATCTCTTAAAGAAGAACCATCAAATGAAATCTTTCCCCACTCTATTGAAAATTTTTCTATCTTTTCTTTCAAAATAAATCACTTCACAATTTTTAATTTAAATATTTATTTTTCCATCAAAGAATTTGAAATAAATCATTGATATTACTATTAATCCTGCAAGAAGAATCCACCATTGCCTTGTCAAATCAACTTCAACAAGCTTCATTGCCTGCATAGCCATTTCAAGAGCAAGAATCAATAACCAAACAAGGATAGCCCAAAACAAGGCTTTTTTCCACCAAATATTATTGAACATCCCCCTGCTCCTAACATGAGTCTGAGACAAGGATTGGTCAACATTTGAATCACTTTCTTCAGGAATTTCTCCTTCTGCAGATTCATCAAACGATTCATCCTCTGCAGAGTAATCATCTGATTGCTCATCCGAAAGCCCTGCTTCTTCATCAGGCAAAATTTCTTCCTCTCTTCTTTTCTTAGCATACCTACTTTTCCTTGAATCCATTACCTCAACAGGCTCTGCATCAAGATTATATTTTTGCGGAGGAGGAACCATCCTGCTCATAGGATGAGAAATATAAACAGGCTTCTCTACAATAAATGTTTTTACTCTAACAGTTTCTTTTTTCTGCTCAGGCAAAACATCCTTGAACCTAGAAAAAAATCCTTTCTCAGGTTCCCTTCGGCTAACAGCAAACTTCTTTTTGACCTGTTTCTTTTTCTTCTTCACCATAATGCACCTAGTAGATAAAAAGAGGTATTTAATAGTTGCTATAACCACAAGCTCAAGCACTAAAACCTTGGCATTCAAATCAGTTAGCTTGTTTCTCAGGAATTAGTTTTACAAAAATCTCCCCAAAAAACTCATTCTGGTAAGCAATGATTTTACCATTATTCATTAAAAAAAGCACTGGCAAAAAAGTTTCAACCACAGAATCAATTTCCTTATTTTCAAGCAAATCATTAAACAAAACAATTCCCTGCGAATCAACCTTCTTAATTATCAAATCAAGGATTTCCTGCATTTTTTCTTCAATTGAAGAAGAATCAAAATTAATCTCAATACGAGGAATATTCCTAGCCCCATTTTTCTTAGGAGTTGTTCTTTGGATAATATCCTCAATGCTTGAAACAAGCTCATCCAATGTAATCCTGCCTTCCCTAGCCACCCTGCCCGCTAAAAGGTCAGGAATCTGATTAAGCATCAAAGCCCTCTGCTCAGGAGTCAAAGCAGATTTTGCATCAGCATCATCAAGAGAAGAAAGCCTCAAATATTTTGATTTAGTTTTAACAAGAATAGCACACGCAAGAATAGCATTAGCAGGAACACGCAAATTATTCCCCTGCAACTCGCTAATTTTTTTTAAATATTTTTCCGCAAGCAAAACAACATCAATATCCCAAGGATTCATCTTCTCTGTTTCAACCAAATCAATCAAAATAGTTTTCCACGCAGGCTGGTCAATCAAATCAACCAAATCCATTTTTGAGTAATCCCTCTCAAAAACAGGTTCATTCACATCAAATTCCTGTTCAAAACCAGTAGAAACAGGCAAATCATCCGCACCACTAACCAGAATATTCTCAGAAAAGGCCTTAGGCATATAATATAAAATGCTAATGATGCTTTTTAAGTTTTCTAAACAAAAAACCTTATGTAGAAGAAAGGGTTTTTGTTTCATTTGCTTTAACTTTAACCCAGCAACCCTTAAATATTACTTATTTCCTTATCTGAATGTAAATATTTTTCTTAAAGGTGATTTTGTTGGAGAGAACTAAAACAGGAATACCCGGAATTGATGAATTAACTAATGGGGGCATTCCAAAAGGAAGCAACGTTTTAATTTCAGGCGGACCAGGAACAGGAAAAACTATTCTTGCAACACAATACTTATACAACGGAGCATTACAATACGGCGAACCGGGAGTATTTGTCACACTTGAAGGAAATGTACGAGATATAGCCTGGAACATGGAGAGCTTTCAATGGGATATAAAATCATTGCAAGACCAAGGAATGTTCACTATTTACAAACTAGGAATGGAATACATTAAAGACAAAAATGATTTGAACACAAAACTTGATGAACAATTAAATGAAATAGCAAAAGAGGTCCAAGAAATAAACGCAAAAAGACTGGTAATTGATTCAACAACAGTATTCGGCGCTTATCTTGATGCAAGTTTACTAAGAACAACACTATTCAAACTCTGTGATAAATTGAAAACATTTGGTTGCACCACATTACTTACATCAGAAACACAATCAAACAAAAATGTTTTCTCCGCATTCGGAGTAGAAGAATTTGTTGTAGATGGAGTAATGGCTTTATACTTTTCTCCCCCAAACAGAAGTTTGTTTGTGAGAAAAATGAGGGGAACATCACACGACAAAAATCCTCATCCATTAGAAATAACTCAAAAAGGAATAATGGTAAACCCAAGAGACAACATCATCTGGGATGCAATAAAATAGAAAAATCCTTGCAAAAGGATAAATAAAATGCCTGTAAATACAGGCACCACAATTTTTTCGTATTAATTATTTTAATCCAATTTAGCAATTATTTTTTCCGCAACAGCAATTGATGGCCCCGGAGGAATATTTCCATCATACCTGTGAAGCAAACCCTTTTTTTCATAATACTCAATCAAAGGACTTGTTTTTTCTAAAAAAGTATCATAACGCTTTGCAATCGTTTCCGGCTTATCATCCTCACGCTGAATTAATTTCGCACCATCATCATCACAAATACCAATTTTTTTTGAAGGATTTGAAACAATGTTATACACCCTCTTGCACACAGGGCAAGTCCATCTTGAGGACAACCTTTTCACAACATTTTCCTTTGAAGACTCAATATAAATAACAGCAGTTAACTTCTGACCAACTTCTGAAAGAATTTTCTCAAGCATAGGGGCTTGTGCCTCTGTTCTAGGAAAACCATCAAAAATAACTCCCTGAAAATTTTTATCCAAAACTTTTTTCTTTAAATCATTCTCAAGCATTTCTCCAACCAAATCATCGCCAACCAACTGACCTGCGTTAATTATTTCACCAAGTTTTTTTCCAAGTTCAGAACCAGAAGAAACCTCAGCCCTAATCAAATCCCCAGTGCTTAACTGAACAAGCTTATATTTATCCATCACTGCCTGCGCAACAGTACCCTTACCTGCACCCGGAGGTCCTAAAAAAATAAGATTCAAAACCATTATGCTCACCAAACAACAAAGAAACCATTAATTTAAAAACTTTAACAAAAAGTGCCCGACAAATCCATCACAATTCATTTACTCAATCCAAAACCTTAATATCAAAAACAACCTGCTCTTTAGTTGGAGAAAATTGCCTTACCCTTGCCCTACGCACAATTTCAACCCTGCAATTAGCTTTCTTAGCAGCCTCAACTATCTGGTTCTCAGGAGTAATAAAATCATTCTTAACAACTATTTCATAAAAATGAATCACACCACCTTTTTTTACACAATAAAATGCTTCCTTAAGGAACTGGTAACCAGTATGGGGGAGAGGCATAGCTATTCTATCAAAAAATTTCTTGTATTTTTTGTAAACCTTTTTTACATTACCCTTAACAAAAACCACTTTTTCCTTGCCTTTCACACAACCCTTATTTACTTTATTTAGTTCAGCATTTTTAACAGCAAATTTATGTGCAACCGGATTCAATTCAATAGCAATTCCTTTTAACATTTTTGAGTTCTTTGCAAAAACAATAGGATAAGGACCAACACCTGAAAACCAACAGCCAACAACCTCACCAGGCTGAATTAATGCAGAAATACGGGTACGCTCCCCGCTTAAGCGCGGAGAAAAAAATACTTTCCCAAGAGGAATCAAAAAAGTACAAGCACTTTCCCTATAAGTAGCAATGGTTTGCTTTTTTCCTGCAATCACTTTTACTCTCTGAACCCTGTACTTGCCTTCATGATTACTCTCAATAGAACAAACCGTTTCAAACCTAGGATTTAATTCAATTAATGTCTGACCAATCAATTTTTTTTTCTTATTTAATTCCCTTGGTATTTCAATTACCGCAATATTGCCAAAAGAATCATAAGCATTAGTTGCAAACACAGCCTCTTTAGGAGAAAGCTTTTTCATAAGAGCCTCTTTCAAAGTAACATTCTTCCTTGCTGCGCTTTGGCTGAATTGCTTTATCTCATCCATGATAAGAATTTAATAAGAACGGAATTTAAAAATAAGCATGGGCAATGATTTTATTTTTGAGTACTTTATAAAACCAATAATAAGCCCTGAAATGCAGGGCTACAATCTCGTTAATACCGCTATTTACATCCTTCTTTTGGTTATTGCCTGCGCCTCAATTTATATTATCCTGAACAAAAAAATTAATTTTGATAATAAATTTTTCATATCACTGATTCCTTACGTTTTATTCGGCATATCAATGAGAGTAGTAATGCACCAAATAGAAGCAGGAAATCTGGTTATTGAAGGAATAACAAAAACAGCTGATCCAATGCAATTAGGCTTCTGGTTTTTTACCCCAGGAATATGGGCACTAACTTTTTTGCTTGTTATCTTAGGCCTGCTTATTGCAGGGGTAAGAAAAAAATTTAATACAAAACGATTATTTTTGTTCGGGGCAATAATTTCAATTCCATTAATTTTATTTAATTTTATTAAATTCAATAATTGGCTTCCATTTATTGCAACAACAATTCTCATAATAACAGTTTCATATGCATTGTGCTGGGCAGTAAACAAATATACTAAATACAAAATCCTTAATGATAAACTGAATCTGTTTATAGTTACAGGGCAGGCAATTGATGGAATTGCAAGCACAGTGGCAATAACATTTTTTAATTTCTCGGAACAACATGTTTTCTCAAACATACTGATTAATGTCCACCCTTCCCTGTTTGTAATAGCAAAACTCGGAATAGCGCTAATGATTTGCTGGAGCCTTGATGATTATCTAAAAGAAGGAAAAGAGTCAAAAAACATTCAAAACAAGAAAAACCTTGTAGGCTTCATTAAAGTAATAATTGCGGTACTCGGATTTGCAACTGGCCTTGCAAGCCTGTTCAAGCTCGGGCTTATTTAACTATTAAAAACTTTCTGAACAGAAAATACTTGATTATAATGTTTTATTTAATAGGACTAGGATTGAAACCAAGCCACATAACACTAGAAGCGCTTGAGGCAATAAAACAATGCGACCAAGTCTTCCTTGAAGTTTATACTTCACAATACAGCGAAGGATTTGTGGATGAAATACAAAAACAAACAGGAAAAACAATAAAAGAATTTAATAGGAAAGAAGTGGAAGAGCACTTTGAATCCGCGTTAATGAGTGCAAGCAAAAATAACATAGGACTATTAGTATTTGGAAACCCTTTAACAGCAACAACCCACATACAACTCTTAATTGATGCAAAAGAAAAAGGAATTAAATGGAAAGTAATACCCTGCATATCAATTACCAATATGATTGCTGAATCAGGTTTGGATGAATACAAATTTGGCAGAACAATAACAATATGCTTCCATCTCCCAAACTTTACTCCTGATGGATTTTACAAACAAATAAAAGGAAACCAGAAAGCAGGGTTACACACATTATGCCTGCTGGACATAAAAAAAGACCAAACACCACAAAGGTTAATGAATTGCATTGAAGCAATTGAGGTTCTTGAAAAAATTGCTTCAAAGAAAAAACAAAAAAACAAATGGCTTTACGTCGCACTAATTGGAATGGGATCAGAAAACCAAAAAATAATTCCTGGAAAAAAAGCTATTCTTGAATCAAAAGAAATAAAAGAAATTTTTCCGCAAAGCATGATAATTACAGGAAAAATGAATGAAAAAGAAAAAGAGGCTTTGGAAAAACTCCACGGGACAAAAATATCATGGTGTGATAACTAATTTTATGTTGATGATGAATATGGAAAATGAAGAATTAATTAAAAAAGTGGATAAATACGAAGCACTAACTGCAAGAGCACTCAAAGAAATCAAGTTAAAAAACGGGTTAACCATAGAACAGCGGGCAATTGCAGAGGATTTCCTCAGCATGGCAAAAAACTATTTTAATGATGCGAAATTCTTTAAAGAAAAAGGCAGTCTGCTTACCGCTCTTGCCGCTTTTTCTTACGCTCATGCATGGCTTGATGCAGGAGTAAGAGCAAGGATTTTTGATACAAAAGACGACCAATTGTTTACTTTGCCCTAAGAAAACAAACCATAAATAAGAGCAATCTTTAAATACCAAAAACCCCTAATTCTAGTATGTCACTCTATGGACCAAGAATTAACCTGCCAAAAGTAGAAATACCTTCTCCGGCAAATCCTTCATGGAATCTTGAAAAAGAGAAAAAAATCGGTATTCTAATAATAGCAGCAATAATTGCACTAATTTTACTTGTTGTTCTTCTTCCCCCGGTAATCCAAGGATTCTCGGAATTCCTTAACAATTCAATGAATCCTACTGTACAAGTTTCATGGAAAAACAATCCATTGGATCTAACCAAAGAGGTTAAAGAAGCTCAAATGGATTTGCTTATTACCAACACAGGAAAAGAAACTAAGAATATTACATTCAATATTACCACCCCTTCTAAAGAAATAATAATTTTCTGCCCAAACTCAATTTATGATACGAATAATGGA
The DNA here is from genome assembly GCA_041650735.1 of archaeon. Classification (GTDB taxonomy): domain Archaea; phylum Iainarchaeota; class Iainarchaeia; order Iainarchaeales; family JAAZKV01; genus JAAZKV01. The sequence goes on along the minus strand of JBAZKP010000004.1, from coordinate 3,811 downwards.
AATTATTTGCTGGAAAACATTTCTCCAGGAGATAAAAGAAAAATTCCTTGCATAGTGAGGAGAGATTCATCAGAATCAGTGTTCACTGGAAGCTATACAATAACTATTGATACAAGCGTCGGAAAAATAGATACCATATTAGAAATAATATCAAAATAGCAAAATATTTCAACAAAAACTTATCTTTTAATAAACAATTCCTGTCCATGTAAATCATGGTTTCCAACCAGGATTATGACAAGTACCTTGCAAACAAAGCTGCTTCATTAATAAGGGAAAACTTTCCGGAACGAGGAGTTACAAATTTTCTTGTGATTAAATGGGGCTGTAAATGGAGCCGAGTACTGGGGCGCATAAAGCCATTGGAAAACAAAGAATATGGTTCAATTATCGAAATTAACTCCTTGCTCAAACAAATTGAGGTTCCTGAATATGTACTTGATTACATACTAATGCATGAATTAACCCACTATTTTCAAGGATTTGGAAGCAACCATGAAAGAAAACACAAACACCCCCACAAAGGGCACATAGTTGAAAAAGAGCTTGCAAGACATGGGTGGGATGAAATAACCAAAAAATCAGAGAAATGGATAAAAGAAAACTGGAAAAATATTTTAATGAAAGAAAAAGCACTCTAAATTCCTACAGGAAAAAAAGTATTTAAAAAACAGGTTTTTGCCAATCAGCTTCTTGCCCTATACCTTTTCTCCTCGCACGCTTGCTGCTCAAGGTATTGCATGTACTCATCCTTATAATTCTGCACATAAAAAAGCTTTCCGGATTCGATGAATTTTGAAATGTTTTCGAGGAAAATATTTGAGCCAATTACTGAAGGCATGCAGACAAAATCAACGCCATTTTTATAAAAGTCAAGGGTATCTGAAAAATAATGAGCAACAGCAAAAATAGTTATTTTTGGAGAAGCTTTTTTTGCCTGCTTAACAAGATTAATTGCTTCCCTGTGATTAAGAATAGTGATTACAACCAATTTTGCATCACCCAAATCAAGACGATCCCATAATGCATCATTCTCTGAAGAGCCATAAACATATTTCAAGCCATCTGATTGAGCAAGCCTTACTATCTCAGGATCATGATCAACGATAAGCACTTGATAATTTCTCTCCAAAGCCTTTGCTAAACTGCGCCCAACAGTTCCTCCCCCAATAATAATTATATGATTCTCTAATGCTTTTTTTGAGGGAATTTTCTGCAATTCATCCAACCGGCGGTTAAAAAAATCCCTGCGCAATTTCTTTGGAAGCTTTTTTATTTTATCATAAAAAAACAATGAAACTTTGCTGGAAGAAGCCATTAAGTAAGGGGTAACTATCATCGAAACAGCAATTACCGTTATAATAAAGGAAAACAAATCAGCAGAAAAAACAGGTTCATTAAGAGCCACTGAAGTAACCGCTGCTATACCCGCAAGTTCAAAACCAAACTCGGAGATTTGAGACAAACCAAAAGCAAGTTTTACACCCATCTTGCTCCCATAACCAAGAAGAAGAGAAATACCAAAAAACACTAAAGGCTTTATAACAAAAACCAGAAGAACAATTACAAGGACAAGCAAAGGATTCAAAGCGGAAAAACCAAAACTCAATTGTATTCCTAGGGAAACAAAGAAAATTGTGAGGAAAAAATCACGAAGGGCACGGATTTTTGAGAAAATTTCCAGATTATAAGGGAGGGTGCTTAAAGCAAGACCCCCTACAAAAGCCCCTATAGGAATAGGAATCTTCAATAATTCGCTTAAACCAATAAAAATAAACGCTGTTGCCATGCTGGCAAGCAAAAATAATTCTTGTTCCTGTGAAGCCACTCTGAACAAATGGGGGAAAACAAATTTATTCATAAAAAAAGCAAAAAGAAGCAGGAAAATGCTTTTCCCAATAACCAAAAGCAGAATATCAATATTCCAGAGATTAGAAATATTTGCGAGCAACGGAACAAAGAAAATAACTAAAAAATCCTGGAGCAAAAGCATCGAAACCATTAATCTTCCTGAAAGAGTGTTAAGTTCATTGGAATCTGAAAGGATTTTCACAACAATCATTGTTGATGAAAACGCGAGAATAGTTCCTAAAAATAATGCTTGTTCAAAAGAAAGCAAATTAGTCGGGACAGTAAAAAGGAAAGTGAAAAAAATAACAAGAACAACCTGGAGAATTGTAGCAAGGAGAACAGGCTTGCCGACATTAAGAAGACGCTTTACAGAAGTCTCTATCCCGATTGAGAACAACAACAAAGCAGTGCCTAAAAGAGAAAGAAGCTTTATCTCAGGAGTTATTTTCTGTATACCAATATCAAAGGGAATACCAATTGAACCCCAATTAATGTTTCCGAGAAAAAGAGGGCCTAATAGAATCCCTGCAATAATATAAGCCAGCAGAGTAGGCTGTTTGAATTTCTTTAACAACGCACTAATAATTACAGCAATAACTATTATTTCAGCCAATTGAGTAAAAAGAATAACTGCATCCAAACGAAATCACTTCAGCGAATAACATATGTTTCTTTTATTTAAAACCATTTTGCTTGAGAAAAATATTTATTGTAAAAGCGGCTTTGCCGTGGAAGAACCATCTTTATTATCAACAAGAATAATTCCCTGTGCTTTGAGCTTATCACGCAATTCATCAGATTTTTTCCAATCCTTATTTTTTCTCGCAAGGTTCCTCTCATCAACAATTTTTTGCTGTTCTTCTGTGAGCTCAAAAAACTTTTCCCTGAAATCAAGCACTCCCAGCACAGAGTCAATCTTTTTCAAAAAATCCAGTGCCTCATTCGCACCTCTTTTGCCCAAAGAATCTTCATCAATTAATTTATTTATTTTTTTTGCAAAATCAAAAACATATTTCATTGCTTCAGGAACATTCAAATCATCATCCATTGCTTCCTCAAAATTCTGCAAAGCTTCATCAACAAAAATTTTTACTGAGTCATTCTGCTTAAATTCAGTTATTGCCTGCAATCTTTCAATCAGATTCTGCAAACCATCAAGGGTTTTCTGTGCATCTTTCACTGATTCAAAAGTAAAATTCAACGGCTGGCGGTAATGAGTATTAAGGAAAACATACCGAATAGCCATTGGCTTAAAACCTTTATCAAGTAAATCGCGCAAAGTAAAAAAATTTCCAAGGCTCTTTGACATTTTTTTTCCTTCAACCATTAAATGCGCTGTATGCATCCAGTAATTAACAAATTTTTTCCCTGTAGCGGCTTCACTCTGGGCAATCTCATTCTCATGATGAGGAAATTTATTATCAACTCCTCCCGTGTGAATATCAAAATGCTCTCCGAGATACTTCATACTCATTGCACTGCACTCAAGATGCCATCCGGGTCTTCCTTTGCCTAATTCAGTTTCCCAAAAAACAGGTCCATCATTTTCATCCCAAGCTTTCCATAAAGCAAAGTCCCCCACCCCTTCTTTTTCATATTCATCCTGTTTTATTCTTGCACCCGCTTTGAGTTTTTTTACATTAATGCCTGCAAGCTTTCCATAATTAGGAAATTTTTTTATTGAAAAATAAATACTACCATCCTCTCCGCGGTAAGCAAACCCTTTATCAAGAAGTTTTTTTACTAGAGAAACCATTTCAGGAATATGTTCGGTTGCAGGGCAATAAATTTCTGCTGGCAAAAGATTTAACAATTTTGAATCCGCTTGAAAGGCTTTTTTGTAAACATCCGTGTATTCACTTAAAGCCATTTTATTTTGAATAGAAGCTTTAATGGTTTTATCATCCACATCAGTAAAATTCATTACCTGTTTTACCTTAAACCCTTTGAAAATCAAGTA
>JBAZKP010000003.1:0-98334 GCA_041650735.1 archaeon | reverse complement strand
GCTGATAGAAAGCAAGCCCTCATTGGAAATCCTGATTTGGAGAAAAAATTTCAAGCAATGATGGTGAGAGTAAAAGAACAATCAGAAAAACAGTTACGTGAAAAGGAACAAACAGAGAGAAAAGCAGGATTTATTCTTACAGAGTCTTCCGCATTAAGAAAACAATCTATCCGGCTGCCTGATGAAAATTTTGTAAAAGGAACTAGCATTGATAATAATGTTGTGAGAAAAGTTGCGCGGATTAAAAGAGAAATAAGTGAGTTAATGGGCCAGGATATTTCAAGTAAGCAAAAAAAATTCTTGGAGTCTGAATTGGGCAAATGGGAAATTATTTCACAGCATGCTGAGGAAAGAATAAAAAGAAAACAAGAAATAGCGCAGTTTGCGAAAGCAAACTCCTTTCGGAATTCACTAAATGAAGGGAAGAAAACTTTGCAACAAACAATAAATGAATGCAATTTAGAAAGGCAAAGGCTTGCAATGCTACGATTTGACCTTGCTGATGGTTCTGAGGAAACGAAAAGAGTTGAAGCAGAGTTGGAGACACTTAATAAGCTTGCTGAAGAACTTGGGGCAATGAAAAAAGAAACTGAAATGGCGAGACTTGAAAGGCTTGTGAAAGTACAAAGAGGATTTGAAGAAAGCCAGGTTGCTAAAATAAATTTATTGGTAAGAGAAGTTGAAAAAGGCAAAATATCTTTGAAGGAAGCACTTAACAGAGCAAAAAAAGCGAGGGAATATCTTTTAGATGAAATAGGGGAATCAAAAGGTCCGAGAAGGAATATTTACATACAAGGAGCAAGAATGTGGGCAGAGGTTATGAGAGAATTTGAGGAAAAATCAGGGGAAAGAAAGAAAGGAATATGAGAAAAAAGAAGAGTTTTAGTTTTTATTAAAGCAAGCCAAAGGGACGGTTCAAAAGGTTTATTAAGCAAGTAATTAGTAATTATTAATAGTTAAGCAGTGGTTTTCGTTTTTGTTTGTTAAGTCATTTTATAGGGGATGTGTGGTTGGGTTGATATCAGAAAAATTAGCAGGTATTTACACAAAAGCGGAAGACAAATACTTTGATTTACTTGATTTTTTTGACGGTAAAGGGATTCCTGTTTACAAATACTCTGATTTTTTTGAGAACAGGGGAATACCAAGCTTTGTTGTTACCATAGCTATAATAGTATTAATATTACTGTTACTTACAATAGCGCTTACTTACCAAGGACCTGATGTATCAGAACTCACTTTATCATTGAGAGATGCTAACGGAAAAGCATTACAAAATGTAAAAATAGTTGTGACTGATGAAAAAGGAGAAGTGCTGTTTGACGGAATAAAAAGCGATGGAGACAAAGTGGCATTGAAACGCGGATTATATGATGGAGAAAAAATAAACATTACGGCTTCTATAGATGGGTACCAACCGAAAACAATTGAATTTACTGTTGGAAAAGAAAACACTGTGCCAAGGATTTCATTTGAAAAAGCATTTGAAGGAATAGAAGCAAAATTAAGAATAATTGACAAGGAAACAAAAACAATTATTTCAGGAGCAACAGTAATTGCTAACACGAATGATTTGAGTTTTGAATTCAATGATGACGGCAATGGATTATACAAAAAATCAGGGGTTCCTGGAGGAGTAACTTTATTGCTGAAAGTTAATGCTGAAGGATACAATAGTTACGAACAACAAACAATATTTAATGAAGGAGAAACAAGGACAGTTGAGTTAAGCCCTTCAAACCAAGGATTCGTTGGAAAAGCAAGTGTAGCAATAGTAGTAAAAAATACTGATGGTAAAGCAGTGGATGATGCAAAAGTAACTATTTATGACAAACAAACTAATATTGTAATACTAAGCAATTATACATCACAAGGAATAGTGATGGGGGAAATACAAACAGGAATACCGTTAAGGATAGTTGTTGAAAAAGAAGGTTACTTGACTTATGATTCTGATAAAGAAGGGGCAAGCATTACAATAAGGGAAAAAGAAAAACAAATAATTGTAACAATAAAACAAGGCGGGCAGAATTTGCACGTAACAGTACTTGATTCTTCATCAGGATTTGCAGTTGATGGCGCAACAGTACAAGTATTCAAAGAAAATGCAGAGTTCTTTGCAGAACAAACCTCCACAATATCAGGAGCGGATTTTAATGGATTAGATCCTGCTGACATTATTTATGTTACAGCATACAGGGAAGGATATTTGCCTGCAAGAGAAAAAGTAGCGGTAAGTTCCACAGAAGAAGTAAAATTAATAATGGAAAAAATTACCTCAACAAACTCGGCAAGGTTGGACATTTATGCAATTGATGAACAAGGAACATCGGTTAATGGAGTAAAAATATTTATTTACGAAATCACTGATGGAAACATATTGCCTTATGGGGTTGCAGGATTAGAAACAAGTTTTGCAGGATATGCAGCAGTAACAGTTACAGTAGACAAAACATATGAAATATTTGGATTAACGGATGTCATGGAAGGAGAAGAAACAATTGAAGTAAAGAAAGGAGAAGCTGATAAAAAAGTTTATTTACACATGCAGAAAAAAGCAAATGTAATTGAAATGAAATTCATTGATGTTTACGGAAAAGATATTTATGGTACTGCAACAATCTCAGGATTAGATGGAACAACAATTTATGACGGAAATATTGTAGATTCAAGAGTATTTTTTGATGCAGAACAAAGAGAAGTAGTTGAAGTAGAAGTAGTTCTTGCTGATGGAAATGTTTTCACTGAAAATGTAACAGTAAAAGGAAAAGATTACATTGAGGTTGTGGTATACAATAAGGACTCAGGAGCGCTTTCTCCTTTAATGGAATTTATTGGGATAGAAGATGAACAAGGAACGGAGGTAAAGGGAATAACTCCTGGAGCATTTTACTGGGCAAAATTCAATGTTGTATTTCCTAAAGCAGCAACAAAAGGAGGAGTGCATTTCAGAGCGGGCGCGGACAATGTTGCTTTCTCTGAATCCGAAAAATTTGCGGTATATGATTTAAGTTTGCAGGGGGCAGAAATAGCTCAATCCAATTCCTACACTCCAACTCCCTCACCAGGAAATGAAACTGTTGACAGGTCGAATATAACAAACCAAGGAGAAAAAAGCAAGTGGATTGAAGGAGTAATAACGCAGCCTAATGGAACATACACTGTAAAAGTAAAAGTAAGGGCAGAGGACTTCACTGAAGGAAAAGCACAATTGCATTACAGAGCATGGACTATTGTAAATTCAGATTATTACAGAATGCCTGAAGATGTTGAACTGGAAACTAGCGCGTTCACTGAAAGTAAATCAGGATTATATGCAGAAACAAGCATACAGGAATTAACATTATATGAATCACTGCCTGAATGCAAAGAAAACCTTTGCTTAACAACAAATTTTATTGATGAAGAAGAAACACTAATTGATGAAGCAGGATTTGAAGCACTAAAAGACAAAGTATATGCACTTGAAATAGAGGTAACAGCATTAGAAGCTGATTACGTACAGGTAACTGCAACCACTGATGGAAATTTGGTTGAGTTTACCTCCACACAATCAGGGAGCTTTAATTTTGTAAGAGAAAGTGATTATAATAAAGCAGGTACAGGGGCATCAACAGCATCCGCAGCCCTTTCACTCACAGCAGAAGGGAAAGAAAAAATCAGATTTTATTTTAAAGGAACAAAAATCGGCAACGCCCAGATAAATGTAAAAGTAATAGGCAAATCAACAGTAGAAAAAAATCTTCAATTCAAGGTAGTACAGGAAAAAACACTTTTAATTGAATTATCAGAATCACAAATAATGGCCGGCAAAAACTTTACGGTAAAAGTACTTGACCAAGGATTAAAAGGAATAGAGAATGCATTAGTAAAAATAATTGACAAAGAGGGAAAAATAGTAAAAACAATTTCAGGAGACGGCTCTGACGGGAAAGGAAAAAATGGTTACTACAGAGTGGTGAATGATTTATCCGTTGGATTATACACCGTTGAGGTAAGTGTTCCTACTTACGCAACAAACTCAGTGCCATTACTAGTTACAACACAAAATGTACTAAGCTTTGCTGATTCAATAGAAGTAAAACTGCCTTTAGGGCAAAAAACAACAATGGTTTCAGAACTCCTTTCAAATAATTCTGAATTCACAGTACAAAATATTACTGTGCAAACAGATGGGGAAGCATCAAAAGAAAAACAAAATTTAGGGGAAAGCATAACAACAAGCGAAACAGGATTATTCAAAATAACAGCAATAGCTCCTCCTGCATTAGGAAAAGAACAAAAGCAGGCAGTACAAATAACAGTAACATTTATTGGAGAGGATTCTGATTCAGCTGATGAAACCGCAACACTAACAATTTCAGGATTAGTTGAAGGAAAATTCCTGACAAAAATTTCCTCCACAGTGCATATGACCTACAACAGGAAACTTGATTCATCCTGCTTAAAAGTTACTCCATCAAGCTTGGTAATTAACTTGTTAGGGGCAGAAGGCTCAACTGATTCGGATGTACTTGAAGTAACAAATAATTGTGACCAAGCAGTTTATTTGAAAAGCAGAGTGAGGGAAATAACAAAAAAATCTTACATAATTGTAAGCACAGAAGATATTGATTTACAGCAAGGGGAAACAAAAAACATTACTGTAACAGCAAATAATTTAGTTGAAAGGGCGGCAGCAAGAGAACAATCATTCAGTTACGAGCTGGTTTATGATTCAAATTATTTGAAAAAAACAATTGCTGTAAATGTAAAAACAATTAACCCTGCATTTGCATTAAGTTATCCTCCACAAGTAACCCTGTGGTTAGCACAAAGCAATTCCCAGGAAAAAGCAGTGGCAGCGCAGCCATTATTCGTAACAAATATTTCCTCTTTCCCGGTAGAAAATATAGGGTTTAATGTTGATAGGGAATATGCATCAGGAGCGAATATACAATTAAGTGTTGAACCACCAGGATTAGTAAGCCTTGAAAGAGGGCAATCAATTAATCCTCCAAAACTGGTTTTCGCGCAGGCAAGCAGCAAGATTTCCGAACCAGTGAGAGGAAAAATATTAATCACAGGAAGAATGGGGCAATTAAACAACAAGGCAGGACAGAGAGATGGATACAATTATTATGATAATTATTATGATGGTAAAACATCACTGAATAGTTACACTCCAAAAACAACTAGTTCCTACCAAAACACAAGCCAGACACTCGGAATGATTGATGTAATAATATATTACTCAGGATTCAATTGCTTAACAGCAAACCTTGTTTCAGATAACCTTGGCGATTTTGATTATTTGTTCCCTATAGAGGGAGGACAAATAGCAAAAAAAGTTTCCATTACAAACAAGTGTGCTGAACCCGTGAGAGTAATAGGGGCAACACCAGCAGGAATGACTCAACAAACAGTTAACCCAGTACTTGGAGTACCAATAGTGGCAAGCTCAATAATGATGTCCCTGCCAATGGTTACAATAGGTCCAGGAGAACAAATTCACGTGCCAATGACAATAATAACAGCAATACCAAATGTTAACAGAAAAAATTATTCAGTTGTAATAAATGCGGTTTCAGAAATAAGCCAGACACCAATAACATCAAAACCATTCAACATAAACATTTACTCCGGACAGGATATGGCATCAGAACATGTTAAAGCAGTGAAATTAAAAGCAAAAATATGTGGGACACAGCAAGAAGAAGAAATAACTGTCCCAAAAGTAAGCGATAATGCTAACTGCGGAGAAGCATATTGTGACGCACAACAAGCAGCAAAATACCTGGAACAAAAAATAAGGCAAATAATAAGCAAAGCGCAATCACAAGGATACTCAAAGAAAAATCTTGAAGAGACATTTGATTGCCAATTAACAGGAGCATGCACATTCGAAGAAATAGGAATGCAACCAGAATACCTTGATTTGTATTTACAAAATGATAACTTATCAGCGGATATACTTCAGAAAGAATTAAACGGAAGCGATTATGAAGCATCATCCTCCACCCCATTCAGAGAAACAGCAGGCTCAACAGGATTCATGGTTATCCCTGAAATGGTTGATTTAGGATTCCTGAAAGTAAGGGTATTGTCAGGATATGACAGAACAATATTCCTTGACAGAGAACTAAGTGGATGCGGTTACTACAAATTAATGATAAGTGGAGCATTCAGAGCAGGAGTTGACGGAATAGATGCAATGACACCGGCAATATCAGTAAGAGCAGTACCTCAAAGTGGAAAATCAAAATTAATAACAAAAGAATGCCGTGATTCAATAACAAATGTGCCAAACTTTAATCCAATTGATTCAGGATTAGAATCAGGCTCTGATTACGGAACATGGCTGACAACAGTAGAATCAGATACATTATTGAAAGATGTTGCGAAAGAAATAGCAAAAACAAGATACAAATCAGAAAAAAGAGTTACTTCTGGTTCAGGAAACAAAGTAAGATTAGTGCAAGGCGCACTATCAGATGCACTCGCACAAATGTGTATAAGCGGGGGAGAAAAGAAAACAATAACAGTAACAGTTGATAGCTCAATAGCAAAAGCAACAGACAAAACAACAAAAGACACTTACTCACAAGCAATAGTGAAATTAGTTTCAGACGGACTAACAGGCTCATTTGGGGATAATTGTTTAATCAAAAGCGGGGAAATATATTCCTGTGTAAAACTAACTGATGTGGCAAACCTCGGGAGAAGAAGAATAGAACTCCAGACAGAATCATTGCCGCTTAATGCTGTTGAGAACTGCGTAACAGGAACAGTTTATTCAACAGTACCTGAAATGCTTAACTTTGATGTAGAACCAATAAGCCCAAGCGCAACAGGAAAAAACTTTTCAAACATAGGAAAAATAACCATAACCGCAAATGACAATGCAACAGGGCCTGATGTAAAACTACCAAGCGCAACAACAGCAACAGCTCCAATAGTACAAAGCAATACAACAACAAAAGATATTTTAGAAAACACAGGGACTGAAATAAAGAATCCCACAGGAACAGAAACCAAGACACCAACAGGTACTGGTACAACAACACAAGACAAACCAAAAACAACTGCTATGCCAGAAACAAATGTACAAAAAATAAGCTTTGCTGAAACAGTGCCAACTAACACTCCTCCTCAAGGAAAAACACCAGCAGGAACAGCACCAAGCAATACTATGGCAAAAAATCCTTTGAAAGACTTTTACTCAGTTGAATACCTTGGAGGGAATATTAAAGCAAATCCAATAAACAATCAGGTTGAATTATTTGCAAACCAGAATTCAAAAGAATACAGGTATTACAGGAACATAAAAATCTGCGCAACAGCAGAAGGAAGCACAACAACAGATGGTGTATCAATATTTTCACAAGCAAACGGGGTACAATTCACAGTAGGAGTAAGAGCGCTTAACCAGTCACAGCCAGAGCCAGATGCAAAAAAATTAATCACAGTAAACACAGGAACAATACACCCGGATGACTTGGTAAAATTCATTTGCGCTAACAGCCTTGAAGGAAAAGAAGATTACTCAAATTATTTTACAATAACCTGGGCGCAAGGAGACCAAACAATAGCAAACTTTGGGGATTACATTGAAGGATTGAAAAGAAAAGGACAACTTGAGAGCTGCATATTATTCAATGATAAAAGCGGTTATGCAGGAACAAAAGCATATGATGACCCAGCAGCAAAAGCAAAAGGAAGCGCAGTAGGAAAATACTTGCTCGCATGCGGGGCAGCATCAGCAGCATGCAACGCAGCTACAAACGGAGTAACATTACTAGGTCCAGTGTTAGGAGTACTGCTTGATTGTGGGGTACCCGCAGCAACTACTTACAAAAAAGATTTAGCAGCAAGTTATTCAGCAGCAAGAGGATTTTATTCAATGATGGAAGAAGCAACAAAATCAGTGAAAGATGTTCCAATAATAGGAACAATAACAAAAGCTCTATTTGAAGTACAAGAAGAAGTGCCTGATCAGAAAGAAAAGTCAACAAGCATAGGACAGATAATAGTTGATGGTACGATAAAAACATGGGCGCTGCAAGGAAAAAGCAGGTTATTCAGTTCATGGCCAGTAAGTGCAACACAAACACCAACAGCTAAATTATTGAACCTTGTGAGTTCAGTAAAAAGTGCGGACAGTTTGGCAGGATTTGTTGAAGGGACAGATGAAATGGCGAAAGTACCGCTTGCAATTAAGCAATTCTCTAGCGAAACATCAAAAGAGCTTGTTAAAGGATATAAAACATATATTGACGAGGCATTTGGTCAAAAGGTATTTATTTATGATGAAAAAACAGGCGCCCTTTCCATCAAGCAGACTCTGACGGCTAAAGAAGCATTTTATGCGGAACTTGAAAAGAGATTTAACAAAACAATAGCTACAACAATGAATGCAACTGCCACAAAAGAATATGAATCAGCATCATTGCTCAGCAAAAACAGATTATTGAATGTTTACTCAAACAGAGGGATAGGAACAAGCTTTGCAAAAAGCGGTGCGGAAGCAATCAAAGCAGCGGACGAAGAATTTGTAAAAATCCTGCTTGAAGCTGACTCGAGTGGCTCAACATGGTTGCACAAATTAATTGGCGCAGACCCCACAGATTCGATGGATGATCTCTTGCTAAAAGTTAATGGGAGCAGCACCCAATCAAAAGCTTTGAAAACAGCTATAACTAACATGGTAATATTAAAAGAAAGAACTTCATTCCAGAATGACTTGACTAATCTGATTAGGGACAGTGCAACAGGAAAAAATAATACAACCCAAGTATCAAAAATTGAGGCACAAGTTAAATCCTTGTATAAAAGAGCAACCGGGAAAGATATGACTAGCTCAGCGTGGGATAGGATAAAAGAAAGAAAATATGTACTTGGAGAGGATGCAAAAGCAACAGCCAAATTTGATGTCAGTGGATTGGTTGACGACATATTTGGTGTTGAAGTAAGCTCAGCAAATTTGGATGGGATGGCGAAGATTGTGAAAGAGAATTCTAATAAAACAGTTAAGGGCAAAATAAAAGCTTTAGAGGCAGAAGCACAAAAAATCAGCATGAACAACAGGCTGCGCTCAGCAGGAGTGAATCTCGCTAAAGGAATTGGCTGTGCATTCTTAGCAAACGCTGCCGGCGAATGGGCTTATGAGAAAGAATTAAACGGAGAAATGGATGCTTTGAAGAAAAAATCATTCAAACTCCTTAACCAAGACATGGCTTTAACAAAAAACAAGCAATACGAATTAAAGATTACTAAAACCCTTGGAGAATGGAGCATAGTATTAAATGAAAAAGATCCTGTTAAAGATGCAAAAGAAATGAGCACAAAAATTAGCGCTAACAACGGCAAAGTAATTACATGGCAAGCAATTAATCCTAAAGAAAAAGATCCATCAGAAAGACCACTAAGCTTATGGAAACTAAAAACAGATATGGCTGCTGCAAAAAACAGTATGCTTGATTACAAGTATCCTTACGAAGAAAAAGAATATCAAAAACAAATTTCAACACTAAAGGACAGCAAAATTGAAGAATTAATTTACAATTACACAATTGTTGATGGAAGCAAAATTGGTGGAGCAGAAGAAGGACTAGTAATAGCAACAATGCTGTATGATTGGGATGAGATAAGACCAGGACTGGAAAAAGAAGCAAAAGAATACAACGGAGCATTAAAAGACAAAGTTACAAAATTAGTGGCGGAAAGAAACTCCTCAAGCGGGAAACTAACAAAAGAATCAGTGAAAAAAGTATTCAAAGTAGGGGAAAAAGAAGCTGATAAATTCCTGAAAGTACTTGCATTCTGGCAAATGGTAAGCGAAGACAAATCACCAAACATACAACCAGCATCTTAAACGAGGAATGCCCTCAAAAAACAAATTGGGGTGAAAACACCTAAAAGAGCATTAATCTACAACGCCAGTAAAAAGATTAACTATTTTAACCAGTTTAACTCTTTGTATCCTGATTTGAATGAAAAAATTTGTTAAAGTAAAAGCTTTTTCTGAACACGGATTCAATATGTTTTCGGCAATTGTTGCCATAATCCTAATAATGGTTGGAGTGGTGATGACAAGCACGCTCATAACCACTGAAGAAAAAACAAACAGACAGATTTATTCAATGCTAAATAATTACCAGTTAGCGGATGCAGCGAATATTGCAAGAGCAGATGCATTACAGACATTTAATTTTGCATTTAGGGAAAAACTAGAAGAATATTTGACACATGATAGCGGCCAAATGAGGGATAATGAAAGCGGATTAACTTTGTTCAGTATAAGAAGGGAAGGGGAAACAATAACTTTTGATGATTTGAAAAAAACTTTTGAAGATGTAATCCTCTTGAAAGATGAAGCAAGCGGAGACAGTGGTTTTGGTTCAGCAACAACCTTTGTTGCAGATAGAACAATAGACCAGTTCAATGAAGGCACTTACGGAAGATTCAGTGTTTACTTAAGCGATAAGAGTTATAAGGCAAAAGAAGTTTTGGGAAAAGCAATAACAGATTCAGTAAACACCATGCCGGATAATTTTTTGGAAGTAGTAGGATGCGATGATACCTCTTGTCCCGTGGGAACATTTTATTTCAATATTCCTTTAAACAAATTAAATGATGAAGAATATGAATCATTGCCAAGAATAATAGTAAAAGATTTAGTGACACAAGAAGAAATAAAAATGGCTATATTGCCAAGAACAAATTTGAAGGTTTATATCCCATTAAGATTTTTTAAAGTTTTATACGAGGCAAAAAAAAGTGCTGAAGCAATATCAATTGCGCATAGTGATTTGAAAGAATATAAACTAGGTTTTTGTGATGCCTGTCACCCAAACAATGATCCGAGGGACAAAGGAAGCACGGTTGATTTGGGCAAAGATTGCCCGGGATCAGGCACTGGGTCAGATGTCCCATTAGCGGATACAATGGCGGGAGTAACTTCTTATCTTTCAGGAGGACCCTCTGCAGGAGAAAAAGGGGTTAAGGCATATGCGGCAGTAAATGTTTGCGGAAGAGCAAATGAACAAGGAGCTTTTTCAGTGGATAATGATGGCGGAAAATTTACAATTCTTGACACCGTTCTGGAAATAGACGACCAAAGGGAAGCCGACATAGATCGTTGTGGATTCAACGAATTAATTATTGGTACAGGGACAGAACCAACAAGAGAAATTTTTTCAGGACCAAATTCGGGGACAAAATTATACTGTGGAAGAATAACCTTGGTTCGTGCGGATATAGTATACAAAGAAACAAACCCTTTGTACATAGTAAAAGGAACATACAGTGATGGAAGCGATTTATACAAAATAAGGATAGAGGATTCAAGTTTTGAAAGAATTATGAATCAAAGTGAATACCCTAATCCGATGCCAAAATGCTCTTCAGGCTCTGGTAAATGCGAAGAGGCATAATTATTGAAGAACTCCGGCAAATAGAGCAAAGTTAAATTAATAAAGGCTTGAATATTATAGTATTATAGTGAATAAGTGGTATTGGGGACGGATATTAAGTGGTTGGAATGGCTGTAATTGAATCACTGAAAGAAACATACTATTCTCTTGAGGATAAATGGTATGACTTTGTTGATGGGATTTCAGAAAAAGTACCCCCTTTTGGGAATTTAATTGATTCACTTGAAGATAAAAATATCCCTACATTTCCTTTAGCAATTGTACTTGTTTTAGTTCTACTTTTACTAGTAATATTCTTCATTACATCAGGAAATAATTCATCCCTGACAATACTTGTGACTGATGGAGATAGCAACCCGTTAGAAGGGGCAACAGTAATAGCACTTGCGGATGGGGTAGAAAAAGCGAATATTCAAACAGGAGCAGATGGAAAAGCAATAATGTTTTTGGCTAATGGGACTTACTCAATAAAAATAGATAAAGATAATCACGCAAGCCAGACAAGAGAGGTAATCCTTAGCAGTAATGATGAGGAAGAATTTGTTTTAAGTTTAGAAGACGCAACAATATCCAAAGCAGTTTATTTGAAAACAGCTGATGGGTCACTGATAAGCGGAACAGGAACACTAATTTACAAATGCAAAGGCTCAGCAGATGAATCAGTTGCAACTTATACTAATGGATCTTTTGATGCAAAAGTAAGCGCATCTTGTCAAGAAATAGAAGTAATGAGCATGCAGAACTATAGGGTTGTGAATGCAACAGCATCATTCTCAGGAAGCAGCGCGGTAACAGTAGAACAAGAAGTACAAGTAGTAGGAAAAGTAAATGTAAATATTTCAGTTGAAGGATCAACGAGCGTTCCTGCAGGGCTAAGAGTAAAATTAGTTGCACTAGACAATACTTATCCATTAGAAAATATTTCAACAGGAACAGCAATAGTAACATTTGACAGTGTTCCAGTAAAAAAATATTATGTTTTGATAAGTTCCTCTGACGGAAATTATTCTGATTATGATGGAAGCAAATTAGGGGAAGTAAAAGAAGTAACAAAAGATACTTTGACAGAATTTAATGTAAGCTTGAGAAAAGTACAGAAATCAACAATAATAATTAATGTAAAAGATTCATTGACAAGCAATCCTGTTTCAGGAGCAGAGGTAAAATTAACTCTAGCAACGAACAGCAATGAAGTAAAAACAAAAATAACAGGGGCAACAGGGCAAGCAAAATTCGATGTGGCAGACAGCTCAAATTACATATTAACAGTTGATCACCCAGATTACCTTATAGGGGAAACAAAAGGAGCAACCTCGGGAGAAGTAATTGAGGTACTGTTAACTAAAGTAAATGAAACAAACAATAACTCAATTCTTGTTAGAGTAATTGATGGCAAAAAAAATCCTGTTGATAATGCGAGAGTAATACTGAAAAAAATTGATCCACAAGAGCCTGTGGTGGGAGAAAAAACAACTGGGGCAACAGGAGAAGCAGAATTCTTTAATTTGGAATTAGGCAAATCATACATGGCAACTGTTTCAAAAGAAGGATTTGGAAGCGTTAACTCAACAAATATTCAAATAGTGCCAAGAACACAAAAAACACTTGAAGTTGTTTTCGATATAGGGGAAGGAACAATAAAAGTTAAGGCAATGGATAATGAAAAGAATCCTTTAAGCGGGGTAAGCGTAAAAGCAATTAATTATTACACTTCAACACAAGAAGGAGCATCAATTCTAACAACAACAGAAGGCACAGCATCATTTACAATAAGAGCGGACAAGAAAATATATTTTGTAATTGAAAGCTCGGGTTACTCAAAATATTTTACCTCTGCATTTTACCCAATTGCTAATGCTACCACAGATAAAGAAGTAATACTCGTAAAACCAGTTGCACAATTAACAGCAAGCCTTGTAGGAGTATACAGCGGAACTGCAGTAGTATCTGAAACAAAAGATGATTCAGAAACAGCAGGCACGGTAAGCCAAGGAGTTTATACAGTAAAAGCAATCCTGCAAGTTCCAAAAGGATCTTACTCAGAAGCAGGAATACACTTGAGAACAGGAAAACAAGAACAAGGAGTAACAAACCTAATGGAAGAAGATGGATTATACTTAAGCAAAGTTGAAAGCTCAGGAAGAACAACACAAGGAACAACTTATTCTCCACCAACAGGATATGAAAAAGACTCAAAGAACTTGGTGCAAGGAAACTCAAAATGGGCTAATTCAGTATGGAAAAACCCTCAAGAAGGAACATACGAAGTAGAGGCAGAAATAACTGTTATTGAAGCAAATCCAAACGCACCACTAAATTTATTTTACAGAGGCTGGGCAAAAGGAGCAACAGTAATACGCGACCCAGCAATGACAACACCAGCATCAAACGAATTATACTCAGCAGCAAAAAACAGGGTACTATTAGCGGGAGCAGGAAATTTATGCTCAGGAAGCTTCTGCAAATCATACACAATAGAAGCAACTGAAGGCTCAGAAGCAGGAAAAAAGAAATATGTAACAGGCACAGTAGAAGCAAAAAAAGATACTCAATATTTGCTTACAGCTGATTTGACTAATTATAGCGGAAGAGCAATGACAGGAGCAGTACTAGTAGTAGAAGGGAAAAGCCTTGATGTTAACGCAATAAGTGTAAATGGTTCAGAACAAACAGATAAAACAATTAATTTAGGCACATTAGGAATAGATGCACCACTAAGAGTACAAGTACTTTTCAGCACAACCTCTTCAGGAACATCAGGAATAAAACTCACTATAAGCTCTGTATCAAAAACAGAGTTGGAAGACACAATAACTGTTAATGTAAAAGCAAACAAAAAATTCACTTTAGATATGCTCCCAAAAATGATAATCCCTTACATAAACAACACATTATTCTTTGAAGCAAAAGACGGCAATGAAAGCATTGATGGAGTGCTAATAACAATAAAATCAGGAAAAGATATCCTTGGGTCAGTAGAAACAACAGGAGAAGGATTAGCAAAATATGAATTAGCTTCACCAAAAATAGGGGACGAATTAACGATTACCGCAAAAAAAGAAGGATATGATGAGGTTGAAATAACAAAAAAAGTGGATAAAGCATTGCTAACAATAACTCCTCCTGAAATAAGCGAAACAATAAAAATCGGAGAAGTAACAGCAATTGAGGAAACAATATTAATGCAAAACAATACAGCAAAAGACATTAAAATTACAAGCACTGAAATTAATGGGGAATTAAAGAATTACTTGGAAACAAAATTTAGCGGAAACATTGCAGGAACAGTAATCGAACAGGGAAAAGACAGAAACTATACGTTATCAATGAAATTAACAAGCAATGCGCTAAGATTACAAGAACCAAAAGATGTTACAGGAACAATTCTGGTAAATACTGAAATAACGGGTACAACACAATCATTCAGTAACGAAATACCTGTAGAAATAAGATTAACAATGCCAGGATATATGGATAGTGCTAAATGCTTGAAAGTAACACCAGCCTCACTTGAATTCATTACATCAGATTCAGAACAAAGCCTAACAGTAACAATAACAAATTCCTGTACAGCAGAAGGAATAGAAATACCATTGCATAATTTAGAGGCAAAACTAAGCGAAGAATCAAAATTCGGAACAATATCAATAAGTGGAAAAGGATTCACTAATGCTTCACTAGGAAACACTTACACAAAAATAGCTGATTACTTTGATAGAGAAGGAGAAGAAACACTAACAGTAAGATTTGCACCAAACACTGCAATAGCTTCAGGAACACAAGAATTCACAATATCAATAATAGGAAAAAATATTTTAGAGGATAAGACAGAAGAAAAAACTGAAGCACAAATAAAAACAAAAGTAACTATGAGCAGCTTATCAAAATGCATTGAAATAGAACAACCAGAAGGAGGAATACTCCTTGATGTTGCACCATGGAACATGGGATACGGAGCACTAATGGCATCAGATTATGCTTCATCAATGTCAGCTTATGGACAAAGCTATGGAGGATTCTCAAGACAAAGCTCACCATACGGAATGCAGGGAACAACAATGGCAGGAATGGGCATGACAGGATATGGAGCCCAAGGATACGGAACAGGATATGCAAATAATTTTAATAATTATTCAGGGCAACAAGGAACACAAAGAACAATGAGTTACCAACAAAACGCATTCACAATAAAGAATACCTGTGCAGTTGATGTAGACATAGATTTGGATCCTGATGCAAGAATAAATGTTTCAGAAGAAAAATTCACAATAGGAAAAGACTCTGATTCAACAGTAATAGTTGATCCAGGATATGTACTGGGAAAATATAAAATAGTTGTGAATGCAAAACCAGCAGGAACACAAGAAACAAAGAAAAAAATCGGTGAAGTAAAAGTAACAGTACGCAAATTAGGGGACATTGATACTGACTGCATAAAAACAAATGTAACAAAAATAAGTTTGAATTCATTCATCTACAAACCACAAAAATACTCAGTATACAATTACTGTTACGATCAAGGAGTACAATTATCAAGAAGCAATGTAGCAACAATAGAATGCTCGGCACCACAATCACAATATGGTGTGTCAGCACAATACTTCCAGCAAGGAGCTGAATCAGCATATTCCTCAAGTTACCCATTAGGAGGACAATATGGTTCTTACCAAAATTATATACAGCCAAACGGATGCGCAGCAAGTAATTGTTCACTAATCACAGGAACAAGAGTAAGAAACAGAACAGTACAACAAGGAAACAACGGTTCAATTGAAAGAGTTGATTTCGAAGTAATGCCGAGTGCACAATACATCCCGCAAAGAAAATTATTTAACTCAAGCAACGGCTCATACGGATTATTCCAGAACCTTGGAGATATAAGACAATGGGCAACAGAAACAGATGCAAGAACAAATGTATATGGAAACTTGAATATTAGTTACACAAACCAGTACAATTCAGCAGAATGCATGGAATTCCCAATAACATTATCAGATATATGGAGATTAGGAGAAAGCATTGATTCAGCAATCAACTGGGGAGATCCAAATGCAAAAGCAAAAGACTGTCAGAACAAAAACGCACTTGATATCCAGGATTACTGGGCATCAAAAGGAGTAACTCTTGGAGCAATACCTGATGAACAATACAATGGTTCAAGCTACAAGTACATAGCGGAGCCACCAGCACTAAGAATAGGTGCAGCACCAAGCACAGCAAGCTCAGCATACCCATCATATGATTTATATTATTACAGAAGCAAACAAATGGAAAACACTTCAGACAAGAGCAGTGGAGAAGCATCAAAGAACTGCGGATTATTTGACAGCATAACAGTAAAAACACCAATAGTGCCAGCAGAAAAAGCAGGCGGAGCAATAATAAGAATACTTGAAACAGGAACAGGAAGCTTATTCAATAACACAAGAGGCTCAAACCTAATGGTTGAAGTAGACAGATCAGGATTAATTGCTAACTGTGTGTATGTTGAAATGCCTGTATCAGGAAAAGTAACAAGAGCAGTAAACTTTGACTCAACAGAACTCGTATGGACATTAAAAGTACTAATAACAAAGCAAAATTACAAGCCAACAACTATAGAGGAATGCACAAAAGTAATACCAGTGGCAGGAAATGATTGCGAAGACAAACTGAAAGCTGAAATAGCAACAAGAAAATTAACTTTAAAATCAACTAATGTTGAAAAACAAGCTGCAGTGGATATAGTGCTCAAAGCAAATCCTGCATGCGTATCATTCATAAACATAGGAACAGTTGACAGATTACTGATTGAAGCAGAAGCAAAAGGAACATGCGAATCAGGAGACTATAAGGAATACGGATTTGACAAAATAAAATACACAGGACTTGAAATTCCTTCAACCGAAATAAGTACTTACTGCACAAACAATTTCTGTAATTCAGAACAATTACAATTATTCTTATACAACAGAATACAAACAATAAAGGATTTGTCAAGCGCATACAGCGGAGTAAAACTAAGCGAATTATATAAACAAGTACAGAAACAAACGGTAAAATCATGCACTGAAAGCGATTTGAGTTTCTATAAAGGAGATATTGGACTAGCTATGGACAATTCTTACAAATTAGAAATCAGCAATACTGATGTAAAGAACACAATAATTTCAAAGAACAATGATTTAGCACTAGATGTAATGGTAAATGTTCTTAATGACCAAAAAGACAAAGACAAATTATTGCTTGAGATAGATGATAAAACAGAATTGGCAAGCGATTTGACAAATTTAGGCATGGCTAAAGTGGGTGCAAAATGGTATATGTCAGTAAAAAGGTACGTAGAACTTCTCAAAGCAGCAAATGCAGTTGCAGAATGCAAACTTGATGACAAGAGCTGCAATATAGTCTTGTGCGGGTCAGCGGTTGAATTAAAGCTTGATACATTCAAATGGATGAGCGAGCATGCAAGAATAAAGAAAGGAGTAATTGAAAAAACAGAGATGAGCAAGGAAGACATTGAAGTAATTTATGCACAAAATTCAAGCTTAAACAGTATCCACAAAAATGCAACTGCAAAGGTGTTGCTCACGAAGATTAATTCATTTGAAAAACTCTCTTTAACAATTACAGGAAACCTTTCAAATATAATTAAAGAATACACAATCAAGTTTGTTGATACAAGCAAAGAAATAGGAAATTACCCTGTAGAACTCGATTATGTTCTTGGAACGGACAAAGAAGTGACAGCAACATTCGGCGAAAAGAGTGCTGTTACGGGTGCAACAAAAGCAACAAGCAATATTTTATTACAAGCAGGATTCAAAACAGATTCTGTGGATTCAGCAAAAATACTTGACAATGCAACAAAAGCAATTGCAGTTGAAAAAACAAAAGAAGGAAAAATTGTATCCTACCAAAGAGTACCTGTACTATTAAAACTAAACTTATATGGTAATGAAACAAGAGCATCGTACAAGGTTATATCAGACACAATCAAAGTACCAACTGAATTAGTTAACTGGTATGTTGCAGGAGTACTGAAAGGAGCGGATATGTTATCAGGAGGCTCATATGTTATTCCAATAGCACCATCACAAACTCCACAGGAATTAAAAGGAATATTATATGCTCCGCAAAAAATCAGTATTGCATTCAATAGCGCGAAAGTTGGAGGAACAATAACAATGCAAGTGCTGGCAGTTAGTCCAGAACCAAAAACAAGAACAAGTGCATTATCAACACAAACAAGCACTCCAATAGAAATAGAGGCATTTAATTCTGGTGATTTGACTTTAGAAAAATTGATTAATGAAGTAAAAGAAGAAAGAGCATGCGCTGTACAAGACGGAATAATCTGGAATGAGAAAAAATTACTACAAGGAAACTAAATTTGAACGCAAAAACCTGGACCAAGTAAAATGTAGCGACGTTTTACGGGTCCCGCAACCATGCAAACAAAGTTTGCAGGGCGACGCAAAAGCCAATGCTTTTGCTACGAACCTAAGGTTTTGCTTGGACAAGTTTTGGCCTGCATAAAAATTAATAATTCTTTTATTTTTGCTGAAAAGCAACAAGGTGTTTAGTTGGATAAAAAAGCATTAGCACTAGTGCTCATGAGTACAATTGTATTGCTTGCCAGCTTTGCATACTCTTTTTTCATACCCACCTCAACTTTTTTTTCTGAAATACCTTTCACTGTAACAACAATAGGGTATTTCCTTGCGGGAATCCTCTTCTTTGGGTACTTTGCTTTTATTCCAAGCATATTCTTCGGGTTACAATTAGGGGCAGAAAAAAATGCGGCAATATTCCTGTACATAATTCCTTCAATAATCTCAACTTATGCCGGAACAAAACTAGGTTTCTTATTGCTTGAAGATTTTGTGAAAAAAAAGAGCTTTTTAAAGGAATTAAAACAAATCCTAATCCTTTTTATAATCGCAATTATCATAGCATTTATCATAGAAAATGCTTTGCCGGTAATAATTGAGTTATGGCCTAAAGAAGACTTTATGGGGCTTAAATTAATACAAGGGAATAATGCTGCCAATATGCTGGATGATTTCTCTAAGGTAATGAGAAGATAAACAGAAAGGATAGGGGAAAAGTATTTATATAGTTGAAAGCATTAATTTTATAGTCACTTAGTGATGTGGAAAAGTTAATTCAGTGATTTTATGGGTATTGGGGAAAAGCTGAAGGATATTTACTACCTAGGGGAAGAGAAATGGTACTCTTTCTTGGATAAAGCAGATGAACACCTTCCAGTATATAAAATAATTGACCCAATTGATAATGTAATACCAAGTTTTGCGCTATTTTTAATAATAATTTTTCTTATCCTTTTACTCACAATAACAGGGCTCTTTGGAATTGTTACACAATCACAAGCAACACTAAAACTAAGCATAGTTGATTCGGAGGGCGGAGCAGTAAGCGAAGCAAAAGTAATAGTACAAGGAATTGACAGAGAATTAATTTCAAACGAATTTGGTTTAGTTGAAGCAGTAACAGTGCCCTTCAATACAACTATTGAAGTGACCGCACAAAAAGGAGACAAACAAACAACAGTACCAGTGTTCATTGATGAATTTTCAAAAGTAGAAGAAATAATCCTCCCTATTTCAGCGCACTTTATTTCCCAAAAATCAATTAGATTTGAAACAGGAACCGGAGAAACAGCAACAGGAGAAATGACTCTGTCCTATAGATGCTCTTCAGGTTCAGAAGCACCACAAGAAGAAACAATATACAACGGAACAACAAATGTTTCCTACACAGAAGAATGCGGAACACTCACAGTAACAGTAAGCTCACCAAAATATGAAACAAAATCATTCACACTAACAGCGCCAGCAAGCACATTTACATTATCTTCAAAAGAACCAAAAGAAATTGTTAAAGTAACAATAAATTTGAAACTAAACGGAATACTAATAACAGAACCGGTAACAGTACAAGCATTTACCTCAGAAAATACTTACATTCCTACTGATACAAAACAAGCAAGCAATGGGCAAGCAACATTTGATTTAGCTGAAGGAGATTACAAATTCAGAGTAAGGCAAGAACAAGGATACAAACAAAAAGAAACAGTAATAACTTCAATCACAAAAGCAGAAGGGCAAAAAACAATTGACATAGCAATGGAGAAAAATTTTATAGGATACATTAAAGCACAAGTATACCAAGGATCGGCTGAAGCAGAAGATGCATATGTAACACTAAGCAAAAAAGTGGGGGATACCTACGTTGAAGTAATAAACCGCGATACAAACGGAACAGGAGAAGTATTATTTGAGATAGCAGAAGAAGGCTCATACTTAGTAATGGCAACAAAAGAAGGTTATTGTGACGCAAGCAAAGATGCAAACATAGGGGATTCAGTAATACTAAATATGGTAAGAGATATTGGGCAATGCGGAAACAAATTAAAAGCAAGAGTAATGGACCAGGATGGAAAACCAGTTGCATACGCAAAAGTAGCATTATTCGGAAGCAAGGATGAAGATGAATACAAATTAGCTTACCAGGAAAAATTAACTGATTTTAACGGATACGTTGAATGGAACCCAATAAGCAACTCGAAAACAGGGGAAACATACAAAGTATTTGCATTCAAAGCAACTTACTCAGGATGGAGTGAAGCAAAAGAATTCAATGCAAAAACAGCGGTAGAGCCATTCATTGTGTCATTAGAAATACCATTAGGAACAGTAAAGGTAACAGTAAAAGACATTGATAACCTGCCAATACAATTCGCTGAAGTACAATTATTTGATGAATACATTCCTCAAGGAAAAGTAAGTAATCCTGCAAGCGGAAAAAAAATGGTTGAAAACCTTGACGGAACAATCGAATTCAACATCAAGTCTGATAAAAAAGTTTATGCAGTAATAAAAAAAGAAGGATATGAAAGCTACACCACAATACCAAAACAAACAATCGGAGCAGGAACAATAAACTTTGAAATAAATTTGTCAAAACCTCCGGCAGATGAATTAAAAATTAATTTCCTCGGATTGTACAAAAATGAAGCAAGAGCACTAAAAGTAGAATCAGGACAAGAATATGATGCATTATTTGAAGTAATTTCCCCAAAAAGCTATGATGAATTAGGATTCTTTGTAAGAATGGGAAAAGATAATGTCATAAAAACAGAACTAGACAAAATATTTATCAAAGATGTAATTGCTCCAGCAAAAAAAATGGTTACAACAGGAGCAACATATAACAAGCCAAAAGGATATTCTACTGATGAAAAATACCTTAATCTTGAAGAAAGCAAATGGGCAGAAGTAAGATGGCTAAGTGAATCTTATGTGCCTGGAAAAATAATTGTGGGAGTAAAAGTAAAGATTAGGCCGACAGCACAAACAGAAGAAAGAATTGATATAGGATACAGGGCATGGGGGGCAATTGACGGAGAATACGAAAGAGATTTAGTTGATAATGAGCTAGGCACAAACCAGAGCTCAAGCGTAAAACAGGAACTATATGCTTCAACAAAAGAAGCATACGTGTCAGTGGGAACAGAAACACTATGCGAGAGCCCTACAGAAGAAAAATCCTTTTGCATAACCTCAACCTACACTGACCCTGAGAATTTTACTCAAACATTTGTTGATTCATTTGAAGCAAAAAATAATTCAAAATACGGAGTATCAATAAAAGTAATGAATAACTCTATGATAGGATTTGACAGGGCAAAAACACTATTGGAAAACCCTGAAGAAAACCTTTACTTAGGAACATACTCAATCCTAACTCCAAAATATGCTCCAGTACAAGGAACAGTAAATGCTTACAAAACAGAATGGATAGATACACCAGGATTTGTTAAAAATTCCTCAATAGATATCGTTTCAGTAGATGTAACTCCGCAAAAAACAGGAACAGGGACAATAAAACTAAGAATAAGGGAAGACAATTCACTTGTATTTGAAAAATCATTCACAGTAAATGTTGGTTCAGACAAGAAAATGAATGTAAAATTCATGAAAGGAACTGAGTTCACTGATGATATGCCAAAAATCGTTTCAGGAAAACCAGAATCACTCACAGTAAAAGTATTCAACACAGCAACAGGAATAGAGGTAGAAGGAGCAATAGTAAAAATCTATGACAGATTCGGAACAAAACTACTTGAAAAAACAACAAACAAATTAGGATTAGCAACACTAAGCATACCAGCATCATTCCCAGGAGAGAAATTAAAGTTACAAATAGAAAAACCTGAATACGAAACACTTGTAAAAGAATTCAATATTGCTGAAGATGTAATAGATGTTACCCCTGAATCATTAGCATTCACAGTTAATCCACAGACAAAATTACAGGACATAAAAACAGTTAAAATAGAAAACAAAACAGGATTAGATTTAGCAATAATATCAATCAAATTGACAGGGAAACTAAAAGGAGTGCTCAATGAAGCACAAATAGAGTCCTGGTTCAACAATTACATAGGAACAAAAATAAAATCACAGGATTACGAAGAATTTGATTTCAAAGTAATATCAGCAACAATAGTGCCAACAGCAGAAGACCTTGAAGGGAAATTCGAAATAACTGTTGGGGCAGAAGGAAAAGAATGGACAAAAGAAATAGAAGCAAAAATCAGAGTAGGATTAGGAAAAGATGTTGACAATCCATCGTGCTTAGAAATAACACAAACAAACTGGGAAGCAGTAACAAGAGGAAACCAAATAGAAACAAGCTTTGAAATAAAAAATAATTGTATAGTAGAAGGAAAACCAGTATCCTTGAAGAACCTGGGAGCAACAATAAGCTCAACAGGAACAATAGGCGGAACATTTAATGCACAATCAAAAACAGTGCAAGTAGAATTAGGGACAGCATATGCAAGAGTATTCAAAACAATCCTAAACCCAGGCGAAAAAGTACCAGTAACAATAAAATTCGCTCCGGCAGCAGGCTCAAGCGGAACAGCAACCGGCTCAATAATATTTGAAGCACAAAACCAAACAGATTCAAAAAGCCAAACCCTCACAGCAGAAATGAAATACAATATAATTTACGAAAACTTACAAGACTGCATAGTACTAGGAGCTGATTTAATTACAATATCAGCACCAGGAACAGGGAGTTTCTCAATAACAAATTCATGCAAAACAAAAGCAGACTTCCAAATAGATACAGGGGATTTGCAAGGAGCAATATCAAACAAAACATTCTCACTAAATGCAGGAGAAAACAAAGATGTAACAGTAACAGCATCAGAAGGACAAACACCAGGAGCATACAACTTACTAGTATACGGAAGACAAAAAGGAACCACACTTGAACTAATTGGAAATGTAAAAGTAATAATAGAGGATGCGTCAAGCTGCTTTACTCTCTCAAGATATGAATATGATGTATATGACTCACAATTCAATGAATTCGATGGAACAGACAGAGGATACTTAAAAAATAATTGCGTACAAAAAACAACAAGCGCCCAAGTAACAGGAGAAATACCATATGACAACTCAAGACTATGGAAAATGGCACTAATGGGCGCAATCACAGGCGGAATAGGGGGGTACATAAAACAACCGGCAAGCGATAGCAAATATGGGTGGACAAAGAACAATGGCGAAAAAAATCTTGACAAACAAAATGAAAAGGTAAAATTAAATGCAAAAAGAAATGTTTCTACTGATTGTGGAACTGGAATGATTACTGTGGACAAGTTAAAAACAGAGGCAATAAATAAAATAAATGTTCAGAAAGATAGGGTGGAATCGCTTTTAAAAGAAAATGAAAAAAACATTAGTACCGCGCAAGAAAAATTAACCAGTAAGAATGTTAAAGATGATCCGGGTTGTGTTGGCAAATATAATAAGTATATAGCTGAGCTTCAGAAAAGAAAAACAGATTTGACTGCATCAATTGATAGTCTTGGCAAGTTAATTACTGAGTACTCTAGCAAATTTGATAATTTGAAAACTGAGTTAAAATCCGAATGT
Source organism: archaeon (assembly GCA_041650735.1). Lineage (GTDB taxonomy): Archaea > Iainarchaeota > Iainarchaeia > Iainarchaeales > JAAZKV01 > JAAZKV01. The sequence continues at coordinate 73,964 of JBAZKP010000003.1, read as the reverse complement.
GATAAAATTAATGCTGATCTTGACAAAGAATTTGATGACATTAAGACTAAATTAGCTGCAGGGGAAATGGGTGCTGAACAGCTTGAAAAAGAACATTATGCTAAGGCTGATAAGCTTAATTCTGATTTAACTGCTAAAAAGATAGGTACGGGAAATAAATCAGCAGCCCTCGTTAATGAATTATCTGGTAAGATAACTGCTGCTTTTGATGAGAGCAAACTTTCTGTAATTAAAGCTCCTGATTGCGGTGGGTATACAGCTGCTTTGAAGAGATATGTGGACTCAAAAAAATCTGATATTGTTGATGTTAAGGACAAGGCAGTTGATAAAATTAAGTCTTTATTTAAATCAAAAAAAGACGAAGTTGATGCGAAAGTGAAAGATGCAGTTGCTGCTCCGGCAGATGAACAAGATAAGTCAAAACAAGCTGCTATTGACTCTTCTGATGAATTTGATGAAGAATATGATGAAACCAGCGATATGGATTCTATTGATGCTGCCGAACAAGATGCTTTAAAGCAAGTAGATGTTGTTGCAGCTCAAGAAAAAGCTACTCCTAAAGAGATTGAAGTTGCAAAAGCAGAAATTAAATCTACTGCGGATAGTTCTAAACAAGAAATAAAACAAGAAGCTGTTACTAATCAGCAAGTAATGGCATCAGTTCGACCTTTGTTGATTAATGCTGCTATTGATGGCAGGGATGGGGATTTAGCATCTGCTGGTATTGGGACAAAATCTGCTCCTCAAGGTTTGACAAAAGATGCAGCGACTACAAAATTACAAGAGATGGATACTCAAGCCACTAATGCGAATGGTGTTTTGACTCTTGGCAGTTTAAAATTTGATAAGGATCTAAAAACAGGAGAGTATAATTGTGCAAAATATGATCCTAATTGTGGGAAATTTGATCCTTGGAGATTGTTCTCTACTTCAATAGATAATAATCCAGATTTATTTGCTGTAGGATTATCTCCAAAATCTAATAATCAAATGGCTATAATCGAGACCCCAAGTGGTGTAATGCCCTTTACTAGTTCAGGAGGAGTATGGACAAATTCAAACACGAACAAGCCATTGTCTTATTACATGACTTCTTCAGAAAATAGTGCGGGCACTGCTAGTTTCATCCTAGCTTCAAGTACTAGCACGATTAACAAGAATAGGGGTTCAGATAATTATAGTACTGCTATGAATGCATTAATGCAGGGCGGTATGGGCTTTGGTGCTGGAATGATGGCTAATTCTTGGTGGGGAGGAGCATTAGCAGGAGCAGCAACTACTTTCTTTTGGGAGTGGCTGAATGCACAGAACACTGAAATAGATTACTCTGATACATTCGCAGTGCCTTTAGTAGAAATAAAGGATGTTGCATTAGAGAGTCCTGATGGAGTACAAATGGTGGTAGGAGAAGTAAGTTACGATTATGATAATTATTATGGAATGCAATCAACAGGAACAAGTAATACAACTGATAATACAGCTACTGACAACACAGCTAATAATGATAACACGAATACAACAAATAATTCACAATATACAGGAAATGTATTATACAATCCACAGGCTTTAAGTGCAACAATGGGACAAGTAGAGGTAAGAGAATTAGAATTCTCTAACCCTGGACAAGTAAAGAACAAAACAATATACCAGCCATTTGTAGGATTATTAACAGTAACTGGGGAAGAAAAAGTTTACGAAACAGACTACAATTATGAATACGTAAAACAAAAAGCAATTGAAAGAGGAGAAGAATTAGAGAAAGAAAGCGAAGGCGGAATATGGGGTTCAATAAAAGATTTGTTCTCCCCACCAGGAGCAAGCAATGAAGAAATAGCAGCTATTGACAGCAATGATTTAGTGGTAAAAGAGCTAAGGGCTTATGTAAAGAAATTCCACTTATTGTTTGATGCATACGAATACGTTGACTGTGGGCCAAACACTTACCCTTGCCAAGTAAAAGAAATAAGCAATTGTGATGTGGATGGGAAGAAAGGAGTAACAGGAACAGAGGCTGTACCAAAAATAAAACTAGCTTGGAACTGGGATGAAATAGATATACAAGAATGTGATTCAGAGAATAATGCGAACTATATTTATTGTGATTCAACACAATTCTCAATCTCAACACTGAAGAAAGTAATGTACTTGCAGGAATTCTTCAAAACACATAACTTGTCTACTTGCCCAACAGCAATAGATATAGTTGGAACAAAAACACAGAAATTGAGTGAGAATTCACTTGATGTAGGAATAACAAGTATTGTAGCAAAACCAGCTACAAACGGAGCATCACTGGAAACAACAGTTGAAACAAATAATAACATTGAAATGAGCGCTAAACTAACTTACAAGTTCACTAGACAGGATGGCACTGAGGTAGTGAATGTGTGCGCACCTGAAACAAAATCATTTACAAGCGGGACAAAGTACACATGTAATGTTGATACTAATAAAGTAGGCACAGGAACATTTAATGTTGATATTACAATGGAACCAACTCTATGCAAAGGATGCGAAAACAATTTGACAATTAATGACACAATAAAAACAGCTCTAGTGCTTGGCTCAAGCGGAGCAGCAGCTTGCAGAGAATACAAAACTAATAGAGATTACTTCGAAAAAGTTTTAGCAGCAAACAATTTACTTGACACTGAAGAAGGAAAAGCTGCATTAGAAGCAATTTCATTCAAAACAAATTTAGTGAGAGACGGTTTCAGTGCAGATTTCAAGAATGATTTTGATGCATTCCTGGGCGAAATAGCAGCAGCACCAGTAGAATACAAACAACAAGGAATAGAGGATTTGTTCTTGAGTGACAAGTTCAAGGTTACTTGGCCAACAAAACCAACTGCTTGGGAACCAGGCAAGTATGATGCAACAATAACAATTAAGTTCGCAAACAGCTCATGGCAGTGGGACAATAATAATATTGAAAGCATTATAGTTGATTTGGCTCCACAAGGAGAACCGGATCCATTCTACCCTATATATAATGTTGCATTTGATGGGGTAGTTGGAATGAGTTCTGAGGATGGAAGAAACGGTTATGGTGCTGGTTATATACAAAAAACAGAGGATTTGTTCGTAATAGCTGTTGATGGGCACTCAAATGTAATAGCACAGCCGAATGCAAGAAGCAATGCAGTAACAAATGTAAGTGTTTCAGTGATAAAAGGAACACAAGCATTCAACCAGCTGAACAGCTCCCCAACAAGAGGAAATGTATTAAGCATATCAAGAGTAGGAGACGATGTTGATTTCGTTATAACACCAAGCGTAGCGGTGCCATTGATACTAAATATTACAAGGGATACAAGCACGGATGCATTTGTATTCTATTCAGCAGAGGTAAATGGACAGCCACAGGAAACAGGAAGCTCATTTATTTCATGGACAGGAATAGGACAAGGATGCGTAACCTTTGATGGATCACCAATGAGCGCTTACTATAATACACCTGATTCAAAAGCAAGCGGAATAATGACAGGATATGATGGATACGGATTAGGTTGGTCAATGGCTACAGTGTCAGGAACAGCATCATTCTACGGTTCATTCTTCGCACCACAAGACACATCAACAATTGTGAAAGTAACAGGGGCAAAAGACACAGCAAGCTTTGAAAGCACTTACGGAAACGGAAGCCTAATACAAGTAAGCACAACAGGAGCAGGAATAAAGACATTGAAGAATGTACTTGATTTGGTAAGAGAAGAAAAAGTATGTGTAATAGGCGGAGATTATTACTGGAATAATACTGGATTAAGACAAGAAATGAAAGGGACAATAGATGCAAAAGAAAGTACTTGCATAGCAAGCAGATAAATTAATTCTGTTAAAACTAGAAACTATTTCTATTAAACCCATTTTCCTGGACATGTTTTTGAATTAACGAAATTTAAAATAATTTTATTAGCCGGCATACAACTCCGCAAAAGTATAAATATTGATTTTGGAAAATTATTTTTGGTGAATTGGTTTTATTCCAAAACAATTAAATATGTGTTTGCACATATATATTTGTGATTTTATGGGTAATATGACTTTGTCCATGCCGAAGGAAATTCAAGAAGAAATGAAGAAATTCCCTGAAGTAAAATGGAGTGAAGTTGCAAGACAAGCAGTAATCAAAAAAATTGAAACCCTGCGAATGGCAGATGAATTGCTGAAAAACAGCAAACTCACCGAAAAAGATGCTTTGGAACTTGGAAAAAAAATCAATTCGCTTGCTGCGAAAAGGTTTTTGAATGAAGTTCATCATTGATTCTAATATTTTGTTCTCTGCAATCATAAAAGACTCGCTTACAAGAAAAATTATTCTTGTAAGTGAACTTGAGTTCTTACTGCCTTCAGCAGTACTTGATGAACTAGAAGAGCATAAGGAATTAGTGTTAAAAAAATCAGGACTCTCGGAAGAAAATCTTAACAAAGTTTTATTCCTTTTAATGCAAAAAGTACAAATAGTACCCTCTTTAGAAATAAGTGAGCATTACTTGACTGCAAAAGAGATATTGAAGGGACTGGATATTGATGATGCTCCATTCATTGCATGCTGTTTACAATACAAAAACGCTGTGCTTTGGTCAAATGACAGCGAGTTAAAAAAACAAAAAGTTGTAAAAGTCCTAAATACCAAGCAAATGCTTGAATTGGCTGATTTGACGTGATTTGCCGAGTATATATTTAAATACTTTGAAGCAGTTTTTCTTATAGGAACAATCGTTTTTGCACGTGTAAGTGTTTACTATGGTACTTGAGGCAATAAAGGATTTTTACTACTCTCTTGAAGAGAAATGGTACTCCTTCTGGGATGCTGTTGACAAAAAAATCCCTGTCTACGGGGTAATAGATGCAGTTGATACAGTAATTCCAAGCTTTCTTTTATTCTTATTAATAATTTTCTTATTAATTATTTTTGGTGCTTTTGTTCTAATAAGCGCTAACCAAGAATACAGTGCAACTTTCACAATAAAAACCAATGACAACAAACCGGTTTATGACACACTAATCTTTGCAAAATTAATGCAGGGGAATACAAAAATTCAGGACCTTAATGCAAGAACAGATGCTGAAGGAGCAATAACTTTTATAGGAATAAAACAAGGACAGGAGCTTGTATTTGACATAAACATAAGCAAAGGAGTATTTTCACAATCCTTTCCAGTAAATGAAAATCTAAATGAAATAATAAAATTAAAAGCACCTTCAGTAGTTTTCAAAGAAGTATTAAAAAAAATATTTGTAAAAACTTCTTCAGGATTCAACCCTTCTGAAGAAATCCAGTTAAATTTTTCATGTGAAAATTCATCAATAATACCACAACCCCAAACAGCAACCTTTGATGCAACAGGACCTATTGAAGTAACAGAGCCGATTAACTGCAGATTACAGGCAACAGTTTCAAATCCAAAATACAAACAAAAAACATACCTAGTTAATTCAACGCTTTATGATTTATACCTCGAACCAAATGAGCAAACTCTTGGAAGCTTGAAAATAAAAATAAGGTCAAACGGTTACCCTGTTAATGATACGAGTTTCAAAATAAAATTAACAGGGGCTAATACTTATGGGGATGATGGGAGTTTACAAACAGGGTCAGCATCCGAGCTTACGATACCAGTGCAGGAAGGAACATATTTCCTTTCAATCTCTGATTCAAGAAATAATTATGGAATCGTAACAAAAACAATTGAGGTGGATAATTCAACAGAAATAGTGGTAGAGGTATCAAAAACAATAAAATCAAGAGTAACTATAACAACGGTTGATGAATTATCGGGTGCGTTAATAGTTGATGCGATAGTAAATGCGAAAGATTCTTATGGGAGAGAAATTGCAAGCACAAAAACAGGTTCAGATGGAAGAGCAGTATTTACTTTCATGGACCTTGGAACTTACAAATTTGCAGCAAAAAAACTAGGGGATTTGAACGGAGGATATTTTCCAAAAGAAATAGAACAAGAATTAACGGGAGATATGAATGTAACAATGGAGCTTGGGAGAATAACAAGCCTGAATGCAGGAAAAGTAAAAATAAAAGTAGTTGACCAGGACGGATTACAAGTAATAAATGCAAAAGTAATGCTCAAATACAAAGAAAATGAGGGGATAGTTGAATTATATCAGGCAAAAAATTATTCTCTTACTGATTTGAATGGAGAAGCAGAATTCATTGCAGGAAAAGTTGAAGGAATTGTATATGCCTATGCAATAAAAGGACCATTCATAGGAGCCTCGGCAGAAAAATTAGTGGCAATTGATAGGGAAAATGTTTTCAACATTACAATGCAAGTAGGCTCAGCAACAATAAAACTCAATGTGCTTAACGAAGCAGGAGATTTGGTTGATGGCACTGCAGAAATAATGACTATTGATGGAAAAATGATTGATGAACACGGATTAGCAGGAATAGTTTCAGTGGAAAAAGGAAAAGCAACAAGAAGCATAAAAGCAGGGCAAACAATATATGTAAAATTAGAAGCAGAAACATATGAAGATTATTACACAGTTCCAACAGTGCTATGGCCGGACAAAACATACACCTTCAACGTAACAATGTTAAAACAAATATCCGAGCCCGAAATAAAATTAATAGGAATCTACAATGAAAATGATGCTTTAATACAAACAATGGCTGCAGGAAAAAAATATTACGCAAAATTCAATATTAATTCAGACAAAGAATACAATGAGGTACTATTCCATTTCAGGGCAGGAAAACAAACAATGCTGGAAAATGATGTAATGGCAATTGATTCAGTTGAAGGGGCAAACATTTCCTCCGAAACAAGAGGAACAACATATGACCCAGAAAAAGGATACTCTTATGATTCAGAAAATACAACAGATGGATTAGCAAAATGGAGCAATACTTTGTGGAGAAATTTCGGGCAAGGAACAAGAGAAGTAAAAGTATGGTTTAGAATAAGCAAAACAGCGCCTCCAAACAAAGAACTACAATTCTTTTACAGAGGAAATTTTGACAACACAAGACTCCCTCCAAGCAATGCACAACAGGATTTCTATGCTGACACATACCAGTCAAATGTTTATTATGTTGGAACAGAAGCAATATGCGAAGAAGGATTCTGCTCTAATTCAGAATGGCTTTATTCAAAAAAAGATGATTTGTATATTGATTCTCCTTACACAATGAAACAAATAACTGATCATACTTACCATGTTACTTTTTTAAATAATTCAGAGATTGATTACGGCAAAAACAGTAAACCAGTTTATTTGAATATTACAGTTGTTGGAGATGAACAAGAAGAAAAAAGAGTGAAAATAAAGAACTACAAAATAAAAGATTCAGTAGGAACAACAACAAATGACAGAGAAATATATAAGGCAGAAAACATTGAACTCAATAGTTTTGAAAAAAATACTACCATTGATATTGAAATGACAATAGAAGGAATGAAAGAAGGGGCAGAAATAATAAGATTTGAATTAAAATCAGAGGGAAGAATAATTTACACAAAAGAAACAAGCTTTGAAATAGTGAAAGAAAAAGACTTTGTGGTTTCAATAAGCCCGCAATTCATACCCGCACTCATGAACACTCAAATAGAGGTGGATGTTACAGATGAAAAAGGAGATTACCTGCCGGGAGCAATAGTAAAAAGCTATGCAAAAGAACCAGGATTTGAACAATACATGGTGGATTCAAAAGAAACAGACAGGTTAGGAAGAGCAATAGTTGATTCAGGTGCATTATTCCAGAAAACAAGAGTACTAGTTGAAATAACAAAAGAAGGATACTCAAGACAAATGTACTCTCTCTTAGTATCAGACCAAATAATAGCTTTTACTCCTGAAGAAATACTTGTAACATTAAATACTTTTTCAAAAAGAGAAGAAATAAAACAAGTAACATTTGCTAACCTCTCAAAACAAAACCTAATAATAAAATCGTTACAGTTTGATGCAAAATTCAAAGACACAATAAATGAAGATGCAATGAACGGTTACTTTGAAGAAATTGCAAACGAAGACAGAACAGTAAAAGCAGAGGATACTTTGGACATTGAATTATTGAGGATAAGATTGGCAAACAGCATAACACAGGATAATTTCATTGAACCAATAACAGTACAAGGCTCAATAAAAGTAATATTCGAACAACCTGAATTACATTTAACCTATGATGTAAATATTCCACTAACAGTAACAGTGTCCTCTGAAGCAAACCCAGGGGAAGACTGCATAATACTAAAACCAGGCAAGACAACCGCGGTAACAGAAAAAGCACAAGCAAGATTTGATTTTGAAATGATTAATGCATGCGCATCAGACAATGTGAATATCCCATTAGAGGCACTATCTGTAACCTCCCCAACAGAAATACCAGGAATAGCAGAAATCTCAATCAGGAACTCAACAGGCTCAAGCGTAGGAAGAACAGCACTAGATGGAGGAAAAAGAAAAGTACTTGACAAAATAGGGGCAGGAGAAAAATTATTCGGCACATTAACATTTGCGCCAGGAACAGAAGCACTAGGAAAAGCAGTTTCAATACAACTAAGCTTTGAAGCTAAATTCCAAGGACAAACAGTAAAAAGCAATCCAGGAACAGTAACTTATACAGTAAATGTAGTTAACCTGAAAGAATGCATGAGCATAACAGGGGATGCAGCACCAGTAGAATTCAAAGAAAAAGCAAAAATAACAATAGATGCATCCTCATGCTTAGGACAAACAATAGATGTAATATTATGCAAAAATGATTCAGGATGCTCAGGAGGAGTAGAAGGAAAAATCTCTCTAAGCAAAAAAGCATTTACAATCCAAGGAAAATCACAAGAGATAGAAGCATACGGACCATCCCTGCCAGGGAGCTATGGTGTAACAGTACACGCGAGAGCAAGAGGAACAGCAGGATTCACATTCATCGGAGAAGCACCAGTAACATTTTTGGAACCAGAAGGAAAATACTTTAATCTGAATAAATTTGAATTAAATTTAATAGGTTCAGGCTCAGAAGACTCAATAATACTCACAAACAGAATGCTCACAGAAACAGTAAATGTTAAAGCAGACGAATGCATATGGGGAAAAGAAGACGCAGACTTTGATTGGACACAAGCAGTAGCAGGTGCAATGATGGGAGCAGCACTAGGAAACATGATAGGCTCAACATGGAACCCGGGACACTCAGAAACAACAACTGATAATCCTGATAGTTCAGCAACCAATACTTCTGATAAACCAGCAGAAACCGATGCGACAAAAAACGCCGATGGGTCGGCGACATCAAAAGGAATTGAAAACCAGTTATCGGATGGAAGTCGTACTTGGAATCCACCGACTGAAAGTCAAATTAATGAAACAACTACTGTAAATTATTCAAAAGGTGATGGAACTCTTGGAACAATAGATGTTCAAAGATATGATGCAGGTAATGGCACATATGGATATAGAGGGACAGTTAATGGAACAACTATAGAATCTGATTCGATAAGTGGATTTTCATCAAAAGCAACTTCGGCGATTTCAGCTTATAACAATAGTTTTACTGGTAAAATCCATAATTGGATTGGAAGACATACTTGGGGTGCAGCTAAACCAGTGAAATCAACTTCAACAACATGGGATGACATTGGGGGTACAAGTACTACTAATATTCCTCCAATTGTACGAGACACTACCTATGATACCTGGAAGGATACTAGTAAAGAGCCAGGGGCATCAGCATCAGATTTTATTAATCAAAAAGTTCCTGTAGCTCATTTTGGTAGCACAACCACAACTTCAGGTTCTTTTAACTGGTTCCAAGCGTCAACAACAATTATTGGTGCGGTTATTGGCGGTTACTTAATGGGAAATGCGGATTTATATAAATGTGATGAGCATTTCCAGACAGTGCCTTATGATGATTTTGTTATTTTGTTACAAGGAACAACTGTTGGAGTAACTCCTCCATCAGGAAGCGAGGATGAGAATGGGTCAGCACAAAAAGTAGTTCCACCAGATGCAGGAGAATTAACATTTACTTTAGAAGGAATTGGCTCTGAATGGGATTTCACTGATGCACAATACAGTTCAGAAGAAACAGTTGCACTAAAATTCACTAATGATGGGTTAAATGATCCACAGCCAAGATATGGAACACTAACAATAGGAGCAACAGTACACAACCATGGAAAACAAATACATTCAGTGGATGGAGAAAATACTTCCACAAGCGCGGGAACAGAATTTGATTATGATGTACAATGCTTTAAGCCAACATTTGGAAATTATTGGGTAGGGGCAGAAGAGGATGCAGGTTTATGCAACGGAGTAAGCGAATCAACTTACTCACAAAAATACCATTTAAGAGTAATATCAGGAGAACCAAGTGGAGAAGAAGCATACATAAAGAAAGCTAATTCATGTTACTTTGGGGCACTAACAGGAGCAACAGGAAAAGAAGCACTACCAAGAATAAAATTAGATTGGTCATGGGATGCTATTTCTGCAGATCAATGCGATTACATGAACCCAGAATATGTTTATTGTGATGCAACACAATTCCTAATAGCATTAACAAAAAAACTGGCTAACCTTGATGAATTCATGGCAAATAATGGAAGCAAGTTTTCTTGTCCGCCTGACATAATACAACAACAAGTAACTGATACGATTGATGAAATAAATTCACAAAAATTAACTGTTGCAGAAGGATTTGTGGGAATAGAAGATATTACAATAAGCACTAATTTGGATACAGATATTACTATCGCAACAGTAAAAGTAAAAAACAATACTGGGGCAGATGTAACAACATACATGTCAGTTGCATGGAAAGGAGAAGGTGAGCCAGCAACGGATGTAAAACAATGGACAGTGCCTTCGGGAGAAAGTGAAACAACCTTTGAAGCAGAGACACCGGAATATGAAGGATTATATTTCTTTACAGCAGTAGTAAACGGTCCTGGAAGCACGGATAAGAAAACTATTTCAAGAGCATTCATAAACAGAGAAATGGATAATAATTGCTGGATGCCGCAAACAACAAAATCAATAGCTGGTTTGCCAGGACTAATGTATTACGTTGCAAATATTGATAGCATAACTTACACTGATGCAGTGCAGGATGAAACGGATTTATATAATACAATTAATTTCGGAGTTTATTTAACAAAAGATGCATTCACTGAAGATTTCTTTAATGATTTCAAACAACATTACAGAGAAACATTATTGCAAGGATTAAATGTTAATTCAAAACAAAAAGACATAGTTGATTATTTAACTTCAGGTAATTTTAAGATAAAGAAAAAATTCTCTGGAGATAATACAATAGAACCAGGATTGTATGATGTGTACGTGAATCTTAATGCAAAAGATAATTTCAGGGTAATAGATGGAAATAATACTAATATTGAGGTAACATTGCTTTTAGTAAAAAAACCAAGTGTGGACAGCCCATTCTACAGTATGCCATTTGATGGAGTGCTTGGGGAAAAAGGAGGAAGACAAGGGTATGGAAGCGTATATATGAATAATGATGAAGAAGAAATAACAATAAGCAATTTCGACAATAGGGTTTTGACTTTTAATAATGCTGCAAGCAATGGAGTAACAAGTATTACAACAAAAACAAAAACAAATTTCGAAGCACTTAATTCATCAGTTGCCTCAAGAGGACAGCTAGCATCAGCAACTGTTACTGGGAGCACAGCTGAATTAGTTTTAACTCCAAATTATGCTACACCAGTAATTGCAAAACAAACATTACAAGGAACATCAGGCAACATGGCATTCAGTGTAGAAAATACAAAGAAAGCGGTAAGCACAGGAGGCAATTTAAGTTACTGGACAGGGGCAGCAAAAAGCAAGGACTTTTATGGAAGCAATGCGGTGGAAGTGTACAGCAATTCACCTGATTATAGATTAAGCAAATTAGGGGAAAATGTTTACGGGTTTGAGTTCAATGATGCAACAAGAGCAGGAAACATGTACTTAAAATCAATATTCTTCATTCCACACGATGAATCAAGATATGGATTAATATCCAATGATGTGGGCACAAGCTTCTGGACAACAAGCAATGAATTTAATTCAACGGCAGAACTCTTAGGAATACCTGGAATGAAATACAATAGCTTACAAAACAATTCATACATGAAATCACTGCAAGATTTGTTTGATGCAGTACAAGAAGGAAAAGTATGCGTATCAAGTGATGGTTCATCAACAAGCTTCTGGTGGAATCCAGCAGTGATAGAAAACACTACAGGTTCAACAAATAGTCTGGCAAACAAAGAACTAGAATTAGTTGGAGCAAACTAAGGCAAAGGCCTGAAAAAGCATGTTGCTTAAATAATTAGGCGAGCAATCTTTTTATAGTGGAAAAACCTATTACTAGTATGGCAATTCTTGCTTTTCCTATGATGGCGATGACAAATATCCTGCCCTTCATGCTTCTGATTGATGAACTATTCTCAGACATGACATTAGTACTCAAAATATTTGTACTATTAACAATAATATCTTACGTAACCCAACACTTAGGAAAAGGACCTTTATCATTAATGATAATAGCAGTGCTATCATATTTCATAATATTCGATTACTTTATGATATTTGGCGGGATATATGTATTGTATATGCTTGTACTGTTTGGAGTAACACAATTATTAATGGATTTCTTTATCCTTGCCCCCCAAGCAGCTATGGAACAAAATATGGCTGGGGGAGATGTAGAGAATCAGCCAAATGGGCAAGATATGAAGGAAAGACAGAAAAGATTAATGGATATGAGAAGAAGAACAAGAATGGTGTAAATATTTGTGCTTAAAATAAAAGAATAATAATTAATGAAAAAAGCGAGAAATTGGTGAAAAAATGAATGAAAAAGGAAACTTCATATTAATAGCAATAGTTCTAATGGTGGTACTAGTTTTCATGTTACCCGCACTAATGTATATTTTTCCGCCAATAGATATTATAGTAAAAATAATGCTAATATTTGTGATATTTAGTACAGTAAAAGGCTATCTTGGAAATGGGGTGCTAACACTCATTATTTCAGGAATACTAATTTATTTTTTAGTAATAAAATGGTGGTGGATAGGCGCTACAGGGTGGTTTGCGATAACCCTTGCAACCTTTGGAATATTTAGTATACTAACATGGGGGTCAAAAACAGTAATGGACCTAACCAAGCCAAGACCATAATAAGGTAGATTAATAAATCACCGAAAACAATAATATTTAGAAAAGGAAGGATGAATACCATGGAAATACCTATAATGGAAATAGATTTCATTGGAGCACTTGAAGGAGGAGATTTTTTCCTCACCCTAACACTAATCCTATTCATTATTTATTTTCTCTGGATATATGCTTGGGCAAAAAAACAAGTAGGGGCAAAACTAGGGATATTACTAACAATACTAATCACATACCTGCTTTTTTACCAGTTTCCCGAATTAATTTGGGTGCCATTCATATTATTCTTGTGGTCAATCTTTGGAAAAGATTTACTTGAAAAAGTGCCTAAATCAAAGTAACAAGTTTGGTGTAACAAATGGATTTACTAACATTCCTAATATCAGTAACTCTACTGGGATTTGCGGTTCAACTAGGAGAATTCTGGATAGTAATTGGCGCAACCCTAATATTAGTACTCGCTTCAAAAGATATCAAAGCAAGCCTCTTACTTATACTATCGGTTTTTGTTTTATATGTTGTAAACGGAATGGGGATGAAAGAATACTGGATATTTGCAATATTTCTTTTACTAGGAATAGCTTATCTACTTGGCTTAGGAAAAGAAGAAGCCCCTGCTGATCCATACGCAGGATTACTAGGCGGAATGGGGGGCGGAATGCCCGGAATGGAATAATTTATATTAATTAAAAAAAAAGGGATTGTATGAACTTTTATTCATTCATAACAGCACTCATTATTGCACTACTATTTCTATACTTCAAAGTTGAATGGCTGGGATTTGTTTTCCTCATAATAGCAATAATTGTTCTACTTTACAATCCTGCAAAAAAACAAACAAAACAAGCGTGGGAAGATTTGAAAAAAGCAGAGACAACCCATCCTGAAGCGAAATATGATTCATATGTAAAAGGCTTTTCAAAGCAATTTGCTGAAGGATTAATCCCGCCTGATAATACAGAATACAATACTAAAGGAGCAATACATAAGACACCCCAAATGGCAAAAAATTTTTTCTCAGAACTAAAAGAAATTCTAGGAATTAAATAGTCAATTTTTTTTGTATAATCTTGAAAAAAATCAGTTTAAAATTATTCTTTCTTTGCTTCGAGCTCAGTAAGAATTTTCCTATCAGTTTCGAGAATATTTTTAAGCAAATCAAGATTTGCTTTTGAAATAGAACTAACTTCTTCAAGCTTTGATTCTAATTCAGATACCCTGAATGAAAGAGCAGAATCTTGAGGAACAGGAGTAGTAGAAACAACTTGTTTCATTTCATCAATCTTTTTTGAAACATCATCAATCTTTTGTTCATGCATATCAAGCTTATTGTGAACGCTCGTGTCAGAAAGTTCTTGTGTTTGAGCCTGAGTCTCAATCTGGTTCTTCATTATCTGAATATCTTGGGAAGATTGTTGTGCTTGTGGTTGGGAAGATTGTGGTTGAGGAACCTTTACTCTTTGAACTATTTGAGTAGCTTCTTCCTGAGCTAAACCCGCATCAACAAGGGTAGAAAGAATAGTCGGTTCATCAATACCCGCTTCAAGCATTCTTGCAACAGTATCCATCATTACTTGCTCGTTAATCATCCTGCTCACACAACAACTTAAACCAATAACTAAGGTATTTTAGGTATTTAACCTTTTTGTCGAATAGTAAAGAATTGTTTCAGAAAGGCATAAATATGGAAAAATGCTTATTATGAATGGAAGAAAAGGGTACTATTTATGGATTTTAAAGTTGATTTTGGGCCATGGGAAACAATTTTTTCAGGACAAACATATGGCCATGAAGTTGAGATAGTATCAAACCCTGAAAGCTTTTTTTTAATTATAATTTATGATAAAAAAGAAGGAAGAAACTTAGGGGCAATAATAGAAGGGTACAAGGCTTATTATGCAAAAGGATTAATGGAATCATTCCTACAAACTCTGCCAAAACCATCTTTTGGAATAGAAAAAACTAATGGGGAAAAAACAAGTAAAATATTTTTCCTCTCCTTTGACCCATTTTACGTTGATTTCAGACAAGAAGATTATACAAGAAAAATTGATTCAATAATAAGAAAAACAGAGGAAAATGCTTCAACGATAATTGATCTTGCAAGAGCATCTTCAGTGGATTTAAGGGAATTATCAACCGTGCCAAAAGCAGAATATGCACCTATACTTGGAGACCCCTTTACTATGAAAGCACTTATTTCAGGGCAAAATTCAGCAGGCATTTCAAAACTTGATATTAGCCAAAAAACCCCAATACAGGAAGAAAATTTTCCATTAATACAGCTTGGTTTGAGCAAAGCAAGGGGAATAATAAAAGAGCCTTCAGAAAACCTTTTGAGAACCCAGATTATTGGGCAAGGCAATGCTTTGAACTACGGAATCTATATACTAGCAGAAAACTTTTTGCTTGAAAATATTCCAATAATTGTTTTTGATTCAAATGATTATTATTCAGGGCTAGGGGTTTCTTCAAACGATTCAACCTTGCTAAAAGATGAATTAGTTGAATTTGAACCATTAGGATTTTCAGTCAGGAAACTTTCTGCAAAAGAATCAATAAAAATTTCATTAAAAGACACAGATTTATTTTTTGCGCTCGAGTTAATAGGATTACAGGACCCCGAGTTCCAAAAAAATCTTTCCTTATTCTGCTTTACTGTAAGGGCAGGAACACCTGAAGAACTAATACAAAAAGTAATGGAAACAAAAGAACTAAGTGATTATGAAAAAATGCGTGCAGAAAGAATTCTACGCATAGTTGACAAATCCTTTAAAGGGTTATTTGGAGCAGAGACACCTGCTGAAGAATTAATCAAAGAAATTCCTGGAAAAGTTGGGAGAGCAACAGTGCTTGATACAAAAAGATTGTCAAATGAAGAAAAAATTTTATTTATGCACACAATAATGAGGCAACTGACAAAAAGTATTTCACAAACAAAAGCAATAAATTGTGTAATGCTCATGCCTGAAGCAGGATTACTGTTTGAGCAGAGCAGTGAAAAAGCTTCAACAACAATAATGCGCCTCGAGAACAGGGGATTAGGCATTGTAATGGGTGCAGAAAAAGAAATTCCTGAAGTATTGGTAAATACAATGACAGCAAAAATGAATATTGTATCAGGGAAAGATGTTGCTGTTTCAATAAGAGGAAAAAGAAATTACAGAGTAATGCTAAGGCCAAGCCTTAGTGGTGCACCAAAAATATAATTTACTGCTAAATAAGAATTAAAGCTTATTTTTTTTCCTTCATTCTCTTGTCAATCAAATCCCTTACTTGCGAAAGAGTAGCAAATTCCAGCGGATTAATCGAATCAATAACATATTTTAATTCCTTCAATGATTCATTTGAAGCAGTACGGGAACGCATATCTTCAAGCTGGGCTTCAAGTAAAGCAACTTTTTGTTTCAGTGCCTCAACTTCCTCAAGATTTGCTCCTCCTGATTGGGATACCTGAGGGGAATTAACAAATTTTTCCTCAATAGAACGAATCTTTTTATTTAAAACAACAAGATTACGGCCCAAAATTTTTTCATTCCTAACAAGATACTTTATTTTTTGGGTAATAAGCAGAATGCTTGAGTTAAGCGCACGAATATCCTCTCTTATTCCTCCCTGCACAGGCACACCCTGTATAGGGCTTTGCTGCGGCATAGAAACGTTTGAAGAAGAGCCTTGTTGTTGATTAGATCTATCAGGCCTTGGCACAAAAACACCTTTTTATTGAAAGACAAAACCAGTGTTCTGTCTTCATATTAAATAGGTTTTGATACTTAAAAAGTTATTGTATGGAAAAGAAAGAAAAAAGTAAAATAACTGAAAAAGCCCTGCTTTTAGATGTGACTTATTTTGATGAAAATAATGAATCTGTAATAACTCTTTTTATGTCAAATAAAAAAGGAACATTCTGGATTAAGGACAAGAATTTCAAGCCATACTTTTATGTCCTTTCAGGAAAAGGGGAAAAAGAGAAAACAATCAAAGAATTAAAAGATTTTATTTTTGGTTCAGAAGAAAGGTTTGCGGTTTTATCTGTCAAGGATACCGGGCAGGAGTTCAACGGGAAGAATGCATTAAAACTTGAGTTCAGCAGGGTTGCACAGGTAGTACAGGCAAGAAAAATTTTATCAGAACTTGGATTTGAAAGGTATGAATATGATGTGCCATATGCGAAAAGGTACTTGTTGGATAAGAGGCTTGAGCCGGGAAACTGGGTTAAATATGATGTTATTGATGAGGAAAAATTTTCCGAAAAGAAAAAAATTAATTCAATAGAGAAGGAAAAAACTTTAATAAAAATAAGCGAAGAAGAGGAAGAAGCAAGTGTGTATTCCGGGGAAATACAAGGAGGAATAAAAGTTGTTGAAGACATAAAAGTTACCCAAGGCCCTTTTTGCGGAAGAGGACTTTCATTTGACCTTGAAACATATTCCGGGAAAAAATTTGGAATAGGGCTGGAGCCAATAGTAATGGCATCAGTTGTTGCAAATGAACTTGGGGAAGAAAAAAAACCGAATTATGAAAGAGTAATGTCATATGGAACAAAAAAAGTTGAAAAACTGGAAATACTTGAATCGGAAAAAGAATTAATTGAAAAACTAATAAAAGAGCTTAACAATCCCGAAAACAATTTCATTATAACTTATAACGGGGATAACTTTGATTTTGCATATACTAGAGAAAGGGCGAAGAAATTCGGGATTGAATTCAAAATAAATGGTTTTGAGCCAAAAACAATGCGCCACGGACTGGACAATGCAATGAAGCTCCAGGGAATACAGCATATTGATTCCTTCCAAATAATTAGACTCCTCCAGAGAACAGGGGCAATAAATGTAGTAAAAATGGATATTGAAAGCGTTTCAGAAAAAGTTTTCTCGGAATACAAGGAAAAAGTTTTTCCTCACGAAATAAATGAAGCATGGGAAGGAAAGGATAAGCAAAAACTGGAAAGAGTTGTAGATTATAACTTAAAAGATTCAAGAACGGCTTTTAGGATAGCAAAAGAGTTTCTTCCAATGTTTGTGGAAATATCAAAGCTAACTTCCCAGACATTATATGAAACTACAAGAAACTCTACCTCACAAATGGTTGAAGATTTGTTAATGAAAGAAGCGCATTCAAGAAAAATAATTGCACCGAACAAGCCAAAAGAAAACCAGGTACAGGAAAGAACAGCCAACCCTATAAAAGGGGCATTCGTAAAAGAGCCATTAGCAGGGTTGCATGAAAATATTGCGGTACTTGATTTTGCCTCCCTTTACCCAAGCATAATAATTTCGCATAACATAAGCCCTGAAACTTTAAATTGTGGGCATGAGGGATGCAAAAAAAATGTTTCTCCTGATGGAACATATTTTTGTACAAAAGAAAGAGGATTATTTCCTGAAATACTGGAACGCATGCTACGGGAAAGATTGAAATTAAAAGCAGAGTACAAGAAAAAGAAAAAAGAAGGAATTGATGACAAAGTTCTGTTTGCAAAACAATGGGCGTTAAAAATAGTGCTGAACTCGGTTTATGGCTACCTTGGATATGCAAGGGCAAGATGGTATTCAAGGGAATGTGCTTCGGCAGTAACGGCACTTGCAAGAGGATATATTCATGACACAATAGATAAGGCGGAAAAAGCAAATTTTAAAGTTTTGTATGCTGATACGGATTCAAATTTCCTGTTAATGGGAAAAAATACTCTGCAGGATGTAAAAAACTTTGTTGAAAAAGTAAATACTAATCTGCCTGAAGGAATGGAACTTGAATTTGATGGGCATTATAAAAGAGGGTTATTTGTAACAAAAAAAGAAGGGGGGGCTGCGAAGAAAAAATATGCACTGATAGATGAAAAAGGAAATTTGAAAATAGTGGGCTTTGAGTATGTGAGAAGGGATTGGTGCAATATAGCGAAAGAGACGCAGAAAAAAGTAATTGAATTGGTTTTGAGCCAAGGAAATCCGGAAGAAGCGGCAAAATACGTGAGAAATATATTATTAGAATTAAAAGCAGGGAAAGCCCCTAAAAAAGAATTAATCATAATGACTTTACTGCAGAGAAATCCAAAAGATTACACTGCAATAGGTCCGCATGTTGCAGCGGCAGAAAAAGCAATTAAAAGAGGAAACAAGCTAGGGGTGGGAAGCATGCTTTCATTCATAATAACAAAAGGAAATGAAAAAGCAAGCATATCAGATAAAGCTGAGTTAGAAGAATTCGTTGAAGAAGGAAATTATGATGCAGGGTATTACATTGAAAATCAAGTGCTCCCGGCAGTAATAAAAATAATGGCTGAATTAGGTTATTCAAAAGAAGATTTACTGCACGGCGGAAAACAAACAGGGTTAGGGGCATGGAACTAATCTTGGAAAAAGGTTAAAATTTTTAGAATAAAGGGGCTTTTTAATAATTAACTTTGAAGGAAATATTTATGGAAACAGAAATACTCAATAATTACAAAAAAGCTGGTGCGGTGTGGGCTAAAGCAATTAAGTTTGCTGAAAAAAAAGCTAAAGAAGAAATAAAACTAATTGAACTGGCAGAAAGCATTGAAGATTTTATTAGAAAAGAAGAAGCAACGGTCGCTTTTCCAACAAATTTAAGTATTAATGAAGAAGCAGCGCATTTTACCCCAAAATGGAAAGATGAAACAATTTTAAAAAAAAGCGATGTATTGAAAATAGATATTGGGGCGGCAGTAGAAGGATATATTTGTGATGGAGCAATAACAATTAATCTTGATAATGTACACGCAAAACAAATAGAGGCAAATGCTTTGGCATTAGAAAATGCAATAAGTGTTGCAGGATATGGAAAACCAGTGGAACTAATGGGCGCAGAAATTGAGAAAACACTGAAAGAAAAAGGATTCAATCCAATATACAATCTTGGAGGGCACGGACTGGGAAAAAATGATATTCACGCACATCCAAGCATTCCAAACCATAGAGAAGGGTCAAGAGAAAAATTAGAAGAAGGAGCAATGGCAATAGAACCCTTTGCTTCAACAGGAAAAGGAAATGTCACAGAATCTTCAAATGTTGAAATATTTGCATTGAAAAAAACCTTTGGGGTAAGAAATCCTTACGCAAGAAAATTACTTGATATTGCAAAAGACTTTGGAGAATTACCCTTTGCTGAAAGATGGTTAAGGGAAAAAGCACAAGAAAAAGGAATAGAGGAATTCCAAGCAACAATAGGGTTAAAAGAATTAATGAAAACAAGCTGTCTTCACACCTACCACGGGTTAAAAGAAACGAAAGGGGTTATTGTAACACAAGTAGAAAAAAGTATTCTAGTGCTTGAAGATAAAGTAATTGTACTTGGCGAATGATTTGTGAAGCCATTCAGAACTCATTTTTGTTAAAAGCAGTTTTTTTATAGTTGAAAGTTGTTATTTCATCTATGATTAACAAGGCGCAAGGCACAATAGAATACTTGGTTATTATTGCGGTAGTTGTGGTTATTTCTCTCGTTGTTGTTGGTTTGCTGGTTAACCAAACTAGTTCAGCCGACAATGTTTCTGCTTCTGTTAGTAAAATTGGTTCTTCTTCAGGAGGGATTAGTGTTTCTGAAACTGTTGTAGATGTTACTGGAAATGGGTTGATTACGTTAACTAATAGTTCTGGTTCGACGCTTGTTCTTACAAAGATTGCTATTGGTGATAATAACAAAACTTTTCCTGCTGTGTCGTTGGTTCAGGAAAATACAAAAACTTTTTTTTTAAACGGACTTGGTGCGGGTTGCAGTTGTGCTGGTTTTGAAGGCAAAACTAGAACTTGCCCAATAGTTATTTATACTACTTCAGAATATGGTTTGGAAAAACAATTTACAACAAGTGTTTCCGTAAATTGTGTTTCAAGTGCAATAGCCAAATCAGGTAGTTCTGTTGTTCGACCAGAACTTCCATACATAATGTTTAATGGTTCAAAACTTTATATTTCTCCAGTGGATAATGCTGCTACAGCTTTACAATGGGGACTTGCGTGGGGATTTATAGGGGTCACAGCGCAGGATCTCAATAATGGTTCTGGAGATACAATTGCAGTAGTGAATTATTATGGGGCAGGAACTTATGCAGCTAAAACTTGTTCTGATTTAGTTTATGGGGGTTATGATGACTGGTATTTGCCCGCGCAATTTCAATTATACACTATGTTTGTTCAACGCAATAGCGTAACTAAAGCAGATTATGCATCGCAATGGGTTAATTATCTGAGCGATTATTACTGGTCGTCTACTGAAAACAACAATATTCCAAATGGTCAGTACTGGGCATGGTGGGTACATATGGGTGTTGATTATACAAGTTACACTGATAAATTATCCAGTAAGTTTGTTCGTTGCGTTCGTAGCGGATAAAAAAACTTAAAGAAAATGCCCTCACAGGGAATCGAACCCTAGTCTCAAGCTAATTGCAGTTTGGTCGCATCAATGCGAAGCATGCTGCAATGCAGCACCGCCCGCGAACCGGCGCGACGGCTCCCGCAAGCTTGTATACTAATCCACTATACTATGAGGGCATAAGCTATTTGTTTTTGGAAACACTTTTAAAATCAAGCAAAAGGCATATTTTCCTGTTCCTGCAAATTCTAAAAAAGTTCTCTTTTTGTTGGACAAACGTTAGGCTTAAAAACAAAGGGAGAGAGTAATTTGTTATGAATGCTAAAAGTGAGTATATTCATCTGCTTTAGTTCTGAATCTTTTAGCGATAGCATTAGGCAAGAAAGCAATTTTTTTAAGCTTGCCGAAGGACTAAATTTAGTACCTGGTTGGGGTGGTGCAGCAGTTAGCATAGGAGCCTGTGGAGCTTCTGACTCGAGTGCAAATCTCGATCCCGACCTTTTAATTATGGAAAGTGCATTTTAATGGAATTACAAACTGTTAGAGGAATGCGGGACCTTGTCGGGCAGAATGCTTTAATCCAAGAAACAATTGAAGAGGTATTCAAGAAAGTTTTTGCCTCTTATGGTTACTTGCCTTTGTATACGCCTGCTGTTGAAAGCTTTGATTTATTCAAAATAAAAGGAGCGGCAGGAGAAGCAATAAAAGAAGAAATTTATTACTTTAAAGATAAAGGGGAAAGGGAACTCGCATTAAGATTTGAGTTCACAGCATCACTAGCAAGGGTTGCTGCAACCCAACAACTCAAGATGCCTTTCAAGCGCTACCAAATAGGAGAAGTTTATAGATATGACAGGCCACAAGCAAAAAGATACAGAGCATTCTACCAGGCGGATATAGATATTCTAGGAGTAAGAGGATTAAGCGCGGAAACGGAAATAATGCTTGTAATCAGGGATTGTTTTGCAGGATTAGGATTAAAACCAAAAATAATATTTAATTCAAGAAAATTATTGGAAGAAATCTTAGGAAAATATGCAAAAGGAAAAGAAATAGAGGCAATGAGAATACTTGACAAAATGGATAAATTGGAAGAAAAAGGGATAAAGGAAATGCTTGAAGAAAAAGGAATTAATCCAAAAGTAGTTGAATTAATAAAAACAAATTCATTAGTGCAAACAGAAAAAATAATTGGCTCAGAAACAGCCGGGATAAAAGAAGTAAAAGAATTTTTGCAATTATGCAAAGAAAATTCTCTTGATTTTGTTGAATTTGATGCAAGACTGGCAAGGGGATTTGAATATTACACGGGAATTGTTTTTGAAATAAAATTGGATAATGGGCCAAGTGTTGGCGGAGGGGGAAGATTTGACAAATTAATTGGATTATATGGTGGACAAGAGACACCTGCAATTGGAGTAGGGTTAGGAGTAAGCAGGATATTTGATTATTTGAAAGAAACCGGATTTCGGGTTTCATTGGATGGATTATTCCTTATTGGGATAGGGATAAAACAGAAAGAACTAATCAGAGTTGCAGGAGTTTTAAGAGAAAAAGGGGTTTTTGCTGAAACTGATTTAATGGAAAAAAATGTTTCCAGAGGAATAGAGTATGCTGAGAAAAAAGGATATGCTTTTGTTGGGATAGTTGGGGAAAATGAGTTAAAGGAAAATAAAATTTCTGTGAAAAATCTTGCAACAGGAAAACAAGAAGAAGTATCACTCAAAAACCTGGACAAATTATTGGCTCTTGTGCAGAAAAAATAATTTTTATTGGAGGTTGATGGAAATGAATGGAAAAACAATGGAAATCGAAACAGTAATGCAAAGAAGTGAACAGCAAGCCCATCAACATAGAAACCAATTTTATTAATGCAGAAACACTGGCGCTTCTTGAAGACAAAATAATAATTCTTCCTAAGAACTCCGGGCTTGAAGAATACCGCAGGGTGCTTGAAACACTCCCTAATGACAAAGTAATTGTTCGGGGAGAAGATGTCCCCTTGTTTGTGGACAAAATGGGGGCAAAAGGAATTAACTGCATAGGTCTTACCGGGCAGGATCTTTTCAGAGAATACAAATTAAAAAATTCTTTAAGCTCAATTTCTGAAATAAAAAACCTTGGGTGGAAAGAAAAAGAATCCTTGTTTGGAAAACCAACTCTTTGTCTGCTTGGCCCTATTGGAAAAGGACTCAAAAACCTGGACAGTTTTGGGGTTAGGCCAAAAATCGCAATAAATTCAAAATACAAATCAATTGCAAAAAATTATTTGGGAAAACTTGCTCAAAAAGGATTCTTATTTGAAAAAGTATTTCTTTCGGGGGCAACAGAAATGGCTGCAAGTGCAGGAATAGCAGATTTGGTAGTTGATATTGTGTGTTCAGGGTCATCAGCGCGCGAAGCAGGACTAAGGGTTTATGAAAGAATAATGGAATCAGATGCAATACTTATAGGGGTGAAAAAATGAGTACAGCACAAATAAACATTAAAGAAATTAATTTTAAAAAAATGAATAATTTAGTTCCAACAATTATTCAAGAACAAAACGGAACAGTGCTTTCGCTTGTTTATTCAAGCAAAGAGAGTTTAGAAAAAACAATTCAAACAGGAAAGGTTTGGAAATATAGTAGGCAAAGGAAAAAAATTTGCATGAAAGGAGCTACATCAGGAAATATACAGGAAATAATTGAAATAAGGGGTGATTGTGATTCCGATGCACTATTTTTCAAAGTAAAACAAATAGGGAATGCTGCCTGTCATACAGGGAAATACAGTTGTTTTGGAGAGGAAAAAAAATTTGATTTGCAAGCACTTTATAACAAAATTGCCAATAGAAAAAATAATTCTCCTCCTGAATCATACACAAAAAAACTTTTTGAAAACGAAATGCTTTTAAAAAGAAAATTAATTGAAGAAGCAGCAGAAGTAATTACTGCAAAAAACAGGGAAGAACTAATATGGGAATGCTCTGATTTGATTTACTTTTTGCTGGTAATAATGGTGAAAGAAGGAATAAGCATTGAAGAAATAGAGAAAGAAAATGGAAAAAGAGATGAAGAAAAGAGAAAAGATAAGCGAAAAGTCGCCGATTTTTGATCCAAAATTTCTCTTTTTATTCCTTTCTTCTCATCTTATTTCCAGATTTATAGGCACTAAGAGGGTAAGAAAATGGGTTTATTTGATTTTTTAAAAGCAAAAAAGGAAAACAAGTGGGCAAAAGAGAAAGAAAAAGCTGTTTCTGAAACTCTTAAGAAAAAAGATTTGGGGGTATGTGTACCTAATCACGCGAAAAGCCCTGCGGAAAGAAAAAAAATGTCAAAAAAAGAGATAAACCCATTTGATAAATTAAGAGCACAACATGAAAAAGAAATTGGGAGAGAAGTAAAAGAAATACTTGAACAAGAACCAGAAGAACCCTACGATTTTGCTCCAGAACTAGGGGTTGAAAGCGTTGCTTTAGGAAAAGAAGAAAGTGAAGAAAAAAAAGATGAAATAGATAAAGCACTAGAAAAAATAGAGGATGGTTATGTCCCAAGATTCTCTTCAACAGCAAGACAAAAATTAGGATACGAAACAAAAAAAGAGGTTCCTAAGAAAAACTTGGCAGCAATGGAAGTTAAAGGAGTATACTTAGGTTCAGAAACAATGATATCCGGAACGATACTTTCAGGAAAAATAATAAAAAACATGTCTTCTAGCTTAGAAAAAGGTACTGTAAGAATAAGCGACATAAAAAAAGGATCAATGACAGTACCAGAGCTTAATTCAGGGGAACAAGGAACAATATTTGTAAGAGGAAATGCAGCCAAGATAAAACACGGCGATGTATTAGATTTCTCCTGATTTTTTAAAAGATTAGCAATAAAATACTTGCCTAGTTTTATTTCCCTTAATGCCTGTGTAGCATAGCCAGTTATTGCACGTCATTGGTAATGACGAGGTCTCGGGTGCGAACCCCGACACAGGCTTAATTGAGTATATATAACTCATAAATTAGCTTTTTATACCTCTAATCAACATATATTTACAGGTATTATGTTTAATTTGCTACACTCTTCTTTTTCATCTAAAGCACAGGGTTCGATTGAATACTTAGTCAGTATAGCGGTTGTTATTGTTTTATCTTTAGTTGTTGTTGGTTTTGTTACAATGACAACGGATTCTTCTACTAATATTGCTTCTACTTCTTCAAAAATTTTGCAGAGTTCTGATTTAATTAGTATTTCTGAGGCTGTTGTGAGTGCTGATGGGAATGGTTTGTTTTCTTTTTCAAATAATTTAGGTGAAAAAATTACTGTAACTAGTATTAGGGTAAATGATTTTGATTACAATTATTCAGAAACATTGTTTCCGGGGGAGAAAAAAAGTTTTTTTGTAAAAGGACTTCCTAATTGTGATGGATTGAAGAAAATTTATGAGGTAAGCGTATTTTATAACTCAGAAAATGGTTTAGATAAATCAATCCAGTTTGGGCAATTAGAGTTGAGTTGTACCTCTAGTATAACTCCTATTGGTTTTTATGTGATTGACCAAGATTATTTTGCTCCAGTTATATCTTTATCCAGTCCAGCATCAGGGTTTTCTACTTCTTTAGACAACGTTTCTTTTACTTTTGATGTAAATGATTATAGTAATTTGAGTGATTGTACACTCATTATTGATGGGGTTGATGTTAACACTATTTCTAGTCCAGTAAAAGGGGTTGTGGTTATTGACCAAAATCTTTTAGTGGTTACTCCTGATGTGAATCATTTCTGGGATGTTTCATGTGTGGATGTTTCTGGAAATATCGGTACAACAGTTGGTGCTGTTGATGGAAATAGGGCAATATTTTATACATTGACAACAGGTTCATATCTTTACTTTAATTTAGATGAAAACTTTTCAGGCGGAACATTCAATTTTACTTCTTTAAAAGGAAATAATTCAGGAATAACTTGTGGTGCTTCTGGCGCATTATCAAACATAATGGTTGATTTAATTGCTTATTATCCTCTTGATTCAGATGCAAGTGATATGAGTGGGAATGATTATGATGGGGTAAATAGTGGGGCTACTACAACAACAGGGGTAGTGGGTAATGCATTTTACTTCAACGGAGGAACCTATATTACATTGCCTTCTGATTTGCCTGGGCATGCGCTTGATACTCTTTCTGAGGTTACTGTGAGCTCGTGGGCAAGAGAAGATTCTTATCCTAGCTGGACGAATGGTACTTTTCTTGGAAAGTATGAGTGTTGTAATGCTTCATGGTTCAATGCTATACACAATAATGCAATAGGGATAAATCCTAATGTTACAGGAGGAAGTTATACTCCAGATAACCCTCCACTTCAGCTCGGAGACTGGGTTTTTATAGCATTCACTTTAAGTGTGACAGATCAAGTAGCAAAAGGATATTATAATGGGCAACTAGTTTGGCAGACAACTGTTACAACTACTCCAACAAACACTTCAACCTCAGGTCCTTTTATTGGAAAAACAGGGTGGGGTGGCTTTTATGGAGCAGTTGATGAAGTTACTTTTTGGAACAGAGCGCTTACTGCGGATGAAATGCTTGCACTTTACAATTCCCGTGCATCATTAAGCGGTTGCGCAAGTGATGCTAATTATATTTCTCCTGTGATTGATACTACTTCAGAAACGGCTTCATATAATTTAATTAAATTTAATTCTAATGATGGTGTTGATGTTAATGGGCATTTGTATGGTTCACAGTTAGAGCCGGCAATTGAAAAAGATTTGAATGATGGTTTGGTTGGTTTGTGGCATTTGAATGAAACAAGCGGAACAAGTTTTACTGATTCTAGTAATTATGAGAATAATGTTTCTTGTTCTAGTTGTCCTGATTCTGCTGCTGGTTTGTGGGATTTGAACGCGCAGAATTTTGATGGTAGTACTGATTATTTGACTTCATCTAAAACTTTGTCTCAGTTGGGGTTGCGTGGTAATCCGCCTGTGTTTTCGGTTTCTGCGTGGTTTAAAATGACGGCTCTTCCAGGGGATCAGGCACCGATTGTTATGTTAGGTGGGCCTAATAATTTGGGGAATTATGATAATTTTTCTATACAAACCGCTGAGGGGGACACTAGGTTGTTTGCGTGGGGTTATTGTAATACAAGGGGGGCTACTGATTTGGTTACTAACAAATGGTATCATTATGTTGAGACTTATGATGGGAGTACTTCTGTTTTATATTTGGATGGAGTTGTTGATGCTTCTCTTGTTTGTGCAATACCGCAACTTAATGATGCTGTAATTACGATTGGGCGTTCTGAAGGTAGTAATGTTCAATATTTTAATGGTGTGATTGATGAGGTTGCTGTTTGGAATCGTGTCCTTGATGCAAATGAGGTAAAGGAATTATTAAATAAAGGCGCTTCGAAATTAGGGATAGGGTATAGGTCTTGTGCTAATGCGGATTGTTCTGATGGTTCGTGGAGTGATATAAATTATTCTGCTGGTGTGGATATTGATTTGTCTGGTTTAGCAAGTAATAGGTATTTCCAGTTTTTAGTGAAACCTGAATTATATACTTTAGGTTACATTGATGTGCCTGAGGTAGTTGCTGGATGTAGTGGAAATTCAGAGTGGCCTTATTGTGAATGGATGTGCGCTCCGTGGGATCCTGGTTGTTGTGCTTCTTATGATTATTGGGGCGGTAATTGTGCTTTACAACTTTCGATGCAGGAGTGTACGCCTAATTGTTGGGGTGGTTGTGGTTATGGTTGTGAAGCAATTCTTGATGAAAGTACATGTATGTCTAATGTTGGTTGTTGGTGGGATGGAGTGACTTGTTATGAAGACCCTATGAGTTGGTGTTTTCCTTATTATTATGATCCTAATGCGTGCCAAAGTGTGGGTATATGCACTTACTATGAGGAATGGTCTTGTACAGGGACATTATTATGTTCTTCACAAACAAGTTCAACAGCATGTGCGGCTTTACCTGGATGCACCTGGACTGAAGGAGTTGCTGCTCATCAAGAGGCTGATATAAAAACAAATGCTTCGCCAACACTAAAAGATGTTAATATAGGGTATGCGCAATAAAATTGTTTTATGGTGGATTTAAATAAAAAAAAGGATTTAATGTTTATTTGATAAAAGAAGGTTTTTTGATGAGAGTAATTGGTTTAATATTGGTTTTAGCTGGATTCTTTTGCCTCTTTGGATGCGTTTGGCAGGGAACAAATATTGATAACAATACGCCGGGTAATGGAGAAATGGATAGTAATGGTATCCAACCTTTGGAGCAACCTCAATTGGATGAAAATGCTTCTAATGTTGAGTTGATTTCGTACTTTGTTACTCAAATAAAAATAGGAGGAGCAACGCTAAGCCAACCTTTTGAATTAAAAAAAGGAGAAATAATTAAGAGCAGTGATCTTAGCATTGCAGGATTAAATCCAAATCAATTAGTTTTCTCTATTTGCACATGCGCAGGGTTTGCTGAAGAAGAAATAGAGGCAGGGGTTAGTGAAAATAAAGAGTATTCTTATTTAAAATCAAATTTGAATTCAGATTTGAATATTAAAGTCAGTATTATTTGTGATAAGAATGCGAAAACACTAAAAGCGCTTCTTGATTCAATTGGAAAACAAGCAAATATTAGTCCGACTGAGTTATGCCCTGATGATATTAATTCTCCTTGCTGTGTATTATATCCAAAAAAAGCGTGATTTTTTGGTTCAACAAATTAGCTGAATAAGTGTTATAACCAAGTATTAGTCCACTGTTTATGGAAAATCAGAAGCATTAATTAGAGAGACATTTCTTGTTCTTAATTTTAGGTTAAAAATACTTTTTGGTAAATAAATAGTAAAAAGGAATTGAAAAAAGAAACAAAATTAACCCTATTCCTATTAGGGGGATTGAGAAGCCAAGGAAATAAATTGGTTCCCAGTACTCAGTGAGAAACATAAATAAACAAAAAATTGCTCCAAATAAGGCTGGTAAAGAAAGGCGTTCCAAATCAAAAGGGTGCTCCAGATTTTTCAAAGAAATTTCTTTATGCTTGACTGCTATTAATGAAGAATTAATTGCAAAAAACAATAAAAAAGTCCCCATGGTAGCAAATTTTCCAAGCAACTCAATGTTTCCTACAAAAGTAAAACCAATCCCAAGTAATCCAGAGAGAATGACTGCAAAGAGAGGAGTTTTTGTTTTAGGATTAATTTCGGAAAAAATTTTTGGAAACAATTTTTGTTCAGCAAGTCCGTATAATATTCTGCTTGAAACATTGAGTAAAACAATTAAGGTACTAGCGGTAGCACAAAGAGCAATAAGACTCAAAACAAAACCTGCTCCCGGGGCAATGGCATTTTCTGCAACAAGCGCTAAAGGGCCTTGAGTGATAGAAATGTTTGCGTTAGCTGCTAAAGCGAGTTGAGCAGGAGCAATAACACTAACAGAAACAATAGCAACTGCTACATAAATAATTGTTGCTGCACTTAAGGAAAAAAGAATTGCTTTTGGAATATTTTTTCGCGCATTCTTGGTTTCCTCTGAAATGTTTGCTAATCCCTCAAAACCAAGGTAAGCAAAAAAAATCAAAGCAGCTGCAGAAAACAAACTTGGGATTAAGGAAAAAGAGTTTTCAAACAAGTTTTCTCCATTAATCCCTTCAAAAAGATTAACTGAGCCAATAAACCTTAAACCAAAAAGAATTACTAATAATAAACCAAGAATTGTGATGAGAGTTAAAACAGCATTAATTTTAACGCTTAATTGTATTCCAAGAGAATTAATTGCGCTAAGAATAATAATTAAAGCAATTACTGTGATAAGAGGAGCAATTGGGAAAAAAATTTTGAAATAAGCAGCAAAACCCCACGCAACGGTTGCTGAAGAAACAGTCCAAACTATTATTAGAAGAAAACCAATAAAAAAAGCAAGTGCTTTATTATTAAAGGCTTTGAAAACATAAACACTTTCTGCCCCGTCTTTCGGAAATCTTGATGAAAGCTCGGCATATGAAAGAGCAGTAAAATAAGCAATTACTGCTGCAATAATAAAAGAAATCCATAATGCTGGTCCGGCAATTCCAGCTCCAACTCCTATAAGAGTGTAAATTCCTGCCCCAATAATTACTCCAAGCCCATAAATAATGGCTTGTGAAAAAGAAATACTTCTTTCTAATTGATTAGCCATTGAAAAACCTTTGTAAATCACTATTATTTAAAGAATCTGTTTTTTGAATAATTTTTCTTCGGAACTATTCTAATTGAACCTGTTTTTGGGTTAGTGAAACGCTTTACCTCATGCTTTCCTTCATGAATCTTTTTCTGCAAAGGAGTCGGTCCGTAAACAAGCCCACGGAACTGTTTTGTGTGAGAAAACAATAACAAACTAATTCCCAGGAAAAAAGCAAAGCTAATGATATTCATTGGAAAAGGGACAATGTTGATTTCAGGGTCCAGGTAAAGGAAAATGCTTATTGCGATAACTGTTGCAAAAACAATTTCCCCAAAAACAAAAATTATTACTTCTTTATTTAAATTGGAAACCTTTTGTTTTGCTGCCCCAAAAAATACTTTAGAAAAATTTCGGTGAATATTTGAAACAGTTTCATCCCTAACAGCAATAACAACATAACCAATTAGGAAAAAGGCTATTGTACTGAAAAGCCATAAAATGTTTTGAACTCCAAAAGGGAATTGAAAAAATAGGATTGTTTTATCCACAAACTCTACACCCAAAATCTTGTATAATTGTATTACCATGAGCAGGAGAAGGATTGCTTCCTCAAAAATAAAAAAAATCGCCTGATTTACAGACAATATTTTTCTTTTGGAAAAATAGGTTCTGTTCTTTGGATAGTTCCTTGAAAAGCGCATGACTTAATAACAGCAAAGAGGTAAATAAACTTAATCTTGGCTCAAAGGGGTAATAGTTCAAAATGTAACTGTTTGTGAAAAGGTTCGTTTAGAATTATTGTTTGGGAAGTTGATTTCTTTCTTTAACTTGCTTAAGTGCCTGTTCTGCCAAAAAAGAGTTATAAGCAGCTTTGTATTTTTCATAAGTTACTGGGGAAAAGTTGTTAGGCAACTCTCCATTACGAAAGCCCTTTGAAATCATAAATGCTTTAAGTTCGGGATTAGATCCTTTCCGGATTTTTGAGGGTTTTGCCCTTGAAAATGAAAAAAAGGTTCTCATTTTGGAAAAAAATCTTGCCATAATTATAATTTAGTACAAGGGGGTATAAAAAACATACTAAAAAATTTAAGAAAAATCTTTTTCTTTTGGAAATAGTTTATTCTTATGCCCATGCTTTGAGCTTTTCAATTATTTCGATGAGTTCCTCTGCTTTTGGGGTTAAAGCATACTCGGTTTTTACAGGGGTGCCCAGAACAAGGCTCTTAGTAATGAGCCTGTTAGCTTCAAGATTCTTCAATCGGATTGAAAGGATACGCGGATTAATCCCCGAAATATCTTTTAGGATTTGATTAAATCCTAAACGTTTATTATGAAGCATAATTGAATCAAGAATTAGGAGATCATATTTTTTACCAACAAGATGCAGAGCCTTGTCCAATGGATTGGGTTTTTCACTCTTTTTATTCATTAAAATCAATCTCTTTGCCAAAATGAAATAACTATATAATGTATAGCTAGTAATCTTTTTAAAGCTACTTATTTAAATATAGTTTGAGTGTAATGGTTAGTATGAACTGGATGAGATTCGTTAAAGGAGAAGAGGCTGTGACTCAGAAGAGGAGTCATAACTTTTACCTGGATCAAGTAATGGTAGAGATATTGGAAAACAATACTCTAGCTAACTGGGTAAGAGCTACTAATGAAAAAATCGGTACGGAACATTATTAGAGTACCTTAAGGGAATTAACTCCTCACACAGCTAATTCTTAGAAATTGCAAAGGTCCGTCTAACAACCAAGAAAAAGTCTTGGGGTTGGGCGGACTATTTTTCTTCTTTTAACTTGATTTTCTTCTATTTTTTTAAAATTTGTGCTTAGCGGAAGAAAGGGTTTTTGTTCACTAGAAATCAGTTTCTAATGAAAAAAAAATAGTGGAAGAAATACCCCAAAACACTCAACGCTTCCGGTTATAAAAAATAGAGAACTTGAAAAGTAATTTACAATTAGCATTTCCTTCCAGTGCCGGAATCATTTAAAGCATTTTCTTTTCCGGCTTGGGTTGGATAATCTCCATTCAAACAAGCTAAGCAAAGATTTTTTTCTTTTAATCCGAGTGCATTAATCAGGCCAGAAATTGTTTGGTAAGAAAGAGAATCAACCCCAAGTTCTTTTGCAATTGTAGATTCATCAGCGCCCAATTCAGCAGCAATAAGTTCTTTTTTAGTGCTCATATCAATTCCATAAAAACAAGGCGAAAGAATAGGGGGACAGGAAACCCTTACATGAATTTCTTTTGGCGAACCAAATTTTTTGATAAAACTCACAAGGCTCTTCAAAGTGGTTCCGCGCACAATACTATCCTCAATTAAAAAAACTTTTTTTCCTGCAAAAACTTCCTTAATCAGAGAAAATTTGCTTTTAACTCTCTCAGCTCTGTCCTTTGCTTCAATAAATGTTCTACCAACATACCTGTTCCTGATTAATCCTTCTCTTAGTGGAATGCCAAGTGCTTCAGCAAAACCATTTCCAGCAGGAGTACTTGAATCAGGTACAGCAACAACAACACAATTTTTGTCAATATTTTGTTTTTCCTGTTTAGCAAGTTCTTTTCCAAGCGCATACCGAACCTCATACACAAGTTTCCCCTCAATTTTTGAGGCAGCGTGTGCAAAATAAACCCACTCAAAAAAACAATGAGCTCTTCTCTCACTTTTTGCAAATTCCTCAATCCTAAAAGAATCCTTTTCCTGAATAAGCATTTTTCCAGGTTCAATATCATGAATTTCTTCAAAACCAATGGATTGCAAAGCAATACTTTCAGAAGCAAAAGCAACTTTGCCTTCTTTTTCAGCATAACACAAAGGCCTTAACCCGAGAGGATCACGCGCCCCAACAAGAGTTCCTTCAGCATTCATAAAAGAAAGACAATAAGCCCCATCAAGGATTCCTGCTAAATTAGAAAAAGCCCCAACAATGGTTTCCTTTTCCTTAAGTGATTTTGAAAGCAAAAGCATTATTGCTTCAGTGTCATTTTCTCTAACAAAATGATAATTTTTTTCCTCAAGAGAGGATTTTATTTTAGGATAATTAGCAATGTTTCCGTTGAAAGCAAGAGAAAACCACCTGTTTTTCAAACCATGAAAATGTTCAACCGGCTGAGCATATTCAACATCATCAGCCCCACAAGTAGCATACCTTACATGTCCAATTCCTTTCCTTGAAGAAAATTTTTGCATAATGGAAGAAAACTTTCCCTTATGCTCAGCATGAAAAACATTATTCACTAATCCAAGATTCTTATGGGTACGCAAAAGAAAAGGTTCATTTTCTTTCAAAACAGTTATTCCTGCAGAAAGCTGGCCCCTGTGCTGCATCTGCAAAAGCATTTGATATAACGCAAGCTCAGCACCATAATCAGGAAAACTTGCCCCACAAATCCCACAAAAATGTTTCATTCCAACCCAAGCAATAGCAATTGAAACAGAATAAAAGGGTAATGCTGAACACTTAGAAATTAATTCCTTCAAAAGTTTTTTTATCACAAGTATTCTCAAAAGGATTTTGTTCTAAATGCCTTAACAGTTTCTGATACAAAAAAGAGTTTTTCAAAGGAAAATTCTTTCTCAAACTTATGCCTCTCAAGTTCCTTCAAAATCTCCTCGTCTTTTTGAATAGGAATCTTAAGTTCAGAGCAAATACTTTCCTTCAAAATACCCCAATTATGCAATAAACCTGAATAATTCCCTTTACCTTGTTCCTGCTCATTCATAAGAAACATTAATCGCTTGCAAAACTTTTCAACAGGGGAAAGAGTGATTACAACAACAGGGGCTTCTTTTTCTTCCCTCCACCTGCTCAACCCAAAATCCTCGGGATAAGAGAATTTGCGTGCAAGTTGCTTGGTTAGGAAAATATCCTTTCCTATTATTAAGAAAAACTTTTTTTCATCACTGGTAATGCTCTTAGCCAAATCAGATAAATCAAGCTCATCAAGGAAAAGAGACTGGAGATCAAAAAAAGATTTTGCAACCCTATTCATAGCACTAATACGCTCATTAACTACCCCTACAGAGGCATGCTTTTCTTCAGAATGCTTTTCAAGAAGAAAAATAGAGGAAGAAATTGAAACAAGCACTTTTTTCAAATCCTTTTGTTTTGAACAAAAATCATAGAGCTCCGCAGACACCATGTTTGCAAG
Source organism: archaeon (assembly GCA_041650735.1). Classification (GTDB taxonomy): domain Archaea; phylum Iainarchaeota; class Iainarchaeia; order Iainarchaeales; family JAAZKV01; genus JAAZKV01. Next base: position 39,170 of record JBAZKP010000003.1, on the reverse strand, counting down.
CATTTCTTGTTCAGAAAGGGAAAGAATTGATTTTTCATCAGAAGCAATTTTTTCAAGCTCATGGCCATACTTTATTTTTGTAATGATTTTCTGTTTCAACCCTTCCTTTACAAAAGCTTTTACATTTCCAAAATCCTTGAATTTTCTGTCCAAAAACTTTTTCTGAATAATCTCAATACTCTGGAGATTAGATTTTAAAGATTTTGCGGAAGAAAGAACCAGTAAATGGTTCTTTGCAAGCTCATTACGCAAAGGAGTAAAATCAATTTCTTTCTGCACTTTTGGCTCTTGAGGTTTTTCATCAACCTCTGCAATAGTTTTCTTTTTCTTCTTTTCCTTATTCTCCTTCTCTTCTATCTGATTAATGTAAAATTTTTTCCAATCCTTAAGGTTCTCAGGATAAACGCGCTTAAAGAAACGCATTATTGAATCAAGGTCATAAGGAATCTTTATTCGCTTAATATCCTCGTTTCTCTCATAAGCAGCACCTTGGATAAGCAAATCAGCAAGAGAACCAGGTTCTTCTTTCAGAGACTTTCTGTCAACAAAATACAAATCCTTATTCTCATCAGCAATTTTTATTATGGATTTGAAATAATTAGGCTCAATTTTTTCATCAGTGAGAAGACGAGTAATTAATTCAGAAGGGACATAATAGTAAATAACCGCTTTTTTGTGATCCTTGTAAGAACGCAAAAGCCTTCCAACCTTTTGAACAAAAGAAGTGGGATTGTATATAGGGCTGGCAATAATACCGTGGGAAGCATAAGGAAAATCAATACCTTCTCCGAGAGTGCCAACCGAAATAAGTACATTAAAGTTTCCTTCAGCAAATTGTTGTTTTAGTTTATTGAAATTGTTTTTCTGATTATATTTCTCTGATTTTGAATGGTACGAATGGGAAACTTTCTCAGAAAACTTTTCCGCAAGCATCCTGTTCAGCAAATCAGCTTTCTTTATCCTGTTAACGAACACAAGAGTTTGAACACTATTTTTTTTGCCAATCTTGAATTGGTCTTCAAGGATACGTTGGATACCAACAAAATCAGTGCTCTTTGAGGTAAAGACATCCGCTTCCTCGTTTTGCACTTCCTCTAAGCCTTCTTGAATCTCTTCCTCAACATTTTTTGAGCTCTTAACAAGCTTAGGCTTTTCCTGATGGAACATTATTTTTTCAACTTCATCCATACCCTCATCAGGTAAAAAATCATCATAAGCACTTTCAACTAAATCACTAGTAGCATCGCTTTCATTCTGGATTTTTTTGAACAATTGTTTATTCACAGAGTAAAAAACAATTTTGATAACAGGATCAAGAATTATTTTGTCCTGCAAAGCTTGGGAAAAAGCATAAGTGTAAACAATTCCCCCTAAATTAAAATCAGCATCCCTTCCTTTCTTTTTAGGAGTTGCGGATAAACCAAGCTTGTACTTTATTGGAGCATTAGGGAACTTGTAATTTTCAGTAGTGTTATGCATCTCATCCACAATAAGGAACCAATTATGGTCCTTCCATTTGCATTCATTGAAGAATTGTTTTATCTGGTGGAAAGTGGAGATAAAAACCTTGTAATGCTGCAACTTGTTCTGTGCACAAACATAAGCTTTTGATTCATTATTACTTGAAACTTCATAAATTTCATTCCTCTTAATATTTGAATACTCAGTAATAGAATCCACCCATTGCTGGATAAGAGTTAAACGGGGACAAACAATAAGCACTTTTAGATTCTCTTCCTGTTCGAGTTTGGAAGTAAGCATTCTTACCGCAAGAATAGTTTTTCCCGCACCAGGCACAGCCTGAATAATTCCAATATGATGCTTTTCCCAAGCATCAATAGCTTCAACCTGCCAAGCCCTAAGCTCAGGGCCTTTGTAAAGAAAATTCATGCTCACCAGGAACAATTTTGTCAAGAGATAGAGTTAAAAGAATTGCGGAAAAAAACAAAATCAAATTTAGGGGTACAAAAATGCTAAAACCAAGTAAAATCAAATTAAAAATGGTGGCTTTTTTAATCTATTCATAAATGAGTAACTCATGGTCGAAAATATTATTACAGTAAGGAATTTATCCAAGCACTTTGGAGAAATAAAAGCAGTGGATGGAATTTCTTTTTCAGTGAAAAAAGGAGAAATATTTGCTTTCCTTGGGCCAAATGGGGCTGGCAAATCAACAACCATAAAAATACTTACAACACTGCTTCACCCAACAAAAGGAAAAGTAATCCTAAATGGGTTTAATCCCTCAACTAATTCAGAGAATGCAAGGAAAAGCTTTGGAATAATTTTTCAAGACCCAAGTTTGGATGATGATTTGACAGCATACGAAAACATGGATTTTCATGGAATATTATATCAGGTGCCAAAAGAATTGAGGAAAGAAAGGATTGAACAATTAATGAAAATAACAGAATTATGGGAAAGAAAAAATGATTTAGTGAAAACATTTTCAGGCGGAATGAAAAGAAGACTAGAAATAGCAAGAGGATTACTTCATCACCCAAAAATACTTTTCCTTGATGAACCAACAATAGGGCTTGATCCGCAAACAAGAAACCACATATGGGGGTACATAAAAGAACTAAACAAAAAAGAAGGAATAACGGTTTTCTTTACCACACATTACATGGAAGAAGCACAAAGAGTGGCTGACAGGATTGCGGTAATAGATTATGGAAAAATAGTTGCAGAAGGAACAGCAAGCACACTCAAAAAACAAACTAAATCAAAATCACTTGAAGATGCATTCATAAAACTCACAGGACACCAAATAAGAGCACAAGAAGCGGAAATGATTAGTAAAGAAATGAGAATGAGGATGAGAAGATAATTAGGAAATTTAGTTGAATTGTAGGTTAGAAAGAACTTGAATGATAAAATTGGTTAAAAGGAACTTGGGGTAAGAAAATAATTTTTTGGTTAATGGTGCGGTTATGGAAATAAAATCAGTGTACATTTTGTGGCTAAGACAGGTAAAGAAATACTTTCGGTCAAAATCAAGAATAATTGGTTCACTAGGACAGCCCCTCTTATTTTTGTTAGCATTCGGATTTGGTTTTGGACCAATATTTGCTAAAGCGGGGGGCGGAAATTATTTGGATTTCATTATACCGGGAATAATTGCAATGACGATTTTGTTTACAGCAATGTTTAACGGAATAGAGGTAATTTGGGACAGACAATTCGGATTCTTGAAAGAAACACTTGTTGCACCAGTGCCAAGAATAAAAATAATGATAGGCAGAACCCTTGGAGGAGCAACAGTATCAGTATTCCAAGGACTCCTTGTGCTAATAATCTCAATGATATTTGGTTTTGCCATTGGAAACATTTGGATGATACCAGTTGCAATACTAATAATGTTTTTAATCGCGCTCCTCTTCACAGCATTCGGGACAGCAATAGCTTCATGGATGGAAGACATGCACGGGTTCCAATTAATAATGAATTTTTTGATGATGCCGATGTTTTTCCTATCAGGGGCATTATTCCCGTTAGATGGGCTGCCGGAACCATTAGGGTTGATAACAAAATTCAATCCCCTCACTTATGGAGTTGATGGGTTAAGGGCAGCACTAACAGGAAATTCACAATTCGGATTGCCATTTGATTTAATGATTTTGATAATTGTCACATCAATATTCCTTTGGATAGGAAGCTACTCATTCTCAAAAATACAATTATAAAAAAAGCAACTTTTGAAAAAGAAAGGTTTATATGTTAAGTTAGAGTAAATTGTATATTCTATTTTAGGGTGTTATTCTGAGAGCTCAAGGTACAATTGAATACTTGGTTACTGTTGCCATTATTGTTATAGTGGGTTTAGTTGTTGTTAGTTTGGTTTCTTTATTAGGAGAACCTTTTTTCCAAAATGTTTCTGTAGGTTCAAAGAATTTGGGCTCTTCTTCAGGAATGATTAGTATTTCAGAAGCTGTTGTTGATGTTGACGGAAACGGGTTAGTTGGATTAGTAAATAATTCAGGGGCATTATTGATTTTTACAAAGGTTAGTGTCGGCGGAGTGGACATGAATTATGAAGATGTTATTATGTCCCAAGGAGAAGAAAAATATTTTTCTTTAAATGGGTTGAATGAAGAATGTTCTTGTGTTGGTTTTGTTGGTGAGAAAAAAGATTGTGAAGTTGTTTTTTATGCAGAATCAGAATATGGTTTAGAAAAACAATTTGTTACAACAATTTCAGTGGATTGTGTTGAAGAAGCACAATTAGCAGGCAGTATAGTTGCTGTCCAGCCTGAGGTCAATGCTGAAATTATGAATATTTCATTTAATGTTCTTGATTCTAATTCCGCAGAGCACTTATCTGATATTAGCGTGGATTGTAATGTAGATGATTATGATACAACAGGAGAGGATTCTCCTTTCAGCATTAATTTTGGCATAGGGGATTATTACTGTAATTTTTCCAAATCAGGTTATGATTCAAATGCTGTTATAATAATTGCTGACAGCAACAAATCCATGGATATTTATCTTAATCCTTGGATTATACCAGAAATTCATAAAGTTGTTTTGAATTTAAAAGATTCTTTTTCTTATGAAGATTTAAGCAATGTGGGTGTTGATTGTAATGTTGATGATTATGATTTAGCTGACCAGAATTCCCCTGTATCAATTGATTTCAATTCAGGCTCTTATTCATGCGTTTTCTCAAAAACAGATTATGATTCAAATACAAGCGAAATAATTGTTGACAGCAATAAATCCCTAGATATTTATTTAGAACCATCGATTAGCCACATACACCTCTCTGATTGTAATACTCTTGATGTTGCTGATGGGAATTATATTTTAGACAATGATATGGGTGCAGGCGGAGAATGCTTAACGGTTACTGCAAATAATGTTACAATTTACGGAAACGAATATACAATAACAGGGAATGTGAATGCTTCTAATTCAACAGGAAATGCTTACACAAATCTCGCTGTAAGAAACTGCACAGTAACTGAATCAATTTTGGCAGAAGGAGGAAATAATGAGGTTGGCAATGCGTTTGATGGAGGAGATATTCAAGTAATTAATTCCACTATTGTGAACATTACTGCTTGGGGTGGAGTAGGAATTTATTCTCCAAACAATGGGGGCAATGGCGGAAACATTACAATAATTGATTCAAATGTTACAGGGACGATTAATTCAAAAGGAGGATATATGGGGCTGGCTGATGGAGATGGCGCACCAATGACTTATGGCGGAGACGGAGGAGACGTGAATGTGTATAATTCAAATATTAATGACATAGATGTTTCTCCAAGCATACATTATTTGGATGGATACCCCGAAGCGAGAGGAGCCAAAACAATGGGTAAAGGAGGGCATGTTACCCTGACAAATTCAACTGCAAGAGATATAACTAGCAGAGGCTATGGTGCAGCAAACGGATGGAACAGCCTTGGAAAAAATGGGGACGGAGGAATTGTTGAACTAACTAATTCTAGTGCAAGACACATAATTAATTACGGAGGAGAAGGCGCTGATAGCAAAGATGGTGGAATGGGAGGAAATGTATACTTAACTGATTCAACCTTGACAGGAGACATAAGTGCTTACGGAGGCCAAGGAGGATATTGTTTTGGTACAAACCATAATGGAAATGGAGGAGATGGAGGAAACATTGTAATAATACGCTCTATTGTAAATGCAGTTTCTAATTATGGAGGAATGGGAGCACCAGCTTCAGGGTATTGCGAATGGTCAGGCGGATCTGCAGGAGGATTAGCGGGCTTAGGTGGAAATATTAATATGGAGGATTCTTCAGCAACAACAATCTCATTATATGGCGGAAAAGGAGGAGATGGAGTCAGCGGGCTTTTAGGAGCTGATGGAAATGCTGGAGGAACACTAACACTTACTGATTCAAATGCAACCACAATAATTTTCTCCGGAGGAAACGGCGGTTCAGGGGGAGCAGGAGGAGCAGGCGGAAACGGAGGAACAGCAATTTTGAATAATATTCAATTAGTTACAACAATAACAGCAGTCGGAGGAAATTCTTCTGTAGCTGGAGGAAACGGAGGAAATGTTACTTTTGATATTTGCCCAACACCAAAACCAGCTGTAACAGTAACAGGCGGAACAGGAACGCCAAGTGGAGCGGATGGTACAATTACTCCAAGCGATTGCCATAATCCATAAAAAATATTTCGGATTATATTAATATTGCATTTATGATGAAAAAATATTTTTTGAATTTCAAAGCCCAAGGGACAATAGAATATTTGATTATTTTAAGTGTAATCATAGTGATAGCACTCATAATTACTGTTTTGTTTTCTTCTTCATTTGGTTTTTTATTCACTAATGTAAATACTACAGGCCCAAGAATTAGTTCCTCTTCAGGAGTTATTGGTATTGATGGAACAGTTATTGATTACCAGGGAAATGGATTAGTGGGGCTTGGCAATAATTCAAATGAAGATTTGATTATTACCAGAATTAGAGTAAACGGGGTGGATACTAATTATATTGATACAGTAATGCTTCCCGGGAGCGAAAAAATTTTTTCTATAAGCAATGTTAGTTCCGGGTGCTCCTGTGAAGGATTTATTGGTAGACAAAAATCATGTGAGGTTATTATTTATGCTAAATCCGAATCAGGGGTGCCAAGGCAGTTCCCTGTTACTGTATCAGTTGATTGCGTCCAAGAAGTAACCTCAGTTAATTTTAATGAAGTTGTTTTGCCCGAATCAGATCCTTTTTTGTGGGCTTACCAAGCAAGTCTTACTTTTAATGTTATTGATTTTAATTCATCAGCTCATTTGATTGATGTTAATATGGATTGTAATGTGAATGCTTACGATTTGAATACCCAGGTTTCTTATTTTGTTATTGATTTTAATGTTGGAGATTATTCCTGTGTTTTTTATAAAAGTGGCTATACTAGCAGCACTTTGTCTGTAGTGGTTCCTGATTTAAATGCTAAACCTTATGTTGTTACAATGTTCCGCCCATGGTACACGGCTTTTATTCAAATATATGAAAAAGGCACGGTTACTCCTTTGAGTAATGTTAAGGCTTATTGCACTGGCCAATATGATTTAAATTCACTAGGCTGGCCGCCTAAAGTTGATACTAATAGTGGGGTTAATGGGGATATGAACAGGAATTTTTTTAACGGCACTCACACATGCACTTTTGTTAAAGAAGGATATTATACAACTCTTAGCGATGCAGTAATTGCTGATACAAATGCAAATCTGACTGTGGAAATGGAAGTCGTTGCAGCCCTCCCCCCACCATAATAATTAGGCTGAACAAAAGAATTAAATTAAAGAAAAACCTTGTTTTCGCAGGTGATTCGTTGGAATTATTACTAACCATGTTCAATGTAGGATTAGCTCTTTTGGTAATTGGGTGGGCGATACAATTAGTTCACTTAACGAAGAAAGGAAAAAACAAGAACGAAATCCAGCAAAGCTTCATGATGGTGTACGGTTTAGGCATTATATTAATAGTGCTTGATGGATTGTTAGCCGGACAATTAATAGCACCAGCCTTGAATCTAGCGGTATTAATCCTAGTATTGGCAATAATAATGAAAACAAGAAAGTAAGGGCAACCTTGCTTTCTTTTTTTTAATTAACAAAATTGTTTAAGGTCATGGCTCTGTTCAGCAACTAGGCAAATAGCAAACAAATAAAACCTGTTTAGTGCTTTTTTTTTAGGTGATTTTAATGAAAACTTTTATAATAAGTGTTTCTGCACTGGTTTTACTAATGCTATTTGCAGGGTGCATAAGTCAGACAACAGGGCCTATCCAAATTGGTGATGGAAATGAACCTCAGTTAATAGGCGGAGACAAGGATGAACATGGGTGCTTAATTGCAGCAGGATACAGCTGGTGCGAATTAGCCCAAAAATGCTTAAGAGTATGGGAAGAACCATGCACTGGCAGCAATGCAGGAACCCAATTAGCAAACCCCGCTTCAGTAAATTGCACTGACCATAATGGTTCATTAGAAATAATTGATACTAATGAAGGACAAATAGGAATATGCACTCTTCCAAATGGAAAACAATGCGAAGAATGGGCTTACTATAGAAAAGAATGCGGAATAGAATGCATTGTGAATACAACAGACAAAACATGCTGCAAGAATGAGAGTTGTGTAAAGCTTTTTGATGACGGTCTTCCAAGCGCATGCTCTGATGGAAATTTACCGGGATTTTCAGGATGCGATGCTAACTGCAACCCAATAGCTGAATGCAAGGAATAAAAGAAATTCCTTGCCATTCTTTTTTTTTAATAATAACTTTTTTATACTACAATAAAGAACTATTTTATAGGTGATATTACATGCCGGTAAAAAGAGGATCGGGAAGAAGAGTGGGTTCAAATAATTCTATATTCCAGAGAAAGCTTGGGCAAATACAAAAAAACAAATCAGTTTATGGGATGAGAAGATAAAAAGTTTTTTATTTTAAAAATAAGGCCAAGCAAAGGTTATTAGGTACTTAACCAATTTTTTGTCAAGAAAGGTTTTTTTATGATTCCACAAGGGGCAAGGACTATTTGGAGTACTCCTGGGTCAAGATACCTGAATCCAATGCGAGAAGAACTAGAACGCGCATTAGAGGCAAAAGAAAATCAGTCAACACGAAGAACGAGAGTATCCTTAAACAAAAAAAAGGGTGCAGAGGTTTGGAGGAGTGTAAGGCGTTTAAAACTTATACAAGGGACTGCAAGAAGGTTTGTGCAATATAAAAAGAAAACTGCTTGGAGAAGCATGAAACTAAATATTGAAAAGACACTTGAGTTTGTTCCAAAACAATTAATGGAAGGATTAATGAAAAAAACTAATAGAGGGGAGAGCCAAATTTTAATAAACCGGTTAAGGAACAGACTTTCGGAGAGAATAATTATTTTACCTGAAAAAGAATATGGAAAATTTGTCTTGGGCATGGGTTATAAAAAAAAGGCAGGAATTATTGGATTGGCTTCTGGTGACTATATATTTGTTAGTGAAAAACAACTCAAACATGGCGGAGTTAATAATACTTTTATCCATGAAACAATTCACTTAATAGATCATTTAGTAGGGGTGTCAAGAAAGCAAACTGATGTAGAGGTACTGAGCAATGCAATAAGTTATTTTATTGAGTCAGAGGTAAGCCAAAAAAGAAGGTTACATGTACTTGCAAAGGTTAGCAGGCCCTATTCAAACAAGTATTTGGGTAAAGAGTACATTGAAGGAACCAATCGTGGAATAGAAGTATTCTTCAAAGCCCAAAAACTTGGGCAGGAAAAAGGAAGGAAAGCGGCAATTGCTTTTATTCAGGATTTATTTTTATCAACCACTTTATCCTATAATGCAATAATCAATGCAGAAGCGGAAGCAAGAAGAAATTACTAATTTCTTTATTTAAGTAGAATTAGCGAAAGTTAATTAATATCCTTCAACATAACAGTGCCTGCTGTTAAAAAAAACAAAATTTAATTAATTTATTTCTTTGAGGCATCCATTATGCTTTGTTCATTAGAGCTTCTCTTGTTTTTCAACCAGCGCGCTTCGTGTGCTCTATCTCTATCTTTTTGAATTAGTTCAAGATTTAATGCATTTTGCTTTTTTTCTTTTGAAACCATAACATACTATTGTTAGGGAGAGTATTTAATGGGAATTGATTCACTGCTTGAAATTCTTTACTAAACCAATTTTTTCCTTTCTTGAAAGCTGTTTAATTGCATATTCTCTCTTCAATGCTTTGCTTAAAGAAGAAAGCTTTTCAGCATAAACAATTTTTACTGGTAAGCGAGCACGAGTATATTTACTTGCTTTTCCGGAGTTATGCGCCTTTACCCTGTGTTCAAGGTTATTAGTATAACCGCAATAGTAAGAATTGTCAGAGCACTGTAGAAGATAAACAAAAGGCATGAGAGAATAAATCTCATCAAGATATTTATAGGAATAGGATTGGAAAAATTCATTTTGTGCTTACATAAATATTTTATACTGTTTGTTTCGTTATTTCTTATGTTGGAAAAGTTTTTGCTTGAACAAGCAGCAAAAGACGGTTTGGCACTCACTTTCAATGATGTCAGACTGCGCACGGGTTACGCTGAAGTAATGCCAAGTTCAGTGAGCACGGAAACACTTTTTTCTAAAAACATCAAACTAAAGATTCCTATTGTAAGCGCGGCAATGGATACGGTTACAGAAAGCAAAATGGCTATATCACTTGCCAAATTAGGAGGATTGGGGGTAATACACAAGAACCTTTCAATTGAAGAACAAGCAGACCAAGTAGCCAAAGTAAAACACAACCTGAACGGGTTAATTGAAAACCCTATTTGTGTTTATGAGGACGAATCAATTGATTTCATCTCAAAAAGAATGGATGAAAAAGGATATACCTTTAGCAGTTTTCCAGTGCTTGACAGGAAAGAAAAACTTGTAGGAATAATTACGGGAAATGATTTTGATTTCTGTGTGGATAAGAATGTTTTAGCAAAACAAATAATGACTCCTTCTTCTGAAATGCTTACGGTTCCAATAGGAACTGATGCAAAAAAAGCTTATGAAACAATGAAATCCAAAAAGAAAAAATCCTTGCCATTAGTAAATGAAAAAGGGATTTTAGCAGGATTATATGTTTTTTCTGATGTGAAAAGAATAATTACGGGGAGTTCTGAGAAATATAACACTGATTCCAAAGGAAGATTGAGAGTGGGTGCTGCAATAGGAACGGGGGAAGAAGCTTTGGAAAGAGCAGCAAAATTAGTAGAAGAGAATGTAGATGTGCTAGTAATTGATACGGCACATGGGGATTCAAAACCTGTTTTTGAAACACTAAAAGAAATAAAGAAAAAATTTCCTGATACGGATGTGGTGGTGGGAAATGTATCAGTCAGTGATTCTGTTGAAAGATTAGCAAAAGCAGGGGCTGATGGAATAAAAGTAGGGCAAGGCCCAGGATCAATCTGCACTACAAGAATAATTGCAGGAATAGGGCGCCCACAAGTATCCGCGATTTATGATTGTGTAAAAACAGCTGATAAATATGGAGTACCAATATGTGCTGATGGAGGATTAACTAATTCAGGAGACATAACTATAGCAATAGCTGCGGGAGCAAGCACAGTAATGTTGGGAAGCATGCTGGCGGGAACAGAAGAAGCGCCAGGAGAAATGATTTTTTTACAAGGACAGCCATGGAAAGGGTACAGAGGAATGGGGTCATTAGGAGCAATGGAAGTACACAAAGGCTCAAGAGAAAGATACAATCAGGAAGAAACAAGCAAAGGACAATTAGTTCCAGAAGGAGTTGAAGGGGTAGTGCCATACAAGGGAAAAGTAAGAGAAGTTATATTCCAATATATAGGCGGGCTGAAAAGAGGAATGGGGTACGTAGGAGCAGCAACAATAAAAGAACTAAAAGATAAAGCAGAGTTTGACAGATTGACAAATGCAGGATTAGAGGAATCCCACCCACATAATATTAAAATAACAAAAGATTCGCCGAACTATAAAGAAAACAGATTCTTCTAATTAAATTAATTTTTTGGATTTGAAAGGAAGTTATGCGAAAAAGTCTTATTTGTTTGGTTTTTAATACTTCTCCAAGATAAATTAACTGTCAAATGGTGAGTTTGACACGAAAATGGTGAAATAAAATATGGCTGATGGAAAAGATAATTTTGGAAGAGAAATGCACAAAGCAACATGCGCAGATTGTGGAAAGGAAACAGAAGTACCTTTCAAGCCTGATGCATCAAGACCAGTGTACTGCAGAGACTGCTACCAGAAACACAAAAAACCAAGAAACAACTACTAAGTTTTTAACTGGGTTCTAAAAGAACCCACTTCTTTTTTTTAATAATAACACTATTTTTAGGACATACTTTTTATAGTAACCTTAATTAACCACAAAAACCTTGTTTTGTAATGAACAAAGGAAAAGCGCTTACTCTTATTTTTTTTGTAATTGCCTGTGAAATTATTGGAGCACTAGGATCCATTTTTACTATTCCTAATATTCCTGTTTGGTATGCATCATTAACAAAACCATTTTTCTCTCCTCCAAACTGGTTATTTGCCCCAGCCTGGACTATTTTGTTTTTATTAATGGGAATAGCGCTATACCTAATTTGGGAAAGCAAAGGAAAAAAAGTTGTGCGGGAAAGAAAAATTGCATTAAGCTGGTTTGCAATCCAATTTGCACTAAATGTCCTTTGGTCTTTTTTGTTTTTTGGAATGCAAAGCGCTTTCCTGGGTTTTGTGGGAATAGTTTTCCTTTGGCTTTCAATAATTATTACAATTCTTTCTTTTTACAAAGTCAACAAAAAAGCAGCATACTTGTTAATACCCTATATTTTATGGGTAAGTTTTGCAACAGTTTTAAACTATTCAATAATGATACTAAACTAACTAAGCATCATTTCCTAGTTCTGTTGGGGAAAACTTTTGATCCAAACGCATTAAAACATTTTTTTTATGCCGGGCATCAGAATCATACTTTTCAGCAAGAACAGAGTACTCGCTTTTTAATTGTTCAATAGGGGGAATGGTTTTCCCTTTTAAGAGGTTGAAAATTGAGGGATTTCTTACTGCTCCTCTCCCAATCATTACTCCTTTTAACCCAATTTTTTTTAATTCCTCAACCTTTTCTTTAGAATCAATATTACCATTAGCAATTATCTCTTTCCCACTGGAAACGCATTCCTCAAAAACAGAGTAATCTGGTTCATCGTTATAGGTTTGGGTACCGGTTCTCGCATGAATTATAAAAAAATCAGGATTAGTGCCATTAATGAGATTCATGTAAACTTTGACGCTTTTCTCAAATTCATTTTCAGATAAACGCATCTTAATTGAAACAGGGTAATTGTACTTGCGAACTATTTCAATTAACCTTTTTGTTTTAGTTACTCTTTTCACCATTGCACAACCCCTACCAGCTTTTGTAACCTCTGGAGCAGGGCAACCGAAATTAAAATTAAAACCCTTAAAGCCATCCTCTGGTTTAAACTCTTTTAAGAATTTTTCAAGCATTTCATCCTTGCCTGGCAGAATTTGTATTTGAGTAGGGACATTGTCTTTCCAGGAAAGTTTTTTCCAAGTAGCTTTGTTTCTTCTCGCCAAACCATCAATTTTAGCAACCTCTGTAAAGCACAAATCAGCACCATGATTATGGCAAAGAGTTCGGAAAGCGCTGTCAGTGTAATCCTCCATTGGGGCAAGCATGTAACGAAACATGAAATAAGTAACAGAGTTTTGTTTTTAAGAACTCTTTCTTTTAGTTGCTTTTGAAGGGCTCCAGGATTGAAAAGGCTTTTTTAATTGTATTTCCAAATCCTTTATTTCTTTTTCAGTATGGAAATGATGAATAGGCTTCTCGCTCATATAACCAATTAGTTGTCTTTTTTTTGCCATTTCAGGAAATACATCATATTCCAAACTATGTCCTTCGTAATCCAAAATACTTGGTTCGGCGATAAACACAGCGCTAAAATGGATTAAGGAAAACTTTGTTCCGGGTTTTTGAACAAAACTAGTTATCTGATTGCCCTCCATGCTAACAACACCCGCATGACCAATTTTTTCAGTAAATGCCTGGACATAAAGGGTTGCGGTTCCTTTGTACAATAAGTGAGTTTTCCAAAAATTCTGGATATTGTTGTTAAAAAAAATAGTGTCTCCAAAAGCAATGAGAGAAGTTCTGGTAAGAACGCCTGAGGTACGCAAAGAATCCATTGAACCCTGAGAAACCTCTGAGTTCTCTAAAAACTTTATGTTTACTCCCCTAATTTTTTCTTTATTAACACATTCTTTTACCTCATTAATACACTCTTTTTGAGCAATTATTACAATCTCACTAAAACCATTGCTTTTTAGGAATTTTATGTTATGTGCTATAACGCTAGTGCCCATAAAAGGGGTACAAGGCCTAAAGCAACCATTTTCTGTTCTTTTGAAGGTTCCTCCCCCGCACAAAAAAATTGCTCTGTTTTTTCCAGAAAGAGTCTTTTTTAGCAAATACTCCACAGCCTGAGAAGTATTCCTAATATAGATTCCATCAATTATTGTCTTTATTCCTTCAACAACATTTTCATCCAAAGTAATTGAAATCTTGCTCTTCATCCTAATTCACCATGTCATATAAAGTAGGATAAAGGTAGGATATATAAATATTTCGTGTGGGTTTTTCAATATGGGGTTTGTTGGGGGACAAAACTCAGCGAAAAAAATTAGTAATCGCTGTTACTTATTTTTCGGCATACTACTTCTATTGTCCTTGTTTTCTTCACAAGCTTTTGCTGCAACTCTAAATCCATCACAATATGCTACTCTAAGCGATATGGTGGATACCCACCTGAATTATTACTTGAGCCCTACCGCAGTTACTTCTTATGGTCTTCCTCTTGGAGAATACAAAATAGGTTCCAGGACTGCTATTCCGTGGTCTAATCCGACAGAATGGGGGTACTTGCTTCAAGCATACATTGTGGCTGCGGAGAGAGGAAAAATTACTAAAGCTGATGCAGTGGCAAGAATAACTACCACACTGAATACTGTAAAATCACTTCAAGATAATAATTCCCAAGTATGGAATGGATTATTTTATCCCTATTACTACGTTGTTAATCCCTCAACAGGGGTAGATGTTGCCCCCTATCATACTACTTTAGTCAATATACCTTCAATTGATGATGGCTTGTTCTATATGTCCCTGCTAATAGTTGATGGGTGGGCACAGGATAATGGATACACAGAAATTTCTTCAAAAGCCCAAAGCATTTATTCAAAAATGAAGTTTGATGACTTCATTTTCACTTCAGGGTCAAAAAAATATGTTTCCCACGTTATTAATGCAACCACTGGTTTACCGGGTACTGCAAGCGGAGACGGCTGGAATATTTACTCCGATGAAGGAGGATTAATGGTAATGATTGAGTATATTTCAGGGTCGGTTGATTTTAACACTTTCAAAGAACTGATAAATTCTCAAGATAGAATAAGTTCATATTGGAACGGTTATGAAGTAAAAGAATCAGCATGGTTTAATTCAATGTTTGCCTGGGGAGTAAGGTCACTAGCAGGAATACCTTTAATTGACACTTTTTATAGTAAAGAGTCTTTTGTCCAAACAACTAAAGCACACTTGGCATATGGTGATTATTTAGGAGTTGATTATCCAGGTTTCTCTGATGCAATGACACAAGGATTTGTTGGATACTATGTTCCTCCGACCCAAAGTGGGCAAATAAGTGTTCCTGCACACAGCACACCCCACGCATTTTTTGTTCCTCTAAATGTTTTGCCCGATTTGGACCAAAATACACTTGACAAACTAATGGCAAAAATTGTTTCAGTAAGAGATGACAATGCAGTTTATTATTATGGACCAGGAAAAACTTATCCATTCGGATTTGTAGTAGCAACAAGCCTTTATGCAAATGACCTTAATTACAAAGGAGTGAAACCAAATACTGATGGAAAGAATGTTTTTGAAACACTATCTCATGCATACATTACACTCTCTGCATTTAATGCACTGCAATACCATGATGGCAACAAAGACTTCCCTGCTTACTTAGCAAAAATTCCTGGAATATCCTCAAGAATAAGTGAAATGAATTTGTTCCTATATCCTTTAACACAATGCACAGACAATGATAATGACGGATATTTTTTAGACGGTGAAATATGCGGAACAATTGATTGTAATGATGGCAATTCTGAAATTAATTCAGGAGCAATAGAATTATGCACTGATGGGATAGACAATGATTGTGACGGAAAAATTGATTCTGCTGATCCTGATTGTAGCACTGCATGTGTTACTCCTACAGCAGGAATGCAAATAACTGGTTCAATAACGTTTTGCAAAGGAACTTATTCTACGGGTGACATTAATTTTGCAAAAGACAATCTTGCTGTTGATTGTAATGGAGCAACTATTGGTTCTTTTTCGATAAGTGGAAAAAATAATATAACAATAAGGAATTGTAATCTCCACGGATTAAACTATGATGTTTCAATAACAAATTCAAACAACGTAACAATAAAAGACAGTAACCTTCTCAGCACATGGGATAATGGAGTTAAGGCAATTTCATCATCAAAACTAAATATAATAAACAACAATATTTCAGGGAACTCATACCAGTCAGGGATTTACTTTTCAAGCATTTTTGATAGTAACATAAAAAACAACAACCTGAAAAACAACGGTCTTAGTTCAGGATCGTGGGTTCACGCAGGCGCAATAGCACTTCTTAATTCAGGGAATATCATTGTGGAGAATAATCAAGCCTCAGGCAATAAACGCGCATTATACCTTACAAACAGCAGGCAAAGTAAATTTACTTCAAACGTATTTTGCTCAAATAACTATGATGATTATTGTGCTTCTTCAGCGAATAATACCTCTTCGCTGAACAGGATAACCCAAGGAAGCGTTTCCTCTTGTTCATTACTTGCAACTCAATACTTAACCTGTGATCAGAATTGTTCAGACACTGATTCAGGTCTTGACCCGGCAACCAAAGGAACTGTATATTTTTGGAATGAAACTGTAACTGCAAATAATGATTATTGCTTAGATGCAAATACGCTGAATGAATATTATTGTACTGGTTCTGCACTTGGCCTGGGAAACTATAATTGCCAAAACGGGTGCTCAAACGGAGCCTGCTTGAATATTGTTTGTTCAACTGATGCACAATGCAATGATTACAATGCATTAACTGCTGATACTTGTGTGAGTCCTGGGACTGGTTCGAGTTACTGCACACACACAGCAACAACTCCGGCTTGTTTTAGTGATGCAAACTGTGGAACTAATGGGTATATTGGCAATCTTTTTTGTGCTGGAAACCAAGTGGTGCAGGTTTTCAGGAGTTTTACTTGCAGTAACCCTGGGACTGCAAATGCTGCTTGTCACTCATCTGATGATAATTCATTGAGGAATACTTGTATAGTAACTTCCTGTAGCAATGGTGCTTGTTTAAGCGCTGCGCCAAACCCAATTTTTTATGAAAGTTTTAATGATTTGAATTCGATTAATACAAATAATGGATTGTGCGGTGCTCAATATCAACTATGTAGCGGAGCTGACGGAATTGCTTTCGTGCCCGGATTGAAGGGCAACGGAGTAAAGTTTGGGGGAGGAAGCGAGTGCTCAACAACTACCTGTTTTACTAAACAAATAGCTTATTCTCCTTCTCAGCAGTTAAGCCAAGGAACAATAGAGTTCTGGGTAAAACCAATTTTAGGATATAGCGGAACATATAACTCTGCTTTATCCGGAACTGGGGGAAAAATTTCGATAGCAAAGCCAAGCAGTGCCACGGTAACTGGATTTTGGCAAGTCTACAGTGGCAGTGACTATTCCTCAAGTTTGCCTGAGAACTCAATTGGGTGGCACAAAGCGGTTTATACTTGGAACTCCGACACCGACGACATGAACGTGTACATTGATGACAAGCTACTAAAACAAGTTAATCGTGATCCAACAGAATCAATTAGCTTGAAATTTGGAAACCCTTGGATTAGTGAAGTTACTAATTCAACAATAGATGAAGCAAAAGTATTTGATTACATAAAAACATTTGATGAAATAAAACAAGATTATTATGCAAACATTCCTGCATGTTTAAGCGATTTGGAGTGTAATGATAATGACATATTTACGCTTGATAAGTGCATTAACCCTGGAACACTAACCAGTGTATGTGATAATAATTATGTTGTGTGTTCCATTAACAGTCAGTGCAATGATAATAATTCACTGACCTCTGATTTTTGTGATTCTATTAATCCAAATACTGGAGAAAAAATTTGTAGATTTGATCCATTTGGAGTAGATTGCAATAGTAATTCGGATTGTGGAACTAATGGGTGGACAACAGACAATGCTGTGTGTCAAAGCGGAAATGCTTATCAGAATTACAAAACATACACTTGCAATAACCCTGGAACAATAAATGCCGCTTGCACAAACACAACTACTCTGACTTTACTTGAGAGCTGTCCTAGCGGTTGCAGCGAAAGTTATTGTGTTCGTACTGCTCCTTTGGCACAAAAATTTATGCGCGGAATGAATTATGTTTCCTGGTGGTACAATCAGTATGAAGGGGCTGATTCCAATAATTCTTTACAATTATTAAAAACTAGTACAAACTCTACTTGGGCTTCGGTTCTTGTAACACAGTACTTGCTAAATCTTTCTGATACAAACATCCAGTCGCTTCCAACCAAAACTCCCACAGATGCAGGAGTTGTCAAAGCAATACAAAAAATTCATTCACTTGGAATGAAAGCCGCACTAAAGCCGCACGTTGATGTTGGCGCAAGCAGCAGCACTTGGAGAGGAGAAATTACTTACTCTGATGAAGCAGATTGGAACAAATGGTTTAGTAGTTACAAAACTTTTATTTATCATTATGCTGATATTGCCCAGCAAAACAATGTAGAACTCTTCATGATAGGAACTGAATTAAAAGGAACCTCAAATAGAGTTGCTGACTGGCGCAGTATAATTGCAGGAGTAAGGCAGAGATACTCAGGAAGCATTGTTTATGCTGCAAATCATGATGAATATATGAATGTTAGTTGGTGGCCGGCAGTTGATTACATTGGAATTGATGCATATTTCCCATTAACCGCGAAAACTAATCCCACTGTACAAGAAATGCAAACAGGATTTACTCAAAGCATTACAGCCGCTGATAATTTTGCAAAATCATATGACAAAAAAATTATTTTAACTGAAATAGGTTACCAGAGTAGAGACGGGGCAAATACCACTCCTTGGTATTCTGGAGGAGCGCTTGATTTACAGGAACAAGCAGATGCTTACCAAGCAACACTAAATGTAGAAAAAAACGATGCAAATATTATTGGGGCGTTTTACTGGGACTGGCTGACACTAACAACCCAAGGCGGAACAACAGATACAGATTATACAGTTCATGGAAAACCGGCTGAAACAATCCTTGCTAACTCTTACTTAGGTAGCTTTGCTGCGGATCCGCCAATATGTAATTCAAACTCCGAGTGTGGAACTGACGGGAATATTAGTACTCCTTTTTGTTTAGGGGGTAATGTTCTTCAAACATATCGAACTTTTACTTGCAATAACCCCGGGACAGCACAAGCAAGTTGTTCCTCAAGTGATACTAATCAATTAACCCAAACTTGTTCTGGACAACAGACTTGTAATAATGGCTCGTGTTCTACTCCTGTTACATGTATTAATCCAAATGATCATATGCAAGTGACATCCTCAATTACGCTTTGTAATCAAAACCAAGCATTTACTGACATGAACATAGCTGCGGATAATTTAGTGGTTGATTGTAATCATGCAGTAATATTCCCTGGTTACAATGGAGTACTATTTAATATTAGTGACAGAAATAATGTGACTATAAAAAATTGTAATGTTATTAGAGAACCAAATGTTGTTGTTCAAATACGGGACTCAAAGAATATTACTTTGGTTGATAATAATTTTTCATCTGCATGGAATTCTTTAATTAACATAACTCATTCGAGTTTCATCACAATACTGAATAATGATCTTTTTGGAAGTGATTATGGGGCAACAGTTTATCTTTCGGATGTAAATGACAGTCTTATTCAGCAAAACAAATTGCATGATAGTGGAAATAGTGGAAGCTGGTACTACGCTGGGGGAATTTATTTAGAGAGTTCCTTAAGAAACAGGATTCTTGATAATAATATTTTTGGCAATACTAGAGCAATTGCTATGCAGAGAAGTGAAAATAATACTTTTACAAACAACAACATGTGCAAGAACAAACACAAAAGTGATTGTTCAAACTCTATTTCAAATACTGCTTTAGGAAACAAAATAGGTTCTGATGATGCAAATTTTTGTGCATTTTTAGCAAATCAATCAACTCATTGTAGTGACCAGAACTGTGTTGATTCCGATAGTGGACTAAAATATTATCTAAAAGGATCAACAACTGCGTGGAATGGATTAATTTATACAACTTTGACGGATGTTTGTGTTGATGCAAATATATTAACAGAATATTATTGTGAAAATGATTTTGCGCACACTGGCAGCGTCTATCCAGGGCACTATTGTGGATTTGGTTGTGTTGATGGTGCTTGTTTGAATATTGCCTGCTCTAGTGATTCACAATGCAATGATGGTAATTCTTCAACTACTGATACTTGCATTAACCCTGGAACAACCTCAAGTTCCTGCCAGTATACTCCAGTAGTAATTTCTTGTTCAACAAATGCTGAGTGCGGAACCAATGCTTGGATTGGAACTAATTATTGTAATTTGAATAACGTTTGGAATATTTTCAGGACTTTTACTTGTAATAATCCAGGAACTGTGTCCTCTGCCTGTGTTTCTTCTGATTTAAATCAGTTGAGAACAAGTTGCTCCTCTGCTCAAATTTGTTCTGGTGGGGCATGTGTAGGAGTAACTTGTTCAAGAGATTCTGATTGCGGAACGGATGGGTTTGTAAATAATCCGTTTTGTCAAGGAAATGATGTAGTGCAAACATATAGGAAATGGACGTGCAATAGTCCCGGAACAGGGCAATCAAATTGCTCTTCAAGTAATTCTACTCAAGTGAAAATTGTTTGTGGAACTGGGCAAACATGTTCAAATGGAGCTTGTGTGAGTTCATACACTTATTCTTGGCAAACCGGGGCATGGTCTTCATGTTCTGTATCATGCGGAGCAGGCAGTCAGACAAGAAATGTTTATTGTAAAAGAAATGATGGGACAAAAGTAGCGGATAGTTATTGTTCAGGAACAAAACCTGGGACAAGCCAAGCATGTGATGCGGGAGGATGCAGCTTAGGAAAAGTCTGTGTTAGTGGACAGTGCATTGTTAAGTATCTGAGCTATGCAAAAAATGAAGTAATGAACTTGAATGGTATTTATTATCACGTTAACTATGCATTATCCACAACTAATACCCCAGTTTGGTGCAATGGCACTTACATAACCAGCTCTGAGGGTGCATTGGATTGTGGTTCTGCTTACGGTTACACTTGTTACAAAGCCTCAGATAATCTGGTTGGATGTGTAAAACCATGCCAATCTAATACTTGTGATTGCGCTTCAGTAACAGGAATAAACCTTGCTACAATATTGTCGTTTACTGATTCAGGTATATACAATTGCGGGGTAGGCTCAGAGAAAAGATATGTGGGCTCATACATTTCATCTCCAGAATGTGGATTCTTTTACTACTGGAAAGAAATAGAGGATTGTACTTCATCTGGAAGAAAATGCTTAAATGGGAAATGCGTGTAAAAAAAATAGGGTTTAGAACCAATCATCATCAGTACTTTTCTTAGGGTACTTTTTTGGCCATAATTCGCTTTTCAGCCTTTCTTTTAATTTTTCTCCATTAGAGCCAGGAACTTTTATTTCTCTTGCAAACCCTTTTTCCATTAAATAATCAAGAGAATTCAAATCATCTGAATGCATTAAAATTGGCTGTTCAGGCAAGTTTTTTCTCAAGTCTTGAACAAACTTAATTCCAACAGCATGCCTTCTAGGCATATTGACATCAGAAACAACCAAAGCAAAAGGCTTCTTTTGAAGCATGTTAAGAGTATTTATTCTCTTCAACAAATCCTGTTTTTCTTCAACACTCTTAGCATTTTTTTCTTTAAAAATCAATTTTTTCTTTAAACGCGCAATTGCATGTAATCTAACCCAAATTATTGAGTTTGCCTTGAAGGGGTGAAAAGCAGTTCTCTTGAGCAACCCAAGGTTCTTTGAAATTCTTGAAGTATATTTGTGAATCGCAGGATCATCATCCACAAACAAAACTTTCGGCCTTCCTTTCTTTACTTGAGATTTTTTTAAAACAGTTGGTTTCATAATAAATATAATGTATTTAGGGAATTTAAACAATATGTTGAGTCATTCCTCAAACTCAAATAATTCATCTATTTTTGCGTTAAGGGCTTTTGCTACATCGTGGGCAAGTTTTAGTGAAGGATTGTATTTTCCCTGTTCAAGAAAGACAATTGTTTCTCTTCTTACTTGAACTATTTCCGCAAGTTGTTCCTGGGTTAGTTTTTTTTTGAGCCGATACTCTTTAACATGAGTTTTCATTCAATGTCACCTTTCTTGTTAAAGTGGTACTTGTAAATCATTAGTGAAGCAACCATTACTATGTAAGTTAAGCCGATTACTAAGTCTGTTCCAAGGGTTAGGATGTTGAGCTTGTTAATCCAAAACATTATCATTAAGGCAAAAATTGTTATCATCCAGGAATGAGATGCTGCCCAAGCACTTATTTTTTTTGAACGCTCATCCTTTTTTAACTTTTCAGGATGTTTCTGCATTAAGTAACCTTTTACTGTCAGAACTATTCCTGCCGTACTCAAGGCACTGCCGGCGAGCACTCCGATTTCTCCAAAAGCTATTTGTGTTCCAAGACCGATAAAGGCTAAGAACAAGCCTGCATTAAAAACACTGCTTCCTTTCATCAAAACCACCCTTGTTAGTTATTTCTAACATGTTATATTATTCTAACATCTTGTATTTAAGGTTAACGCTTTGGGAAAAATTGTTAATGTGCAAAAGAGGCTTATTAAAAACACACTTTCTTGGACACATTTTTTGCCACAAAAGCTTTTATTCTTAGGAAATGCATTTTTTTATATGTCTTACAGGATTCCTCTTTTTGAAAAACTATTTGCTGATTATGAGTTAAGCGAAGAGGATAAAGGAAGGATAAGGACTGATTTGGCTTTGCTTAAAGCAAAGGATAGGGAAACTTTTTTGCACTCAGCGAGAGTAACTTTGCTTTCAATGAAAATAGCTAAATATTTGGGAATGAATACAAAACCATTGCTTTTTGCTGCTCCAAGGCATGATGATGGAAAAATGCTTGTTCCTGACAAGGTTTTGAAAAAGAAAAAAAACTGGGGGCCGAAAGACAGCGCAGCAATGAAAGCACATCCAGTTGATACTTTCAAAAGAGTAGAACCAGCAAATGCTTTCTCAGCATATATTGCGGTTAATCATCACAGACACGGATTAAATCCTTATCCTGAAAAGTTGCCTAAAGGAACACATGAATTAACTTTAAGTGCAAAAAGAAGGGCTTTTGAATACTCAAAGGTACTAGCTATAGCTGATTGTTGGGATGCAACAGTAAATAGGAGGAATAGTAGATTTGCTGGACAAAAAATTACGCTTAATCTGGTGAAAGAAGCAATGATACATGATTTGCAGAGAATAAGACCAATGGTTGACAAACTGTTTAATGAAAAGTTTTTCACTGAACAAATGCTTGCAAAAACAGTAATGGGAAAAACAAATAATGGAAGAGTTCTTGCAAGAAAAAAATTTGCCGTAAAAGTAAGAAAAAGAATACGAACTAAACGCTAAATATTGGATATATTTTTAACAGGAAGGGTTTTATTTTAAAAAAAGGTAATTAGTGCATGGGTTTGGATAAGGATTCTAAAGAAGAAAAAAAAGGTTTTTTCGCATCCTTCTTTGGAGGAATATTTCTTTTAGTGAAAGCACTTGCATTGCTTTTAATTGGATTAATTGTTCTTGTAATTTTAGTGGGTTTATTGAATTCTTTTTTTGGAAACAATGAAATGCCTCCTGTGGTGAAAGAAGCAAACATAATTATGGTAAAGGAAATTGATCCTAATGTGGAAATATTTCTTTCAACAACAATTCCTCCAAAAGATTTAAACAAAACAACTTTTGTAACCGGGGAAGCGATTTACCCGCAAGAAGAAGGGTTAAAGAAAGGGGATAGATTTGCTTTTAGGGTTCTGGATGGGAACGAAGTAATTATTCCACTGGATATTTACCCTTACTTTGATGTTCCCTCTGATGGAGGGGCAGGTACAGGAACAATAAACAATGAAGGGAGGAATATTTTGCCAGGAGGAAAATATACTCTGCAATTAGTGAAAATTGATTCTAATAATACAAAAGCAACTATTGTTGCTGAAAAAGAATTTGAAATTATAGGAAGGTATTCTAAAGAATTCTTATCAAGAATAGAGTTTTGGATTTCTAAGGACAATAAGGAAGATTCAGAAAAATTACAAGAACTTGATCTTAGTGGGATAGAGCAAATAAACTTTGCTGTATTTGGAAAAGCTCCTGAGGGTGAGAAAGAGGTTTATGGAAGAACGGTAATGGTGAGAGAGAATTTTGAAGGGGAAGTGCTTACAGAAACCCTGCCATGGGAATATTCATTTATGCTTTACCCTGGTGAACCGCAAAAACTAACAGGGCTGAGCGGCCACCCATTACCAGGAACATATCATGTAAAAATATATATTGACAATGAATTAATCAAAGAATACAAAATAATAGTTTAAACACTAATTCTTGGACATTTTTTTTAGGGAAAGATTAAAGTATTTCTTTTGAAGCTAATTATAGTATGGTTCTTAAGCCACTTGATAAAACTGTTTTGAAAAGATTGCGCTCAGTAATGAAACGCGAACAGCAAAGAACAGGAAGGAAATTTCCAAAAAGAGCGTTGAGAGCTTTTGGAAATCTCCAGAATATTGATGAAAGGAAATTGAGGGAATGGGGGCATGTACCTGGGGTTATTGTTTCAGCGGGCAAAAAAGACAAAGGCCCGGGTTATGGGGTAAGGTTACTTCACTTGAAAGGCGAAGAAGGGGTTGTTCTAAAATTTCCTACCCTCGCAAGCAAACATTACAAAGTAACACCTCAAGAGGAAATTAGGTTTGTACGAAGAATGGTGGAAGCAATTAATCCACGACTCCCTAATTCAAGTTTTAATATTTTGAAACCCATTGGGCATCCTGTTGGACCATTCATTGCAATGAGATATTCAAATTTTCCGACAATAGGTGATTTTTATCATTCTGCTTTAAATCCAAAAGCAAACAGAATGCTTACTAAGTTATCAAATGAAATGAATTTACCTAAAGACAAATTAAAGGAAAAACTTCTTGAAATAGGCTCAGAAATTGCATTACAATCATTTGATGTTTTAAGGAAAGGAAAAGTAGTGCTCTCAAAAAACTATCCTGCGGGTGATTGGATAAAAAACAAGAATGGAACAAGTTTTGCATTAAAACCACTTGACACTGACCACTTACAAATAGTAGGCCAAAAAAACGGGGTAATACAATTAGTGCCTTATATTGATGCAATATAATTTTTGAAATTTAACAAAAAGCTAAAATACTTTGATTGAGTGTGTTTTATATGGTTCAAAATGTTCCTGGTTTTTTGGTGGTTCCTAAAAAAACTAATTCTTTAGAAAGGATTGAGTTTGATATTTGGATTACTCGAGGAAATACAGCTAATCCTTTCTTTTTTACTAATCCTTCTGCAAGAAAAGCAATTGAAAAATTTCCAAGACATGGTTCTTTACGAAGTACTCATTTAGGGGCACTAAGTTATTTGTTGAATTCAGATGAAGCTATACAACGTTTGATGGGAAAAGAAGCAGTTGAAAGAATGAAAGAATGGAGGATTGAAAATAAACTTGGGGATAAACCAGCTTATTGTTACGAATTCTTTCCATACCATTCTCGTTATGAAGAAGATGAGTTTAAGGGTACAAACAGAAAATTTTTTGAAAACAAAGGCATTGCGCTTAATGCTGAGAGAATTGCTTTAAGGGAAATACTGAAAGTTTCTCCAAAAGCAGTCCTCGTGCCCTCTTTGTGGATGACTGAGTTAAGGGAAGACCAACTTAAAAGAAGAGGAATGAAAATAACAAGCAGCAAACAAATCCTTTCCGCAAGACAAATACTTCGAGCAATAAATCACCACATAAAAGAATACAGAATAAAAAACCGACCAAGATCATCCGCGGAAAGATTTGCAATTGCTTTGAAAGCCAGAAAGAGAATAAGACACTAATTCTAGGACACTTTTTTTCCTAAAGAGGGGATTTAACCCCTCTTAGGTTTTATTTGCCAGATTTTTCCCAATCCTCTTTCAGCAACCCGTATGAGTTCTTGTCATGTATTATACCTGTTGCTTTTGAGCGCATAGCTTTTCTTTGCATACCCTCAAAAACAAAACCGAGTTTTTTTATGGTTGCGTTTGAAGCAATATTCTCTGTTGCCGCGTAAACATTTATCCTGGTTAACCCGAGAGAGTTAAACGCGAACTCTATTGCTTTCTTGGCAGCTTCAGTCATTATTCCTTGGCGCCAATACTCTTCACTCAACCAATAACCTAATTCGGTAGTGCCGTTAAAGTAACTTACACTTGTTAAATCAACAACACCTATGGGTGCGTCAAGAGGGGCAGACTAAGCTAAACACACATCTGGCTTTAGGGTTATAGCTAAAGGATACCCTTCTCTTTTCTCATTAACCTGATTTGCAACAGCCTTTCCAATGAAGGATTGTGCATCCGTCAATGAGTATGGGTGCGGTACTTTTGCAAGGAAACGTGTAACGCTAAGCGGAGCTAACCATTTAGCTATGAACACATTATCCTTCATCTGCAACTCCCGCAGAATTAGTCTATCTGTTTCTAACCTAATATTATGAATTATTTACCACCTCCATGGTAAAGGATACGCAGGTTAAGTGATTTATAAATAATCTCGAAAACAAGATGTAACAAAAAAAGGATATTACTTATTTTTCATCCGGGCAAAGAGCGAAATTACATAAAGGGGGTTCTCTTCCAACTGCGCTTCCATCAGGGCAAATCTTGGCTTCCATTGTGCAAACAACTTGGTCCCAAGGGGTGCTGGTTACAATAATTTCAGCTTGATTTGTATCAATAGAAACCAAGGTTAAACTAACCACATTCTGTTTCAAATCAATAGAAACATTTTTACTAGTTATTTCTCCTAAATGCACATTATTATCATTAACCTGCAAATTAACCCCTAATTCTCCCTGCCAAATACACTGAACTCCACTAGGGCAGCGCGAATCAGTAAAAGAAATCACTCTAATGCTCAAATCATTTGCTTGGTAAGTCACCCCTTCTTTTACTTGAAAAGGCTGGTTAAACGAAAAGCCTGGCGTGTTTTGTGTACAACCAAACAAAAGAGCTAAAGAAACTAAAGCCAGAAGTAATTTTGTGAAATTCATTACATTATAATGAAAGGAAAAGTTAATAAAAAACTCTTGCTGTGAAAAGTAGGAAAACCTTTTTATAGAGGGTTAATAGTTAGATTAGTATGCCTATGCCAAAATTATTTAAAAGAAAGCGCTTAATGAAGGCTGCTGGGAATCGTTTTGCTGAAGTTAATAAGGTTCTTGGAGCACGAAAAGAGAAACAAGCTGCTTTGCGTGGAATTAAATTATTTAAATTAAAAAGTATTGCAGATGCTATAAAAAAGATAAAAGAAGCTGATTTTAAAGAAAGATATGCGTTGGATGATCTTGGTCGTTCGATTCGGGACTTTGCTTTAACTAACCCTAATTTTAGAAAAGCTTTAAGATCACATAAATATACTTATGTAAGTAAAGAAGGAGACCTTGTGTTAACTAACCTACCGAGACTTGAAATTGCTGAAAATAGACGCATTGGACGCACCAGATTCATAAACTCAGCTATTCTCGACAGTGTTAAAGATATAAAATACTATCGTATGCGATCAAGGCAAAAATAACAATTCTTCTTGAATAAGTACTTGCTTTTCTATTCTTTGGGGAGAATCTTTTGCAACAGATAATTCTACTTGCGGGAAAAAAATTTTGTGAATACCTTTTGGCAAAAACATATAATAACACACATTGTTGGACATAGTTTTCTTTTACTAAGAAATTCAAATTTTATGGTTTGAGTGGATAAGCTTTTATTTTGGAAAAGATTATTGTTTAAAGAGGTGTTCTAATGAAGGCAAAAACAAAGAAAGAACCTACGTGGGATGAGATTGGTAAAGCAATTGGATCAAAAATGGAGAAAGGATGCGATGAGCCAAAGAAAAATTGGTTTTCAAAAGGCTGTTGCTCTAGTCCAGGAAGCGGAGGCGCAATATACGGACTTGGTTTTCTTGGAGCACTAGTTTATTTTGTTACAACCGCCCCGGACTTTTGGGGAATAATAATTGGGATAATAAAATCAATCTTCTGGCCAGGCGTAATAGTATACGGCGTACTAAAATTCTTCGGAATGTAATTAACGCTTTTTGAGAGGGGTTCACTAAAAAGTGAACCTACTCTTCAGCTATAAAATTCTCTATAGAACGCTAATAGTTGGGCTTATTTTGAAGTGCAAGCTTTTATTTTTTAGAAAGATATTTTTTGGCTTAATTGGATTAAAACTATTTCTTTTTTTTAATGAAATAATAATGAATTAGGCAAAGAATTGAGGGGGTTAAAAATACAATTAATATTGTTGTTGAACCAAGATTTTGAATGGGTTGGATTGCTTGTGTAATTTGGGTTAGTATTTGTGCTGTGAGTAAATAGTCAATTCTGAATAGGGCATACCAAAGTAGAAGGATTATGACTGGGACGGAAAATCCAATAAGGAGGCTTGTTGTACAAACTCTTTTCAACAATTCATTTGCTCCAATCTTTGTAAGGTCGCCTTTGAAAAAATTATATAAGTAACATAAGGGAAATGAAATTGATAATAGGGCTAAAAATGAACAAACAAATATGAGGACAATCCCGATAATATTTAATAGTAAAAAGGCTACTATAGAGACTGATTGCATTATTTAATTAAATTTTTTAAGTATATTAATGTTAGTAACCTAATAAATATACATAACAAGTTTTTCATTAACTTTTTATTCTTTGAAAAAGATACTTGTTTATGGCTTTTGGATCAAAACAACCGGAACTTGCTTTTAGGAAAGAGTTTATTGAGCGTTCTAAGAGAGCAAAGGTTGGGGAAAAGAATTTCCAATCAAGAGTGTTAAAAAAACTTGATTCCGCGAGGATGCGAATAGGGAGAAAGGTTGCTGTAATTGAAGCTGAGTCAAGTGCCCTCTACAAAATGCTTTACGAGTTATCCTCAGGCAGAAAAGAAGGCGCTTATGAGGGAATGAGTTGGGATGCAAGAAAAAAATTAGCCAAAGACATTGGTGCTCTCCAAGAATCAATATTTGAAAGAATAAACGCCCATATTAAGGAAATTGAGTTAGTTGAAGCCCTTGGCAAAAAAGTATTTGAAGAATTTCGCCCAACCTCAATGGGAAGATACAAAGAACTCCAAGTAGAACGCCAACTACACCAACAATACAAAACACTCATAAACCTAAAAGAAATAGTAAACAAATGGATGAACGAATTACACGACACCTCACTTGACTACAGGGATTATTTAGAAGCGAAACGGAAGAAATAAGGGTGGATTAGGGGGGTTACGAATTTGTTAGGGATTTTTTTTGGGGTGAAAGGTGTAAAAACAATTTGTACATATCTTAGTTATGGATTATAAATTAAATAAAGTGCAGAATGTTGAAATTCAGTTTAATTTAGCCAATTTGAAGAAATCAGAAAAATATTTTATTAAATTAATGAAAAAAGGCAAATTTTCTGAGCTAATTAGTCTTTTGGAAGAGATTTCGGATATTCAAATCAGATTATCGGGAATTTTTATGAATTTGTTAGACACTAAATATGTTATGGGGGGTGCCTTTGTAAAAAATGTTGTTCTCAATAATGCGTTATTGAATCAACCTTATATCAACAATTCGGTATTTTTGTTGTTGCGTCATGGTTACTATGGTTCGGCAAGGGTAATATTAAGGCAGAACTTTGAGATGCTTGTGGTGGCAAAAGCTTCAGAAGAGAATAAAAAGTATAAGAAAAAATGGCTTAACAAGAGAAAAACAAGTGACTTGACTTACAACATAACTTTAGGAGATGTTTTTAGCCAAATGGGGGATAATAGAAAACAAACACAAAATCTTGAAGCTCATTGGAAAGATTTATGCGACATGTCTCATGCGACAGCATTTGCACAGCAAATGCTTATAATTCCTGATCTTGAAGGATTA
Source organism: archaeon (assembly GCA_041650735.1). Lineage (GTDB taxonomy): Archaea > Iainarchaeota > Iainarchaeia > Iainarchaeales > JAAZKV01 > JAAZKV01. The sequence continues at coordinate 9,247 of JBAZKP010000003.1, read as the reverse complement.
AGAGGGGGTTCAAGAAAAAAAGAATTTTACCATTGGGTTAATTCATCAAAGTTTATTCCTGAAATGGCTATGACATTAGATTTTGCATTTCTGAATTTCCTTTTTTTTAGACATTTGGTAAATCTTCAGCATAAGAAAGCAAGAGGTTGGTATATGGGGTATGTGAATGATCCTTTTTATTCTGAAGATAGGATAAAAGAGCTCAAAAATAGGTATGATTTTTTGTGCAAAGAATATTTGGTTAAAATAGATAAACTTCATCATAATAACAAAACAATTCAAAAGAGTATCAAAAAAAAGGTTAAGGAGTTTAGGCAATCTTGGGAAATTAAATGACTTGTTGAGATAAGACTAGACAAACTGATACATAACAATGTTGGGGCTCAAGACTCCTGGCTCACTTTGAAGCAAGGCAACTCAAAACCCAATAGGTTTATTGATAAAAAAAATAAATTTCTTTGCGCATATCGACGTAATCTTTTATTAATTCTTGTCAAATCGCCGATTTGAAGCATTTTAGCCCATTTGCCTCTTTCCAACATGCTCCAAAACCACCCAAAAAGACCCCTCAAATCCGACATAATCATCGTTATACAGCAAAATTCCTAAGGAAAATATGGGAAAAAAATTAAATGTGCCCACAATAGTTTATTAGGGGAAGTACGCCATCGTAAAATGACTTAAAATCAAATAAAGGTTTATATTAAAGAATAGCGTTAAATTTATTGGTGATTTTTTTGCCCATGGGAAGTTTAAAAAGAAAATTAATTAAATTGAAAAAAAGTCCTGAAAGAAGAGCAACTATTCAAGATATTAGGGCTTACGAATGGTTAACAAGACGCAAGAAAGAAAGTACTATTAAATCTGAACAGGAACAAGCAAGAAAAGGTCAACAAATAGTGGATAATCTAAAAAATAAATTGAAAAACCAGCGAAAAGGGATCAGAAGGCGACCTTAAAAGTTATGTATAAGAAAAGGGTTGGGTGGCAAATAAAGTAAAGTTTTATTAGGGGCAAAGGCAATACTCTTGTTATGAGCACAGCTTACTTAAGAGGAAAGAAAGCAGGATTGCATCAAAGCATACACGAAGCAAACCTAGCTTACCCAAAGGCAAACCAAAGAAAAAGTAATTTAGCAGTTCCGGGAGCAAGAATGGGCTACGCGGATCCAAAAATAGTGCAAAGATACTTACAAGCGATAGCCAAAAGAGACAAAGTAAAGCCACGCGAATAAGATCAAAAAACTAGTTCTAATGGCACCAAAATTTAATACTTTTTTATCTTCTTGGACAACTGAAGAAATGTCCTAGAAATTGTGCAAAATAAAAATCGGGTTTTTAAAATAAGAAAAAATGATTTTTTGGAAGATTGGCTTCGCAAAAGTAAATTATGTAGCCAATATAACTTAAAGAATACTTTATTTCTAAAAGAAAAAGAATGTTTCCTAAAAAAATAAAGGGCCAGTTTTGAGCTGGCCTGTTAAATTATTTCTTTTTTTTCATGAAACTGTATGTAGCCAATGCTCCTACTGCAGCTCCAAGTGTTGCTGCAACAAGCACTGCTTGTTCGGGGTGTGTCTCAATTTTTTTGTCAATAGTTTTGTGAGCTTGTTCGAATTTTACTTTTGCAATAGCCAATGCTTTCTTAGCATCTTTTTTTGCAATATCCATAGCAATCTTAGCATCCTTTTTTGCTAGTTCAATTGCAGGATTTTTCTTTTTTGAACCCATTTTTTTCCCTCCTTTTTTGTTTTAAAAATAATTATTCTTTGTTCACAATTCCGTAAATAGCGTATGCTATTAGGAGTGCGACTATTCCTATGCATAGGAAGCTTAAAGAATAACTAAAATGAAAATACTCTTTTAAAAAAAACATTAATGCTACTAAAACAAAAATAATTGATATAAAAAAGAAAACAAAGCTTAGTGCTATTTCCAAAGCCATTTTTTCCAGTTTCCTTATCTTTTCTTTTATTGTTTTTCCCATTGCACCAATAAAATTATCCCTAAAGTTATCCAAAAACGAGGAAAAAATTGATTGTACATTTGATTCTTGCTTTGCTTTTGCCATGGCAATTAAGAGAACTTTCTGGTTTATATACTTAACATTTTTATTTTTTGATAATTTTAAAAATTGTCCTAGAAAAAGAGTTTATTTTGAACGTATTTTTTTCTGAACTTCCCTTATTTTTATTAATTCCGTTCTCAAGGTTACAGTTTTTAAAAAATTTTTTTCCCTGTCATGCGCATTTTTTTCAAGAGCCTCAAGTTTGTTCAGAATCCTTCTTGCATCTTCTTCTCTTCTAACCGCATTTGCTCTGGCAACTATTTGCTTTGGATTCAGTCCTGTCCTTGCCGCTAAGCTCTTGATTCGTGAAGCTGAAGTAACTTTTTTTATCATTTTTTTGATTACCATTTATTTCACCTAATGACGGTTATGTCGCAATGGTTTTGATCCTCGTGCAATGTGCTTCATTTTTTTCTTCAGGTGTCTTGCTAATGATTTTTTTTGAGCTATTAGTACTTTTTCTCTTTCCTCTATTATTCTGTGTAAATTGACTTTTGCATCTTGCAAAAAGCTTTCCATTCTTTCTAGTTCCGATGCTTTGAATCCTGCATCAAAAAATATTTTGTGTATTTCTTGCATAGAATAATTGGTTGAGTTAGCTAAATGGTATAATGCATAAGCAGCGCTTGCGTGTCTTCCATGCATGCATTGAATAATAAATTTCCCATTAACTTCTTTTGCTTCTTTGTTGAATGATTCATAGCTTCTAAAGGACCTTGGGTTTCTTAGTAATGAAGTTATTTGTATTCCGTTTTGTGGAAGAATTGTTGCAATCATCGGATTTATTTTGAATTTTGCATAAATATCCATTAAATTAACTTTTTCTGCAGGGCTTGCCCTAAATTCTCCACTTAAATCTAATTGTTTTTGGCTAGTTGGGAAAACAAAAAAAACTTTTTTTACCCCCCAATTCTTTAGTTGTTGTAAATTTCCTGGCGAAGTTAAATCAAAGTGTGTTCCTGTAAGAATTATTCTTGTTCTTGGTAGGATAGTAAATTGTGGGAATTCAGTTGGACTCATATTGTATCACTCAATTAACCCTGTTTTTGTTACTATAAAGCTTTCCTTTGTATCCTCTTTGGGTCATGCTTCTTTGGGCATTTTCAGCCAGCAAGGGACTATATTTTCTCATTATTTCTAAAGCAATAAGGACTTGTTGTTCTTTTATTGGAGCCTTTGATTCAAGAGCCTTTGTTGTTTGTCCCATAAAATTTTTTTCACTTTTAGTAAACCTTGATTTATCAATCAGTTCAAGCTGTTTAATTATTTTTTTTAATGCCCTATAATGAGTTATTGCTTCATTATTTCTTGCACCGTTTAGGGCAGTTCTTTCCCTTCTAGCAGCCTTTATAATCCCATTAAGCTCAAGACCTGTTTCTTTTGCAATCCTTAAACTTTCAAGTGTATTCTCCATTGAATTAGTTAATCGTCTTCTTCTTTCACTATACCTTTTAATTGCTCTTATCATAACAAAGAATTGTTTAGGGGAGTATATAATTCTTAGCCCTTGTTTTTTTTCAATTTTAAATTATATTGTTCTATTATTCACATATGAATATTCTTGAGAAAGCTATTACTGAAAAATATTTTTTCAAAGAATATTCTTCAAAATACCCTAAACTGTTTCTAACCCAAAAGCGTTTTCTTTCGAAAAAACTTTCTTCAATAAAAAATAAGGAGATTTACCATATTGGAAGCACTTCAGTACCTAATTTAGGGGGTAAAGGAATAATTGATATTATTGTGGTTGTTCCAAAAAAAAGTTTTTCTAAAGCAAGAAAATTGCTTGAAAAAGCAGGGTTTGTTTATGACCACACTATGCGCAAGAAAAGAAGTTTTTTTTACAAATATTATGTTTCATCAGGCTCCGCAAAATTAGTTCACTTGCACTTAACTTTTCATGGTTCGGGGGAAATTGAAAAAGCACTTGCTTTTAGAAATTATTTGCGCGCAAATAAAAAAACAAGAAATGATTATATTAGATTAAAGAAAAAAGCTTCTCATTTGTATTCTAATCACGGAAAAAAATATCTTAAATACAAATTTTCTTTTATAAGGGGGATTTTGAAAAACGTTTTGAAATGATAAAAAATCGGTGGAAATAATCTTTTTCTTTTGGAAAGAATTTTTGTTTTAAAATTTGGGATTATTTTTTGTTAAAGAATTTTTCTAATTCTTTTTCTGGTTCTATTGTTTTTTTTACCTCAAAATCCTTTGGGTAATAAACCTTGAATCTTGGTTCCGAAAATCTTGTGTCCAAGAAAATGCATGCTCCTTGATCTGTTTCTGTTCTGATTACCCTTCCTGATGCCTGCATTGCTTTTGTTATTGCTGGTCCGTTGTAAGCGTATTCCCATCCTTTGTGGAATTTTTTTTCATAAAAATCAATTAATGCGTTCGTGTAAATATCCATTCTTCCGAATGGTACACCAACAATTATTGCGCAACTCAAGTAATCTCCGGGAAAATCTATTCCTTCTGAAAAGCTTCCTCCGCTCACAGCCAATAATACTCCTCCAAACTGTGAACCAAGTAACTTGAATTTATGCACTAGTTTTGTTTTATCATCCTGCGCCATTTCTCTTTCCTGTTTCAAGATTTGTCTCCTAGTTTTTAGCAATGTGGAAATGCTTTCAAGTGTTTCAAATGAAGGGAAAAAAACTATTGTATTTCCAGGCACTTTGGAAATTATTTTGTCCACCATTTGGGCTATTTGGTTGTATTGCTCCGCGTTTCTTGAAGTATATTTCATCGTGGTTTTTTCTACAAACAAATTCAATCTATTTTCTTTTGGAAAAGGACTCTTGTACTCTTTTAACAAAATTTTTGAATTAACATTATGTTTAACCATGTTTTTTTGCTGTTCTCTTAATTCATGCGCGCTTACCGCAAATCCCCTGTTATGTAATGCACTTTGCTCATCTTTTTTTCCTTGCTCCGCAAATATTTTTTCATTTTCATTATTTATTTGTGATATTCCCAGTACATCAGAATACATTTCTAACGGGAGTAAGGTTCCTGACATTAAAACAACTGAATGCACTTTTTCTAATACTTCTTTAGCTATTTCTGATGGGTCTAATGGGTATATTCCTATTCCTAAAGCATTTTTTCTCTCGATTACATGCAGGGTGTGTTTTTTTTCTTTTATTAATTCGTAAAGAAATTCGCCTAAAACCAGTAAAAATGAATTCTCTGTATTGTTTTTTTCCATGAATTTTAAAGCAGTTTCTTCTATTTGTTCTAATCCTTGTCTTGCTATTTTTTTTAAAAAATCCATTTCTTCAGGAACAAGAACAGCACTGGAATTACTTAATGAAAGTTTTTTTCCTAACTTAGTGATTTCTTTTTCAATGTCTTTTAACAAGAACTCTGTTTCAAACGCTCCCACATTTTTTGATTCCTTGATTGCTTTTTCTAATCCATTAACATCAAAACTTCTAGCCATCATATCTCTTAGCCTTTCAGGAAAATTGTGTGCCTCATCTATAACCAAAATAATATCCTCTAATTGTATTTTTGCTTGTCCTAAAACATTGTCTCTAATATCTTCATGGAAAAGATGGGAATAATCTCCCACAACTAAATGCGCATTCTTAATCATTTCAATTGTTATTTCATAAGGGCATAGTTCTTTGAAAACACAACTTTCTTTTATGTATAAGTATGATTTGTTGTATTCTTGGAGTATTTCTCTTTTCCTCCTACTAGCAATTACTTTTTGTTTTAAGGTATATCCTTTTGTGTTTCCATAGTACTTGCATGCTTTATCTTTTTTTCTTTTCGCACACATTTCATAAAAACCTGTTCCTGTTCTTGATAAGAATGGATCAATACACATTTGTTTTCTTCCAACCAAATCCACTGTTTTTACCCCTAAATCAAATTTTTCATTCATCAAATTAGCGGTTTCTAAAACAATTTCGTGTTGAGAAATCTTTGGGGTTAGGAAAAAAACTTTTTTATTATTCTCTAAAGCATAACTCAAGGCAGGGGCAAGAGTTGAAACAGTTTTTCCTAATCCTGTTGGTGCGTGTGCTAAAAAAATTTTTTTCTTAGCTACCGCCTCCATAACATCAGCAACAAGAGCTTGTTGTTCTGGCCTAACCTTTTCATAAGGAAAATAAACCTTCATGTAAGAGCAAAACCAAGGAGTGCTTTTAATTATTTGCAAACCAAATTGCCGGTGAAGTTTTTTCTTTTTGAAATTATTTTAACGAGTTTTTCTAAGATTCCTTTTTGGAAACTTGTATGTTGACCAATTAATATTAATTCCCGGCTTGACTGTGGCAGTGCCTATTAGTGGATTATTTTGTTTTTTTCTTTTAGCAAAATAATTTACTTTTGCTTTGTCTCCATCAACTATAGCTACTACTCCTCTTTTTTTTAATATTGGGGCAATGTAATTCATGTGTTGTTGTTCAAAATGAAGTCCTCTTGCGGGAACCAATACTAAATCAGCTTTTCGTTTTGATTTTCCTACAGGTAAATCAAATAAATAATTGTGGTGAATATCTGAACATATTCTTAATTGAATATCTTTTCCATTTATACGTACTTGTGGGAAACCCTTTATTTTTTCTGCGCGCGCAACCCATCGAGTCAATAATTTGTGTACTTCTGAAGATTTTTTTGGAGCATTTTTTCCAAGAATCGTGGAATCATATACTTGAAGACTATGCCCTTTCCCTTCTGGTATCCTATAAAGTTTTGGATAAACAAACCAAGGTTTTTTTCTTGAAGGAGTAACTATATACCCTGTGTTTGAAATAGACCTTGCATTTGTTGGTTTTCCTATTTTTTCTATTATTGAAAAGAAAGCAAATGCATTACCATGCTGTGCAAGTAACTGGTTTATTTTTGTAACAAATGCTTTCCCTTCAAGCCTGGTAATTGCTTTCTCGCCAAGTATTGCCTCAGGAAAAACAAACACTACGGGCTTTCCCTGGTATTTTTTCATCTCTTGTCTTATTGCCTGAAAAACTTCTCCTTTTGTCAAATCTTTTTTTGGCGTAAAAGCCACAACTTCAAGAGCAATTATATTTTTAGAATCCATGTTATATAAAAATAGTTTTCCTTGTTTTTAAAGATTTGCAGAAGCCCTAGGCAAAGTTATTTATATTCTCAATTAATATTCTTTGTATGCGTCTGAAAAATCCTTTGTTTAAATTAAAAGTCAAAGCCTCGAAAACGAGCCTTGAGAGATTTAGAAGAACTGCGCGGATGGCACCGGCAATTGCCAAAAGGGCAGAGAGCATTAAAGGTCCAGCATTGAGTAGAGCCACTAAAATTGCAAATATTGTTCTTGAACGAATTCCTATTGATTGGGGTTTGTGTGGTGGGAAAGAGCGTTTATTCAAAAGAAATTCAGCAAGCGCAATTTTAAAGAAAAAACCGATTGGGTTTTTGCATTGTGCAGAAAGATGTAATTTGGCTTTGTCTCTTCTTAATGCAAGTGGAGTGAGATCCTGGCTTGCTAGGGAAATGATTTTTGTAACTGATGAGGCTGGAAAACAAAAATGGCATTTCCATGATTATGTTGAGTTTTTTGCAAATGATGAAGTTCATACTCTTGCTTTCCATGCATTAAGGCCAGTTATTGACACTTACGCGATATTTGACGGACCAATGGAAAAAATTAGGGGTAATAAAAATAGTTATATTTTTCGCGGAGCCGATTCACAGCAAATAGGGGGGGTTGGTAGTTGGAGAGAGTATGAAGCTTTTGGAAGAAAAATGCGCCAGAATCCAAAAAATGAAGTTGCTAAAAATGAAAGGCGTATGGAACTGCTTGTAGCAGAAGGATTGATACCAAGAGAAGCATACGAACAGATATTATTTTCATAAATGAAAAAGTTAAATACTTTGAAAGCAGTGATTATTTTATGGTTTTAGGAAAGAAAGCGCTTATTTCTGATTTAAGAAAAAAAATGTCTGAGGCACAGAAGAGGGGTTCTACTCCGCGTACTTATGGCAGACCAAGGCTTGGAACAAGAGGCGCGAGTGGTCCAAAGGGTTTATGGATGAGGGAGCAAATGGTTAATCAGATAAATAAAATTGCTTCTGATCCAAGAAAGCCTTATTATAATTTAGCCAAGAGGGTTTCAAGGGTTCTTTCTAAGGCAAGGGCTGAACAGCTTTCTGTAGAAAATTTTCCGACAGAAATGCAGGCTCTAAATAATGTATTGATTAAGTTGATTAAGTGGGATAATTCGTTAAGAAAACCGAATTCAATTCCTAAGCCAATAAAGCTTACTCCGCTGGAAGACAGCGCTCTAAGGATATTTGAATTCCAGTAAAACTTTATTTTCTAAGTTTTGTTAATCCGTTTACGCAATTCTTTATGCGCCTTGTTAAGGTGCGCGAAAAGACTTACCCTATCTAAGAAGATAGGGTAGAGACTTTACCTTAGTTTCATTAATCCATTTACACAATTCTTTACTTCGCCATTTTTTAGTGCTAGAACTATTTGTTCCGCAACCTCTATTCCAACGTTTTCCTGTGCTTCTATTGTTGATGCCCCTAAGTGCGGGGTGCAAATAACTTTTTCGTGCGCAATTAACTCTTTTTTTGTTGGTGGTTCTTCTGAATAAACATCTAATCCTGCGCAGGCAACTTTTCCATCATTAATTGCTTTCAGAAGAGCATTTTCATCTATTACTCCTCCGCGTGCAACATTAAGTATCCTTACTCCTTTTTTCATTTGGTCAAATTCTTTATCAGAAATCATGTTCTTTGTTTTATCAGTAAGTGGAACATGCACTGTAATGTAATCTGCTTGTTTGTAAATATCATTTAGCTCCGCTTTTCTAACCCCGAGTTCCTTAAACTTCTCATCAGGTAAAAATGGATCATAAACCATTACATTCATTTCAAATGCTAAAGCAACTTTTGCAACTTTTTTTCCCACATTCCCAAACCCGATTAATCCTAGTGTTTTGTTTTTGAGTTCTGTTCCTTCAAAACTTTTTCTATCCCATTTCCCTTCTTTCATTGTTTTGTGGCTGTGAATAATGTGTTTTGATAAAAGTATCATTAATGCAAGGGTGTGCTCCGCAGCAGCATTAGTATTCCCAAAAGGAGTATTTTCAACAACTATTCCAAGTTCTTTAGCTTTTTCTTTATCAACATTATCTACTCCTACTCCTGCTCTCCCAATTATTTTCAATTTTCCTGTTGC